>JAUIFD010000286.1 GCA_030429485.1 Phycisphaerae bacterium | reverse complement strand
CGCGCAGCAGCTCGGCCAGGCGCTTGCCGACCGGGGTCAGGCGCAGCGCCTCGACGACCTCGCCCTTCGGCCGGCCGAGGTGGCTGAGCAGCACCGGGCGCCCGCCCGCCTTGAGCACTTCCTCCGCGACCGCCTTGGTGGAGCGCAGGTCGTACACGATCGCCGCCCCGGGCGCATCGTCCAGGAAGTGGCGTGCGAGCAGGGCCGTCAGGTGATCGCACCCGACGATCTCGCCCGTCTCGTCCACCACCACGCACCGGTCCGCGTCGCCGTCGAAGCAGATGCCCAGGTCGGCCTTGTGCTCGCGCACGCCGTCGCACGTCTGCTGCACGTTCGCCGCGACGAGCGGGTTCGGCTCATGGACGAACTCACCCTTGGAGTTGTCGAAGTTGATCTCGACGATCTCGAGCCCCTCGATGTCCTTGCCCTTGCGCCCGAAGACCTTGGGCACCATCGTGCCCGCCATGCCGTTGGAGGCGTCGATAACGACCTTCATCTGCCGCCCGCGCAGGTTGAGAAACGCGCGCACGTGCTCGGTGTACGCGTCCCACAGGTCGCGCGTCTCGGATCGCCCGCCCTGGTTGGGCGGCTTGCGATCGACCATGGCCGCGTGCTTGCGAATCTCCGCGAGCCCCGTCGTCTCGCCGACGGGCTTGCCCGCGCGCTTCGAGATCTTGAACCCGTTGTACTTGGGCGGGTTGTGCGACGCCGTCACCATCACGCCGCCCGCGCACCCGAGGTGATTAACCGCGAACGTCACAAACGGCGTATCCACAAGCCCGACATCGATCACATCACCCCCCTGGTGCGTGATGCCTTCGATGAGCTTCTTGGTGAGCTTCGGGCTCGACTGGCGCATGTCGCGCCCGACCACCAGATTGCGCATCATCGGGGTCGTCTCCCCCGCCGCTTCCGCCTCATTTAGCAGAAACTTCGACGCGCCAAACCCGATCTGCCACGCCATCTGGTCGGTCAGCAGGTCGGGGTAGGTGCCGCGGATGTCGTACGCCTTGAAGACTCTCCCGAGCATGGCATCTCCTGGTCGGGGTGACGGGTGCGCGGCCGCCGGGCGGCAGCCTGCGGTGAGCGGAGACTCTAGAAGTCTCACCCGCATTCGTCCAAGTTGTAAGGTAAATATCAGGATTCGATCTGCGGCGTCACGCCCGCAGGCAGAGCCGCGAGGAACGCGCGCCCATACCCCGTCGTCACGACGCGCGGGTCGAGGATCACCACGCGCCCGTGATCGCTCGACGATCGGATGAGGCGTCCGATTCCCTGTTTGAAGCGAATGACCGCCCGTGGGAGCGAGTCCTCGCGGAAGGGGTCGCCGCCGCGATCACGGATCCGATCGAGCCGTGCCTCCACCAGCGGACGGTCGGGCGGCTCGAACGGCAGGCGCGTGATGATGACGTTGCGGAGCGTGCGACCCCGCACGTCCACACCCTGCCAGAAGCTCGCGGCGCCGAGCAGCACGCCGCGCTCGGAGTCGCGGAATCGGCGCAGGATCTCCGCGCGCGGGAGCTCCCGCCCCTGGGCGAGCACCGCCATGCCCTCGCCCTCGAGCCCGGGAGTGAGGCGCGACGCCAGCGCGTTGATCGTCCGGAAGCTGGTGCAGAGCACGAACGCCCCGCCGTCGGTCGCGCGTACGTGTCGCTCGATGCGCGCTGCGAGGGCTTCGGTGTACTCGGCGTCGGAAACGCCGCGCCGGTTGGCCCCACCGCCCCCACCACCGGCGCCGGGCGCGGGCATGGTGCGATCGATGTGGACCTCCATCTGGCGTTCGAAGTCGAAGGGGCTGCCGAGTTGGAGCGTCGCCGAACCCTCCGCGCCGAGACGGTCGATCACGTGCGCGAACGCGGTCTCCGCGTGCTCGGGGGCTTCTTCGTCGGAGGTCGTGCGCGTCGCGAGCGTGGCGCTGGTGAGGATCGTCGAGTGCTCCTTCGCAAACAGATTCTCGCGGAGCAGGGGCGCCACCTCGACAGGCGAGCACGCGAGCGTCACCCGCCGCGAGCGCCCCGCCCGGTCGGGCGTCGCCTCGATCCAGTAGACGCACCCGTCGAGCGTCTGCTCCACCAGCGCCTCAGCGTGGCCAACCTCATCGACAGCCACACCCTGGACAACGACTACTGGGAGGCCATCGAGCGGGATCGACGCGCGCTGCGCGCTCGGGCCATCGAGGCGCGCGCCCACGTGAAGGTCGCCGACGCGGCGCTCGACCGCACCCTCACGCAGCT
>JAUIFD010000097.1 GCA_030429485.1 Phycisphaerae bacterium | reverse complement strand
GCCCGCCTCGTGGAGCGTGCCGCCCCATCCGAGCGTGCGGAGAGCCGCCGACCACCGATCCGCACCCACCACCAGCGCCCGCTCAAGATCGAGCCCCATGTCGAGCGCCAGCTCCGCGAGTTGGATATCAGAAAGGTCGAGGAAGGGCGTCTCGATCTCCACTCCCGCACCGTCGACATCGAGCGAGACCAGACGCGACGCGAGCAGGGCCCGGTCGCCCTCGCGCGCGATCGCCTCGACCACCGCCATCTCCGCCGGATCACCCCCCACCACCTCCGCCCACACCACGCGCGGGCACCCGAGCTCGCCCGCGACCCCGGCGGCGCGCACGAGCGTGACCGCCGCCGCGAGCCCCGGGCCGAGGTCGTCGCCCGGCGCCGGCGGAAGATCGATCGGGTGTGCGCCGAGCGCCTCGGCTCGTGCACGCACGAGATCGCGATGCGTCGGGCAGCTCACCGCGACGAGGATGGGGCCGTCGCCGTCCAGTGCTGCACGCTCGGCCTCGATCGCCATCGCCACCCACGAGGGAATCCCCGCGTCGGCGATCACCACTACCGGAGGCGGCTTGGACACGCCCGCGTCATCGGCTCGCCCGCCCCGATCGCATAACCCCCATGCGGACCCCGCCGCCCAACTCGCCCCGATCGCGCACGACTCGCCATACTCGGGCATGCCCTCCGCCCTCGAAGCCGCTGCTCGCCGACTCCGCGACGCTCGGCACGTCGTCGTCGTGACCGGGGCGGGCGTCTCGGCTGAGAGCGGCATCCCCACCTTCCGCGACAAGGACGGCACGTGGTCGAAGGTCGACCCCATGTGGTTCGCCTCGCCGGAGGGCTTCGCGGCCCAGCCCGCGGACGTCACCGCGTGGTACGACGACCGCCGACGGAAGTGCCTGGACTGCGCGCCCAACGCGGCGCACCACGCGCTCGCCGAGATCGAACGCCGACTCGCAGACCTGGGCGGCACGTTCACCCTCCTCACGCAGAACGTCGATCGCCTGCACCACCGCGCAGGCTCACGAAACGTCGTCGAGCTTCACGGCTCGCTCCACGTCTGGCGCTGCACCAAGACCGGTGAAGAGCGCGACGACCTCCCCTGCCCGTTGCCCGAACACCCGATGCCTTCACCCGCGGGCGGGCTGTATCGCCCGGGGGTGGTGTGGTTTGGCGAGATGCTGCCGGAAGACGCGCTGCGCGCGTCGTACGAGGCGCTCGCAACGTGCGACATTGTGATGTCGATCGGCACGAGCGCGGTGGTGTACCCGGCGGCGAGCTTTGTGGAGGTCGCGATGGAGCGGGGTGCTGTCGGCATCGAGATCAACAAGGACGCGACACCGATCACTGACCGCGTGGACCACGCGATACCGGGCGCTGCGGCCACGATCGTGCCGGAACTGGTGCGATTGGCGTGGTGATCCCCCGAAACGCGACCATGCGGTTGATGAGGACGCCGCGAGACGACGAGTTGTATGCCAGAATCAAGGTCCCAACTGGTTCTACGGGTCGCGTGGGCGTTACACACGGATCGTGATCGATACGGTGGAACGGCTTGTGACGGTGGTCTGCACAGCCGATACCAACTTGGAGCCAGCGGGCGATCCGATACACTGGCCGGCGCGGCACACCAGGACGAGAGGGCGCCGATGAAAGCTCGCACGATCCGCAGCATGGCGACGGCCGGCGCAGTCTTCGGCGCGCTGGCGTGCGCCGGATGCCAGAGCGCGCAGCCGCATTGGTCGGTGCAGCGCGAGTGGGAGGATTTCTGGGAGTTTCGGGAGATGCCGGAGCTTCCGCCGGCGGATCAGGTGGTCGCAGCCGCTACGGCGGGTGTCGGCGGCGCTGCGGAGAGTTTCGTCGCCGCCGCGGAGAGTATCGGGGACGCAACCACCAACTGGTTCGACCCCCGGCCGTGGGCGCTCAGTCTGGACGCCGACGACACGCGGTGGTTTGGGTACCAGGGGTATTAGCAATCCGGGGCGCCTCCCGCCCGCGCCGCGCCGAGCACGAACACCGCCAGCACGATGTGAAACACGCTCGGCAGCGGGCAGTCAAACCACGGGTGCCCGTCGAGAAACGTCAGGCCCGCGATCAGGCGGAATGTCATGAAGTGCAGATACACGATGCCAAACACGCCGATCGCTCGGCGTGCGTGCGCCGAGGGCGCATACCGCCCGAGCGCGACTCGCCGGATGATCCACACCTGGACGCCCAGAACGATCACCTGGAGCACGAGCAGCAACCAGTAGGGAATCGCTCCGGACTGCCACGCGTCGAACGGCGGGATCCAACCCACCGGCGCCACCGCCTGGATCACCTGCGCCAGCACGCGCCCCAGAAACAGGACCGCCGTCACCGAGAGCACGATCAGCGACCGCTGGTCGCGGGCGGTATTCGGCGTCGGGTGCTCAGCGTCCGGCGCATCCATGGCGACTTGGATCGTACCGGCTGTATCGTCCGCAATGCACATCGCCCCTGCATCGACCCCCGACGAGTTGGCTGACGCCCGCGCGCTCATCGCGGAGTACGAACGCGTCACGGGACAGGACCTGTCGTATCAGGGCCTTGCGGGCGAGCTCGACGCGCTGCCCGGCGACTACGCCCCGCCGGGGGGGCGGTTGCTGGTTGCTTGTGCGGAGGGACTCCCCGTCGGCGTCATCGCCTTGCGCCCGTGCCCTTCTCTCGGCGCGGGCGTCTGCGAGATGAAGCGGCTCTACGTCCGCCCCGCTGCGCGCGGGATGGGCATCGGGTGGGCGCTGGTCTTCCGCTTGCTGGGCGAGGCGAGCGAGGCGGGGTATCGCACGATGGTGCTCGACACCCTCCCGGAGCTTGCCGCTGCGGGGGCGCTCTACGCCAGGGCCGGGTTCAGCCCGCGTGCCCGGTACAACGACGACCCCCACCCGGAGACCGAGTACTTCGAAGTCGCCCTGCCCATCCCCCTGCCGCCCGTCCGCCCCTTGTGAGAATCCTGGCACATTCTCATTGGACGCTGCGTCCTATCCGAATATTGTCAGCATCCCTCGCGACCGTCGGGCGTCACGCCGGCGAAGAGGGTGTCCCCGGCCCACCCGGGCCGAAGGGAGGTAGGGCAACCGAGCCCTTCCATGGACGAGTACCGAAAACCGGGGCTCCTTGAGAGCCCCAACCCCGCGGACCGCAACAACACCAACACCTCGACCGGGTATGGCCCCCATCCCGTCACGCTCGAAGACCGCCCGCTGTTTGACGCGGCCTTCGCCACGCTCAAGCAGCCCATCTCCGACTCCACCTTCGCATGCACCTTCATGTGGGCCGAAGCCCTCGGCACGACCTGGGCCGAGATCGACGGACACCTCTGCGTCTTCGCCAACGGCGAGGACCTGACGATGCTCCTGCCCCCGATCGCCCTCCCCGGCGCGGAAGGCGGACGCCTCGGGAGCGTCATCGGCGCATGCTTCGAGATCATGGACGCCTACAACGCCCCCCGACGCGGCGTTGACCGCTCGCGGATCGAGTACGTCTCCGACGAGATGCTCGAGCGCGTCAACGCGGTGCGCGACCTTCGCCTCAGCGCGACGCCGCTCTGGTCGGACTACGTGTATGACACGCAGCGCCTGATCGATCTGGGGGGCGGCGATCTCAAATCGAAGCGTCACGCGCGCTCGAAGTTCTTGCGCGACTTCCCCGAGCATCGAGTCGAAGAACTCGCCCCCGCGCACGTGCCCGCGTGCATGGCGCTGCTCGACCACTGGGCCGATCACGCCGACGAGACGCACGAGGGCGAGACCAACGACACGCACTTGGGCACGGACATCCTCCGCCGAAAGGACCGCAGCGCCACGCGGCGCGCGCTCGAACACGCGCGGGCCCTCGGGCTCTCCGGGCTCGTCGTGACCGTCGGCGACCGCTTGGCCGGGTTTACACTCGGGCACGCGATCAGCCCGCTCCAGTCGGTGGTGCTCGTCGAGAAGACGGACCCGGATTTCCCTGGGTGCCCGCAGCTGATCTTCTCGGAGTTCTGCCGCCGGTCTCTGCACGCGCATCCCGAGTGCAACGCGGGCGACGACTGGGGCATCCCCACGCTGCGCTTCACAAAGCAGAGCTACCGTCCGACACGACTGCTCAACAAGCACGCCCTGACGCGACAGAGTGTGATGCAGACTTCTACGAACCATGTTGATACGCCGCCCGCTCCGCGCCACATCGTGGCGAACGCCCCCGCGATGAAGCCACTGGATTCGGCGCCGACGATCCGGCGGGCCATTGAGGCCGATCTCGACGCCCTCGTGGACATCGAAGTCGAGAGCTTTGAATCGCCCGACGAGATGTTCACGCGTCGCCAGATCCGACGCCTCATCGCGAACCCGCGGGCGAATGTGCTCGTCGCCGAGCTCGATGGGCAGGTCGCGGGATGGGCGGTCGGCCTGATCCGTCAGCACCGTACAGGGTGCTCCGGTCGACTCTACGCGATTGCGGTGCGCCGATCGGCGCGAGGGCGCCAGCTCGGACGCCGACTCACGGTCGCCATCGAGAGGGGCTTTGTCGAAGCGGGCGCGCGCCGGGCGTACCTCGAGGTGCGCGCCAACAACGACCCCGCCATCTCACTCTACCGCTCGCTCGGGTTCACGCCCATCAAGTCCATGCCCGCCTACTACGGCCTCGACCTCGCGGGGCGCGGCATCGACGGCATCCGCCTCCGCAAGGAACTGGCGACCTAGCCCAACAGCCCTCTGCGCCGGAGGGCGTCGAGGACGAGCTGGTCGATGGACGTGTCCGTGCGCACAAGCGCGTGACGGATGCCGCGCACGAGGCACGCACGCTCGACACGCTGGAGGTGCGCTTCGAGGCGTGCTTTGTAGCGCCGGATCAGCGCGCCCGTGATCGTCACCTCCGCCGCCCGCCCGGTCTCGACATCGGTCAGTCTCAGATCGCCAACGAGCCCCTCGCTCGCTGCGCGTTCGGGCTCCAACTCGGTCGGCGCGAGCGTCTGGATGATGTGCGCATCGAACCCACGACCGGTGAGGTCGGTCAGCCCGCGCTCGAAGTCGCCGGTCTCGAGCAGATCGGTGAGCACGACCATGACGCCCGCGCCCGCGCGCGTCAGCGCCACCTCACGCATCGCGCGCGCAAAGGGCTCGGGCTCCGCACGATCACCGAGCGCACGCTTCGCTTCGGTCGCGAGCGAGTCGAGCAGGAAGCGCCCGACGCGCTCGATATTGCGACGCCCGCGCACCGCAGGCAGCGTGCGCACGATCCGACGCCCGGGCAGCCCGTAGACCGACACCACCACCCTGTTCTGATTGACAAGCCCGATCGACGAGAGCGCCATCGCCATGCGGTGGGCGAAGAGCACCTTGCTCGGCGCGCCGTCGGGGGTCGCCCCTGTGCGCATGGATGGCGACGCGTCCACCACGACGTGGAACGCGAGGTCCTCATCCTCGAGGAAGAGCTTGAGGATCGCCCGGTCGAGTCGGGCCATGACGTTCCAGTCGACGTGGCGGAGGTCGTCGCCCGCGACGTATTCGCGGTAATCGTCGAACTCCACCGACTGCCCGCGGCGTTTGCTCCGGCGCTCGCCGGGCAGACGTCCCGCGAAGACCCGCCGGCTCACGACGTCGAGGCGATCGAACCGCGCGAGCACCTCCGGCCCGAGGAGACCCTCGATCGTGGTCGGTGGGCGGGCATCGGGGACGATCAGCACAACCAGATCCTCACGGCGCGGTAGCGTACACCTCGACGCGGCGTGTTCGCACCAGCCGCCCGCGTCGGCGAATGAGGAGCCCTGCTTTGCCCGTTTCATCCCCACGCCGCTTCGCCCTGCCGGTTCTCGCCCTCGCCGCGTGTATCGGGATCGCGACCCCGAGTCTCCGCGCACAGGAGGACGCGAGCCCGTTCCGCATCGCGGAGTTGGAGGAGGAGAACGCACACCTCCGGGCGCGCGTCGCCGAACTCGAGGCTGCCCTGTTGCGGGCGACCGAGGCCCTGACCGCCGCGGTCGATGCCCTCGGGAGCGCCCGCCGGACCATGCACGCCGACGCCTCGGGCGGGGTGATGCTGCCGGCGACCCCGTTAGCCTCGCCCGACGCGCTCTTCGCAGCCCTGGTGCGCGATTACCGGCGCACCTTCGCTGAGTCTGCGCCGGCGCAGGAGCGGCGGAGCGCGGTCGCAGCCTGGATCGAGAGCATGCGCGAGACGATGTCCGGTCGGGTGGTGTGGCTGGTCGCGATCGATGAGCTGGAGACCCCTCGGCAGCAGGCGCCGAGCGTGCGCGTGCGGGTTCTCGACGCGGCGACGCTCGCGCCGCTGGGGGCGCCCTTCCGCGCAGAAATCCCCCAGCGCTTTGTCGCGGCGATCGAGCGTCAGAACACGGCGTGGGCTGTGTGGGAGATGGAGGCCGACTACGCCGCCAAGCCCACCCTCAATCCCGAACGCACCACCATTGGGGCGTTCGACCACCCGCGGTTCATCGGACCGTTCGCGGAGTTTGGAGACGACCTGCATTGGCGAACGCTCGGCCTCTCCGCCCGAGCGCGCGACCTGAACGCCCCCACCACGACCAAGGTGCCCGGCGCTCCGACCAACACCGGGCCGGCGCGATGAGCTCCGCCTAGACTCCGCACCGGACGGGAGCCCCCATGCACTTCGACGCGCATCAATCCATCATCGACGACCTTGAGGCCCGGATCTTGACCATCCGGGACTCTCTTTAACTACGACGTCAAGAAGAACCGTCTCAAGGAACTTGAGGAACTGATGGGGGCGACCGGCTTCTGGGACGACCAGGACGCGGCGCAGAGAGTGGTCGGCGAACTCAAGACGATCAAAGCCCAGATCGCGCCGCTGACCGAGGCGCACTCGACGTTCGAAGACGCCAAGCTCGCGTACGAGATGGCGAAGGAAGAGGGCGACGACGACCTGCTCACCGAGGCGGACGAGTCGCTCTACAACCTGCAGCACCGGATGGACAAGATCGAGCTCCAGTCGCTGCTCTCGGGCAAGCACGACCATCGCGATGCGTACTTCACGATCTCCGCGGGCGATGGCGGCACCGAGGCGAACGACTGGGCCGAGATGCTCTTCCGTATGTACCTCTACTACTTCGAGAACCACGGGTTCAAGGTGGAGGAGCTCTCGAAGAACCACGGCACGGAGGTCGGGATCGACGACGTGACGCTGCACGTCAAGGGCCCCTTCGCGTTCGGGTACCTCAACTGCGAACGGGGTACCCACCGCCTGGCGCGCGTGTCACCCTTCAACGCGCAGGGCAAGCGCCAGACCTCGTTCGCGACGGTCGACGTGACGCCGGTGTTCGATGATGCGGCGATGGAGATCCCCGACAAGGACCTCGACATCACGTTCTTTGCCCGATCGTCCGGGCCGGGCGGGCAGAACGTCAACAAGGTCGCGTCGGCGTGCCGAATCGTGCATAAGCCGACACAGATCATGGTGGTTGCGAGCACGCACCGCGATCAGCCGCAGAACAAGCGCCAGGCGCTGACGATCCTCCAGGCGAAGCTCGAGCAGCTCGAAGAGGAGAAGCGAGCCGCGGAGATCAAGGAAGCCGCGGGCGGCGACCTCTCCCGTGGATGGGGCACGCAGATCCGCTCGTACGTGCTGTACGACAACCGCGTGAAGGACCACCGCACGGGGCACGAGCACGGCAACCCGACCGCGGTGCTCGCGGGCGATATCGACGGTTTCATCGACTCGGAGCTGAAGCGCCGGCGCGCCGCGAAGGGGTAAGCACGCGTGTGGGGGTCGCAGGTGCTCCAGGGCTTCGCCGACGCCTGGCACGAGGCGAAGCGGTCGAGCGCGAAGGACCTGGCGATCTGCGCGTTGGCAGCGCTCGGGCTCGGCGGGCTGCTGGTGGCGCCGGGGTTCTGGCTGCTGCAGACCGCGAACATCGGCGTGGACTACATGCAGGAAGAGGGGCACGGGCTCGACACCCGAACCGGGCGGGACATGGGCGTGATGGTCCTGTACTGGGCGGTCCCGGGGTACATCCTCGTCGCGTGCGCCACGCTTTGCTGGGTGCTCGGGCTGCTCTGCGTCGCGGCGTGCGCGAAGCGTGCGGTGCGAGGAAAGAGGCGGCCAGTACCCTGACCGATCCTTGCGATGCGGGCGCGGCGGATCAGCTGCCCACTTTGACTCCCGCTACCTCACGACCCGGTGCGGTCTGCGCGGCGTTGACTCCTACGGCGACGCGCCGGGTTGCGGGCTGTAGTAGCGGCCCCCCACTCTCTCGGAGCAGATCTGGCCCCTTTGGGGTGAGCGGATACGGGATCGCCTTGATATATAAGCGATTGATGATATATTGAGCCTATGGTCCGCGTCGCTGCTCATTCGTCGGTTTACCTCGCGGTCTCCGACCCGACGCGCCGGGCGATCCTGGACGAGCTTCGGCGGGGCGAGCGGGCTGCGGGCGAGCTGATGACCAGGGTGATCCCCAGGGCGGGGCAGATGACTCAGCCCGCGTTCAGCCAGCACCTCGGCGTACTCAAGCGGGCGGGGCTCGTGCGCTCGCGGAAGTCGGGTCGGCGGCGCGTGTACGCCGTCGAGCCCGAGCCGATGCGCGAGTTGGCGGAGTGGGTGGGCCAATGGGATGTGTTTTGGACAGAGAAGCTCGACAATCTCGGGCGGTATCTAGACGAGCAGCATGGGTCACCTGACACGCCTGCCAGCGGTGCATCGCGCGCATTGCGAAAGCCGAGGGGCAAGAGCAACCAAAGCCCGCAGGAGGGATCTTGATGGCGAAGCAAATCGTGAAGCGCGCGACGTACCCGCACCCGCCGGAACTCGTATGGGTCGCGCTGACGGATCCGCACGCCCTGGCGGAGTGGCTCATGCCCAACGACTTCAAGCCAGAGCTCGGGCACAAGTTCCGATTTCAGTTTGATCCGATGCCGATGTGCGGCGCGGGGCTCACGACTTGCGAAGTCGTCGAGATCGACCCGCCGCGACGGATGGTGTGGACGTGGCAGGGGCACAGCTCGCCCGGCAAGCGCACGCCACCTCCGACGCGCGTCGAATGGACACTCAAGCCGACGAACGAAGGCACGGAGCTCACGCTTGTGCACACCGGGCTCGAGGGTCAACCGTTCCTGCACAACTTCATGATGAACATGGGTTGGGGCCAGATGTTCAAGTCGCTCATTCCCAAGGTGCTTGCGCATGTGTCGCCCGATGGCGCCTTTACGCCGGGCGCCATACCGCTGGAGAAGCGTTGCTACAAGGCGAAGACGATCCCGGCGGAGTTGGTGCGGTAGCTGCAGCGCTGGTGACCCTCACCCCCAAATGAGAAGGGCCCGGCATAAGCCGGGCCCTTTGTCTTGTCTCACGTTTGGATCAATCAGCCGCGTGAGCTGACGTCTGTGAGGTTCTCGCCGGTCCAGGTGCCGCCGTCGCCGGGGTTCCAGGAGGCGCGGGTGATCTCCCCGTCTGCCGAGGCGCCGAAGACATTGAGCGTGCCCGTGGGCGAAGCATGGCTCGCGAGCGGTCCTGTCGGGCGCGGCATCGCGTCGTCGAACTGCGTGGAGATCGCGGAGATCTCCCACTGCCCGCCGAACTGCGGGACCCACCAGTAGATGGTGATCTCGCCGTCGTCGCCGACGCCGGCGACGTTGAGCCCGCCCCAAGGCGTCACGTAGCTCGTAATGCCGCCGGCCGCGAAGGCCGGGCCGGAGAAGAGGTCGGTGAGGTCGGAGATGCGCCACTCGCCACCGAACTGCGGCACCCACCAGGTGATGAGCACAGAGCCGGCGGTGTTGAGCCCAGCGATATTGATGCCGCCCCACGAGGTGACGTAGGGCGTGACCTCGCCCTCGTAGGCGGGGGCGCCGGTGATGTCGGTCAGGTTGGAGGTGAACCACGGGCCGCTCGGGCTGCCGGTCCACACGGTGTGAATGTCGCCCGCGGCATCGAGGCCCGCGATGTTGAGTCCGCCCCAACTCGTGACATACGAGACGAGCGAGCCGACAAACTGAGGCGTCTGGGCGCCGGTGTTGTCCATGACCGCGGCGGAGAGGTCGCGGAACGACCAGACCGGCTCGGGCGCGGCGGTGTTCGTCGCGTGCGTGTACGAGATGACCTGCCCGTCAACGTCGAGGCCCGCGACCGTCACCGCGGGCGCACCACCGAGCGTGTACGCAAACGCGGTGAGCCCGGACATGATCGCGCGCCCGTCCGTCACCGACGTGGTGAGGTTGGCCGCGGTCCAGACGCCCTGGGCGTCGCGTGTGAGCAGCCAGAGGCCGTCGGCGGTCGGCGCCGCGACGTGCATGAGACCGGTGACGTTGCTCGCGAAGACAGCCGGGTCGACCAACACCTCGGCGTTGCCGATCAGGGACGAGAGATCCTCCGACGACCAGTTCCCGGTCGCGTCCTCTTCGTACACGATCAACTCGCCCTGGGAGTTGACCGCGGCCATGGTCGTAAGGCCGTCGGCACCGGCGGCGCCGCTCGGCTCGGTCGTGCCGACGCCGTAGAGCGAGTAGAGGATCTGGATCGCGAGCGGCGTTGCGGGTCCGACGAGACCATCGGAGTCTTGGGCCACCGCGAGGAAGGTCGCGTTGCCGACCGGGATCTCCGCGGGGATCGCGTACTGGAACTGGAAGCCGTCGGTATCGACCGTGTCGACGTGCAAGACCTCGCCGGAATCGAGCAGCCCGTTCCCGTTCGCGTCGTACCCGAAGGTCACCTGCGCGATCGAACGGAGCGGATCGGCGCCGACTTGCGACGCGGCGAGCGTGACATTGTCGCCCTGCGCCGCACTCGTCTGAGACGTACCGAATGAGCCGACCTGCGGCCCGCGGATGGACCGCCACGCGAGAACATCGTTGCCGCCGTTCTGCAGCACGCCGCCGATGTCGCGATCGCTGTCGCCATCGAAGTCGCCGATCGTCACGGCGAGCGGTGTGGTGCCCCCGGTATGGGCGGCAAGGTCAACGGGCGCGTTGAAGCCTGCGCCGTGCGAGGTGACCGCACTGAAGGACGTGCCATTGCCGAAGATCATGTCCTCGCGCCCGTCGGCGTTGACATCGCCAGCGATGAGCTGCCCCGAGGGCGTCTGGGCGCCGGTGTCGACCGTCTGCGCCGCCCCGAAGCTGCCCGTGCCATTGGCGAGGGCGTAGCGGAGCGTGGAGCCCGCGATCCACCCGATGTCGTCCATGCCGTCGCCGTTGAAGTCTCCGACAGTCGCCAGCGAGATCGCCGACCCGCCCGGCGTGTAGGTCATCATCTGGCCGAAGGCGCCCCCGTTGTACGGGCCGGTATAGATGACGATTGTGTTCTGGAAGACAGACCCGAAGTCGTCGATGCCGTCGCCGTCGAAATCGCCCGCGATGAGGGCGACGATGGTCCCGGACTCGGCCGCAAACCTCGCGGGGGTCGCGGGGAAGCCGGACCCGCCGTTGAGGTAGAGCGCGATCTCGTCGGAGTCGGCGTCGTAGAGGGCGACGTCCTGCCCGTTGACGTTGTCGAAGTTGCCGACGGCGAAGGTCGGCGCGATGTTGGCGATGCCGCTGATGCGGCGCTGCTGCGGCGCCCCGCCGCCGGCGAAGGACGCGACGCCGACAACGTCGTTCGCCGCGTTGCCGCCGTTGTCAAAGCGGATGAAGAGGTCGTCCGGACCGTCGCCATCGAGGTCGCCTCGGATGAGTTCGAGCACGTCCTGCCCGAACGGGACGTCGAACGGCGAACCGAAGTTGCCGTCGCCATCGTTGATAAATACTTCGACGCCCTGATCGCCGCCGACGACCAGGTCGAGGTCGGAATCGGCGTCGGCGTCGATGAGCACGACCGAGGTCGGGGTCGTGAGCCCGATGTTCAGGTCGGACGGCGACCCGAACTGGACGGTCAGCAACGTCCGAGACTCGAGAGACTCCGGCGTCAGTAGCGTTCGGTTCATGTCAGCGATCTCCATGGGTGCAGTGGCAACCCGAGGGCGTGTGGTCTTCCTACCCAACCCTAGTCGTCCCGGGCATCGCCCGGTTTCCCCCATGCGCTCCAATCAAACCCCTAGGTGCGAGGCGAGTGGACGGCGGCGATGCAGAATACGCCGCCCAAACGACCAAAGATCGCGCATAACTGCGCGGGACCACAGATCAGTGGAGGGCTCGGGGCCGCGAGCCGGAACGCCCGAACCGAGCCCTACTCGATGGGCCATCCGGCGATCGAAAAAAGACACGACGCCCGCCGGAGCGGGCGTCGTGTGGTTGAACAGTTGGGCCATCTTCCCCGGGCGTTACCGACCGGGTATCCGCCTGCCGGCGAACCGGCGTTCGAGCGAGAATGCGCTCACGATCCCGACCTGGGTCTCCCCGTGGGTCGGGTCTAAGGACATCCCTTAGAAAGGAGGTGATCCAGCCGCAGGTTCTCCTACGGCTACCTTGTTACGACTTCGTCCCAGTCACCGAACTCGCCGTAGGCACGCCTGAGATGACGTGACTTCGGGCGCTCCCGGCTTCCATGACGTGACGGGCGGTGTGTACAAGGCTCAGGAACGTATTCACCGGAGCGTAGCTGATCTCCGATTACTAGCGATTCCGACTTCATGCAGGCGAGTTGCAGCCTGCAATCCGAACTGGGGCGTGGTTTTTGCGATTTGCTCCGCCTCGCGGCCTCGCGTCGCTCTGTCCACGCCATTGTAGCACGTTTGCATCCCTGGACATAAGGGCCATGATGACTTGACGTCATCCCCAC
>JAUIFD010000285.1 GCA_030429485.1 Phycisphaerae bacterium | reverse complement strand
ACAACAAGCGCGACGACCACGGCCCGTTCGACATCGTCGGCGACGTGCACGGGTGCTTCGACGAGCTGATCGAGCTCCTGGAGCAGCTCGGGTACGCGATCGAGCGCGATCCCGCGCGCCCCGAGGGCGATTGGGACGTCACGCCGCCATCGCACGTGCCGGCGCACGAGGGCGAGCAATCGGCGCGCAAGCTCGTGTTTCTGGGCGATCTCGTAGACCGCGGACCGAAGACGCCAGCGGTGGTGCGACTGGTGATGCGCCTGGTCACGGAGGGCAAGGCGCACTGCGTGCCGGGCAATCACGACATCAAGCTGCACCGCAAGCTCTCGGGCAAGGACGTGCGGATCGCCTTCGGTCTCGGCGAGACGCTTGAGCAGCTCGACCCGGAGCCACCGGAGTTCATCGCACAGGTGCGCGAGTTTCTCGACAAGCTCGTGAGCCACTACGTGCTCGACGGCGGCCGTCTGGTCGTCGCGCACGCGGGGCTGCGCGAGGAGATGCAGGGGCGCGGCTCGGGCAAGGTGCGCGAGTTTTGTCTGTACGGCGAGACGACTGGCGAGACCGATGAGTTTGGTCTGCCCGTGCGGTTCAACTGGGCTGCGGGGTATCGCGGCCGCGCGATGGTGGTGTATGGGCACACGCCCGTGCCCGAGGCGGAGTGGCTCAACAACACGATCTGCCTGGACACGGGCTGCGTGTTCGGCGGGAAGCTCACGGCGCTGCGGTACCCGGAGCGAGAGTTGGTGGAGGTCGCGGCGAAGGCGGTGTATGCCGAATCGCTCAGGCCGTTCCCCGTCAACGACTCGGCGGAAATGCTGAGCGCGCAACAGCAACTTGACGACATGCTGCACCTCGACGACGTGGTCGGCAAGCGGATCATCGACACGCGCCTCCATCGGAACGTGACCATCCGCGCCAAGAACGCGGCCGCGGCGTTGGAGGTGATGAGCCGATTCGCGGCCGACCCGCGCTGGCTCATCTACCTGCCGCCGACGATGTCGCCGTGCGAGACCTCGCAGCGCCCCGGGTATCTGGAGCACCCGGAGCAAGCGTTTGCGCACTTCCGCGATCGCGGCGTCGCGGAGGTGGTGTGCGAGGAGAAGCACATGGGCTCGCGCGCGGTCGTCGTCGTGTGCCGCGATGGTGCCGCGGCGCGGACGCGCTTCGGGATCACGACCGGCGAGACGGGCATCGTGCACACGCGCACCGGACGCCGCTTCTTCGAGGACGCGGCGCTCGAGGCAGCGTTTCTCGGTCGCCTGCGGGCTGCCGCCGATGCAGCGGGCCTGTGGGACGCCCTCGAAACATCGTGGCTCTGTCTCGATTGCGAGTTGATGCCGTGGTCGGCCAAGGCGCAAGCGCTGCTCCGCGAGCAGTACGCCGCGGTGGCGAGCGCCGCGAGCGGATCGCTCGGTGCGGTGGTGCCGGCGCTCGCAGTCGCTGCGGATCGCCTGGGCGCGGACGACGCGCGGGAGTTGCTCGCACGCTTTGAAGCAAAGCTCGCTGCGGTGGCGAGGTACCGTGCGGCGTATCGCCACTACTGCTGGACCGTCGAGTCGATCGAAGACCTCCGACTGGCGCCGTTCCATGTGCTCGCGAGCGAGGGAAAGGTGCACGTCAACCGCGACCATCTGTGGCACATGCAGACGCTCGCGCCGCTCGCCGAGCACGACCCGATCTTCCTCGCCACCACGCACCGCACCGTGGCGCTGACCGACGAGCAGAGCTGCGCCGACGCCACGGCGTGGTGGGTGGCGATGACCTCGCGCGGCGGGGAGGGGATGGTCGTCAAGCCTCGCGACTTCGTGGCGCGCGGCCCGCGCGGATTGCTCCAGCCCGCTGTCAAGTGCCGCGGGCCGGAGTACCTCCGCATCATCTACGGCCCGGAGTACGACTCGCCCGAACACCTGGATCGCCTACGGCGGCGAGGTCTCGCGCACAAGCGCGCGCTTGCGCTCCGCGAGTTCGCGCTCGGCGTCGAGGCGCTTGAGCGCTTCACCCGGGGCGAACCACTGCGGCGAGTCCACGAGTGCGTCTTCGGCGTGCTCGCGCTGGAGAGCGAGCCGGTTGACCCCAGGCTGTAGACAGAGGCGGGCGCCGGGTCACGACACCGCCACCGCGAGCGAGCCGGTGCAACCGCGTGCGTCAATGGCCCCGCCCGGATTCGAACCGGGGACCGGGCGATTATGAGTCGCTTGCTCTAACCGCTGAGCTACGGGGCCGACGGAGATGCCCTTTCACGATTGCGAGCACTCGGCCTGGCAACATGCCGCATGCGGGCGCG
>JAUIFD010000096.1 GCA_030429485.1 Phycisphaerae bacterium | reverse complement strand
GCGGGCGCCTCCTGGTGATCTCGGATGGCGCCGAGACGCGCGGCGATGCGCGACGGGCCGCTGACTCGCTCGCCCGCGGAATGGGATCGCCGCCGCCGATCGACGTCGTGCCGATCACGCTGCGCACCGGACGCGATGTCGCGGTCGAGCGGCTCGACGTGCCCGCAAGCGCCGCGGGCGAATCGACCATCACGACGCGCATCACCCTCTCCGCAACGGCGCCCGCGCGAGGCTCGCTCTCGCTCCTCTACGACGGCGAACCGGTCGATCTGGACCCCGATAGCGCCTCGCGCAGCATGGCCCTGGTGCTCGATCGCGGCCAGCGCACCATTCTCGCTCCGATCGAACTCCTCCCGGGACGTGTGCATCGGTTCCGCGCGGTGTGGGAACCCGAGCCACGCTTGAGCGAAGACGAGCCGAGCAGCGACGAGTTCGCGGCGAACAACGACGCGGAGGGATTCACGTTCACCCCGGGGCGCGGGTCGGTGCTCGTGATCGACGGACGATCGACGGGCGATCGCGAGGATGCACTCGCGGGCGTGCTGCGTGATGAGGGTCTGGAGGTCGAGGTCGTGGCGCCGGCGGGGGCGCCGCGCGACGCGGTCGGTTGGCAACGCCACGATCTGGTGATCCTCCAGAACGTGGCGGCCGACGAGTTCAACGACGACACCCTGCGCTCGCTCACGGCACACGTCGTGCGATTCGGCGCGGGGCTGGTGATGATCGGCGGCGACAAGAGCTTCGGCGCTGGGGGCTGGAAGGGGTCCACGCTCGAGCCGCTCTTGCCCGTACGCCTCGACGTGCCCGAGCGCCTCGTGATGCAGCGCGTCGCGGTGATGATCGTGCTCGACAGTTCGGGCTCCATGCAGCGCTCGGTGCTTGGGAGTTCGCGTTCACAGCAGGTCATCGCGAACGAGTCGGCCGCGAGGGCCGTCGAGAGCCTCCCGGAGCATGATCTGGTCGGCGTGATCCGGTTCTCGAGCACAGCTGATTTGGTCGTGCCGCTCGCGCTCAACACGGACCCCGAGGCGACCGCGGATCGCGTCCGCGCCATTCAAGCGGGCGGCGGCACGAACCTCGGCCCCGCGCTGGAACTCGCCCACCGGCAACTGGCCGAGGCCGACGCGGACATCAAACACGTGGTGGTGCTCTCCGACGGACGGTCTCGCAACGCCGAGACGCTCCCGCCGATCGCGCTGGCGATGGCGGACAAGGGCATCCAACTCACGACGATCGCCGTCGGCGACGAAGCGGACCGCGAGACGCTCGCCTCGCTCGCGAGGTCGGGCGGCGGGCGGTTCTTCTCGGTGGTGGACCCAAACTCGCTGCCCCGCATCTTCCTCGCCGCGGTGCGCGTGGTGCGCTCGCCTCTGATCCGTGAGGGTCGTTTCGTCCCCGCGCTGACCGGCGCCGCGTCGGTGGTGACCGAGGGGCTCGGCGAGCTGCGCCCGCTCCGCGGGTACGTGCTCACGCAGCCGCGCGATGAGCCCGCGATCGTCAATGCCATGACGATGCCCGAGGGCGAGCCGTTGCTCTCGCACTGGTCGGTCGGGCTCGGGCAGGTCGCGGCGTTCACATCGGACGCCGACGTGTGGGCGCGCGACTGGCGCAACACGCCGCTCTACGCGCGCTTCTGGACAAGCCTCGCGCGCGCGGTTGCGCGCCCGCCGGGCCAGCGATGGGCGCAGCTCGATGCGACCATCGTTGACGAGCGCTTGCGCCTGCGCCTGGATGCGTCGGCCGACGACGGCCAACCGCTCAACGGCCTTGTCGTGCCGGTGTCCGTCTATCCGCCCGAAGGCGATCCAGTGGATATCACGCTCACGCAGACGGCTGCCGGCGTGTACGAGGGTGAGCTCGACGCGGCGACTCCGGGCGCATACGTGATCGCGGCGACCCCGCGGCGCGGGACGACCGCATTGACACCAGTCATCGCAGGCGCCGTCGCGCCCCGTGGCTTGGAGTCGCGCCGGACCGAGACCGACGACGCTCTACTGCGTGACCTCGCGGCTCGAACAGGCGGACAGGTGCTCTCGCTCGACGAGCTGTCCGCACGGGTGCTCTTTGATCGCGCGGGGACCGAGCCGCGCATCGCACCATCGCCGATCTGGGAGGCGCTGCTGGTTGTCGCGATCGGCGTGTACCTGCTCGACGTGGCGACCCGGCGTGTGGCATGGGACCGGTGGTTGAGCAGGCGCTTTGGGGGCGACCTGCGAAAGGCGGCCGCCGAGGCCCTCACCGACCGCACCGAGCGCGCGGCAGGCGCTCTGAGCGCACTGCGCGAGCGGTCCTCACGCGATCGCGAGACGCCCGCGCCGACACTCGGCGATCGCGATGCAGCGGAGCTCGCACGCGCGATGCGCGCCCGCCGTCGCCAAGAAGCGATCGACTCGGCGCGCACACGCGTCGCCGGATCGCGCGCGGCGCCCGAGCCGGTTTCGTCAGACGACTCCCAGAGCAAGACCCCCGAGCCCGATGAGGGCGGACTGCTCGCGGCCAAGCGGCGCGCCCGAGCACGTTTCGCCGAGCCTGACGACGAAGAGCACGGAGCGCAGCAAGGATGAGCCGATCGCCCACGACGAGATTCTCCGATCGAGCGGATGACTACCGCGCCGCGCGCCCGAGCTACCCCGCCGGCGCGGTGGACGCGATGCTCGCGGGGCGTGGGTCTCCCGCCACCCTCGCCGCGGCCGACGTCGGCGCGGGCACCGGGATCATGTCGAGGCTTCTCGCAGACCGCGGCGTGCGCGTGTTCGCCATCGAGCCGAACACCCCGATGAGAAACGCGGGCGAGGCTCACCCGAGCGTCACTCCGATCGACGCAACCGCCGAAGCGACGACGCTCGATGATCGCTGCGTAGATCTGGTGGTGTGCGCACAGGCGTACCACTGGTTTGACCAACCCGGGGCGTGCGCAGAGTTCGGCCGCGTCTTGAAACGGCCCGGCCGCCTGGCGTTGGTGTGGAACGAAGCTGACGAGACCACCCCGGTGTCAGCCGGGTACTACGCGCTCGTGCGAGCCGCGGCATCAGCCGACGCGCCCTACCACGCCGACGCTCGCGAGCCGCACGTGTTCCCCCCGTTTGGAGACGGCGTCACGACGATTGCCCACTACGACCACACGCTCGACGCGGACAGATTCGTCGCGCGCGCCCGCTCCGCGTCATACGTGCCCAGCTCCGGCAACGCATGGGACAGCCTCGAGCGCGAGCTTCGCCGCCTCCATGCGCAGCACGCGACTCCGGATGACAGGATCACCATGCGATATCGGACTCGGCTCTGGACATTTGATATCCGCTAGCTGCCTGATCGTCGCAGATGGACATGCCCGCCCATAACGCCGCCTCGCCGTCGGACATTGCCTCGCGCCGAGACGGTTGATGCCGATGAACCCAGCGTGGCGTGGCGTCATCCACAATGTGGGTTCAGCTTGCTCGAACTCGCAGTCGTGCTTGTGATCACCG
Organism: Phycisphaerae bacterium; assembly: GCA_030429485.1. Taxonomy (GTDB): domain Bacteria; phylum Planctomycetota; class Phycisphaerae; order Phycisphaerales; family UBA1924; genus JAUIFD01. The sequence continues at coordinate 9,636 of JAUIFD010000096.1, read as the reverse complement.
GGACAATCGCCGCGGTTGCGGTGCCGAGGATCGGTGACTTTCACACCCGGGCCCGCGTGCAGTCACTTGCGGAGAGTGTGCGCCGGGCAAACATGAAGATCGTGGATGAGTGGGCTGCCGAAGGCGAGTTCCCCGACACCCCGGATGCCGCGTGGTTTGCGCAGGGTGAGCCCCAACACACGCTGCTCGCGGGCGAATCAGGCGTCGAGGTGGTTGACGATCGAAGCAAGGAGCATCCCGATCCGTTGATCTGGGCTTCCGGTGCGGACCCCTGGTGGTATAACGCTGCAAACGGGCTCTTTCGAGCGCGCGTGCCAGCCCAGGCGAGCCAGGGCGCGACGCTCGCCCTTTACAACTACGTGAACGGTACAAACGTGCTTGTTCAGGCCGGCGGAGAGAAAGGGTCAAGCCTGCTTGATCCAGCCGACCTTGACGGGTCGCTCGGCATCGATGGAGATGGCGAGGGCGATCTCATGCGCGTCATTCGGAAGTGAGCGATGCATAGAGCGCGAGACGGTCAGCCGACTCGATGCGCACCCGTTGGACCGTGCCCGTGAGCGCTGCGATCCGCTCCGACGGGGCGTCAAAGAACACGATCAGGTCGCCGTCGGTGCGGGCTGAGAGCTGCGTGCTCGCGCCGGGCGCCTCGGCGACGGCGAGCGACGCGGCGCCGCCCTTGCCGCCGTGGACCGTGATCGCGACGAGCCCCGCCTTGCGGATCTCGCCCTGCGTCACGCCCGCCTCACGCACCGCCTTTCGGCTGGGGCCCTCGACCATCACGTCGAACTCGCGCCCGACCTGCTCGCGCGAGATCTCATCGGACATGCGCGACTGCACCGCGAGCAGGTGGTTGTTGCGTTCGCGCTTGACGGCTTCGGGGATGTCGTCCGGAATGCGCTCATGCGCGACCGTGCCGGGACGAGGCGAGTACTTGAAGATGAAGCAGCTCTTGTAACGCGATCGCTCAAGCAGCGCGACGGTGCCCGCGTAGTCGTCGTCGGTTTCGCCGGGGAAGCCGACGATGATGTCGCCCGAGACCATGAGCGGACGCCCGATTTCCGGCTGATCCAGATGCTCGCGCGCACGGCAGAGAAACTCGTCGTACTCGCTCACCGTGTACCCGCGGTTCATCCGTTGGAGCACGGTGTCGGAGCCGCTCTGTGCCGGCACGTGCAGGTATCGGCAAATCCGTGGGCAGTCGCGGATGACCTCGAGCACGTCGTTGCCGAAGTCGCGCGGGTAGCTCGTCACGAAGCGGAGGCGCTCGATCGCGGGCGCTTCCTCGTGGATGCGGTAGAGCAGGTCGGCGAAGGTCGTGACACGCTCACCCGCGAGCGCGTCGCGATGGTGCGAGCCCTTGTACGTGCGTCCCTTCTGCGGCTGCACCACGCCCCCCGCCTCCACCGCGGCGTCATGCTCGAAGCGGTAGTGGTTGACGGTCTGCCCGAGCAGCGTGATCTCGATCACGCCCGCGTCGGCGAGGCGCTTGCACTCGTCGATGATGTGCTCGGGCGGGCGGTGCGTCTCGGCGCCGCGCGTGAACGGCACGACGCAGTACGTGCAAAACTTATTGCACCCGCGCGTGATGCGCACGTAGGCCGAGCGCCGCGTCGCGGCGTCGGCATCGATCGGCGAGATCGCGCGGGAGAGGTCGAGCAACTCGAGCGAATCTTCCGCCGCGGCGAGCGTGCCCGACCGCCGGCTCGCGTTGCCTTGGAGGGCTGCCTGGCGCGCGCTGGTGACAGCACGTCCGTTCGAGGCGGGCGCATCCGCAGCGAGGCTCGCCCGTGTACGCACCGCGTTGTCGAGAAGCTCGGGGAGTTTGTCGAGCTCACCCGGACCGCACATCAGATCGACGACCGGCATGCGATCCATGAGCCCGGCGCCGTCGCGCTCGGCCATGCATCCGAGCACGCCCACCACCAGCTCCGGCTCTTGCGCCTTGCGCAACGCAAGCTCGCCGAGGCGGCTCCACACCTTTTGCTCCGCCTGCTCACGGACCGAGCACGTGTTGTAGAGCACCACCTGCGCCTCACCCGCGTCGGGCACGAACCGATAACCCAGACGCCCGAGCGCACCGGCCGCCAGCTCCGAATCGAGCTCGTTCATCTGGCACCCGAAGGTCTCGAGATACACCGTGGGACGCGGCACGCGGGATCGTAGGAGGCGAGCCCGTGGCGCAAGCCAGGGGTGCAGGGCCGACGCTTCGGTCGCTGCCACCCGCACTCCGGGCAAACGCACTGAAGTCGCGGCATGACCGACTTGAATGCCCGACCTACAGCTCACTCCCGCTCGCCAGCCCACACGAAATCAACCACCACCGCTGCGTGATCGCTTGGAAAGACCCGCTGCGCCTCCGGGATCGAAGCATCCTCATGCACCCGCGGCAGCACCGTCGCGCCGACCGCGCGCAGCGCCGGCGCCCCGCCCTGCCGGAGGTAGATGCGGTCGATCCGGTCGGCGGTCTCCGGCTTCTCCGGCGTGCCGAGATAGAGCGGCGACCATGTGACGCCCGGCTCACGCACCGGATCGGGGTGCACCACTCGGTACGTGTCGTCGAAGCCCGCGTCGCGCATCGCGCCGCTCACGGGCAGCGGCAGGTCGCGCCGGAAGCGGAAGACGAGTTGCGTGTGCTCCGTCCAGTCGAGGTGCGAAGGGCAGTTCCAGTCGCCGCCCACGAGCAGCGGACGCTCGGCGTCAAGCCAGCCGCGCTCCTTGAGAAACGCGAGGATTGATCGCGTCTCGTTGAGCCGCCCGGAGCCTTCAGACTCGCAGCGCAGTAGGTCGTCATCAGAGATCATCGGGTCGTCGCGCAGGGCGTAGGGCGTGTACGCGCGGTAGTCGATCCATATCGAACAGGCGTTGAACTCTCTGCCCTGATCGTCGCGCAGCGTGGCGCCGACCAAGTGCCACGGCTCGTGCATCATCGTCTCGACTATCTCGAAGCGCGTGAGGATGCAGAGGTGTGGGCTCTCGCCTTGGTAAGCGTGCAGGCCGGTCTGTTCAGCGAGCCAGCGCCCGAGTGTTGGGCGTTCGCCCTCGATGTCGTAACTCTCCTGGAGGAGGCACACGTCGGGGTCAAGATCGCGGATGACCGCGAGCGCCTTCTCCGGGCCTTCGTCGAAGTCGTTGGCGCCGTGCTCGATGTTCCAGGTCATGACGCGGAGCGTGTCGCCGGATGGGCGCTCGATCGCCCAGCGCGCTCCGTGGCCATAGAGCACGGGCACAGTCGCATTTGGATCCGTCTCCTGTGCCCTTGCAAACGGCGGCATCCACGCCAGCAACACCAGCGTCGCGACCAGCGCCCGCATCACCCGATACCCAGCTTCTCCGCGAGAAACGCGCCGACCGCGTCGAGCGCGATGCGCTCCTGGCTCGCGGTGTCGCGGTCGCGGACGGTCACCGTGTTGTCGTTGAGCGTGTCGCCGTCGATCGTGAAGCAGTAGGGGCACCCGGCCTCGTCCATGCGCGCGTAGCGCTTGCCGATGGACTGCTTTGCGTCGGTCTCGATGAAGCCGAGGTGCCCGAAGCGGCGCACGAGCTCCGCGTGCAGTGTGGCCGCGACCTCGGGCATGCCGTCCTTGTTGACGAGCGGGAAGACCGCAGCCTTGATGGGCGCGACGCGCGGGTGAAACTTCATGAACACGCCGCTCGCGCGATCCGGATCGGGCGTGTACGCCTCGCACAGGATCGCGAGCACGCCGCGATCGAGACCGGCCGACGGCTCGATGACGTGCGGCAGGTACCGCTCGCCCTTGGGCTGCCCGTTCTTCGCGAGCTCGCCGCGCGTGGTGTCGAAATACTCGAGCTTCGCGCCCGAGTGCTCCGCGTGCTGGCGCAGGTCGTAGTCGGAGCGATACGCGATCCCCTCCAGCTCGCCGAAGCCCGGCGCGGTGAAGGGGAAGCGGTATTCAACGTCGGCGGCGCCGCCACCGTCTTTGGCGTAGTGGGCGAGTTCGTCGGCGTCGTGCTCGCGCATCTGGAGGTTGTTGCCGCCAAGCCCGATCTCCTGCCACCACTTCATGCGCTCGTCGCGCCAGAACTGGTACCACGCCGGCGCGTCGTCCTTGTGGCAGAAAAACTCGATCTCCATCTGCTCGAACTCGCGCGAGCGGAACGTGAAGTTGCGCGGCGTCACCTCGTTGCGAAACGCCTTGCCCGTCTGCGCAATCCCGAACGGCACGCCGACGCGCGTGGTGTCCACGACGTTCTTGAAGTTGACGAAGATGCCCTGGGCGGTCTCGGGACGGAGATACGCGACGTCGTCCTCGCTGGCGGTGGCGCCGACGTAGGTCTTGAACATGAGGTTAAAGGCGCGGGGCTCAGTGAGCGTGCCCGCCTCCTTCGCGTCGGGTCCGACCGTGACCACGAGTTCCTCTGTCGACAGAGCGGTAAGGGCACAGATATCGATGTCGTCCTTGGTCAGCTCCTGCTTCTTGTACTTGCTGAGCTTCTTTAACGCAGCCGCAAACGAATCATCGTTGTTCTCGATGTAGGCGTAGATCTGCCCGGTGGAATCGCCTTTCATGCCCATGCAGAGCAAATGGTCCGCGCGGTAGCGGTTCTTCGTTTCCTTGCAGTCCACCATCGGATCGTTGAACCCGCCCACGTGCCCCGACGCTTCCCACACCTTCGGGTTCTGGATGATGCACGAATCGACCGGCACGATCTCGACGGGTTTGCCGTCGGGCCCGGGCTTGCCTCGGCAGGGGTGCATGACGATGTCCTGCCACCACGCGTCGCGGAGGTTCTTCTTGAGCTGGGCGCCGAGGGGGCCGTAATCCCAGAAGCCGTTGATCCCGCCGTAGATCTCGGAGGCCTGGTAGACGAACCCCCGGCGCTTGCACAGCGCCATGATGTCGTCCATCGATTTGGTATTCGGCGTAGCGTCAGTCATCGCGCAGCTCCTGTCAGCGGGCGGATGGTATCGCCCTCAAGGAGCCGCCTCAGCCGCGCCGGCGCTGGTCAGGCCCGCCGTCGACGCCGCAACGCGGAGAGCACCAGCAGAGCGGACGGCCCCATCGCCCCCGGCGCGGGCGCGATCGTGAACGTCACCGGCTCTTCGAAGTTGATGACCTCGCCACGGCTGGCGAACAGGATGTCGATCGGGCCGTCCAACCCGTAGAGGTTGATGCCCGGGAAGCCGGAGTTGGGGCTCGACGCGGTCCCAACCGTCATCCGGCCGCCCCGGGTCGCAACGAGCTCGTACTGAAAGAGGTTGATCGGGTTGTCGGAGAGTGCAGCGAGCACTTCCTGTGCGGTCTCGATGTTGCGGTAGACCGGGCCATCGGCATACGGCGTGTTCGTGGTGAGCCGCGTGACATCGGGGTTGAACTCCCCGTTGGTCGCGAGCCCATTCCCCCGTCCGCCGAGAAATCGAACCAGTACCCGGCGAACGCGCGAGCATCGGTGAACTCGACATCGACCGTGATCGTCACCGCCTGGCCGATCTCGACCATGCCGTTGCCATCGGAGTCATCCCACGTCGCACCCAAGACCGACGTTGCGGTCGCGGTCTGGCCCAAGGCAGGACACGCGAACAAAAGCGCGCACGTTATACCGGTAGCGGTTCTCATCTCGTATCTCCTCTTCCCGCTTTCACGGGCAAGGGGAGGCTACTCGATAACCCGCAAACACCACAACCGAAACTCGCGAGTTGGGCCGGATCGGGGCTATCCCCTCGGGCCCGCACCCCGCACCGCGTCGGTCATGATGAACTGCTCGTCGTTCGCGCGGAACCGGGCGGCCAGGTCGCGCGCCTTCGCGTCGTACGCGTCGCCGTCGGCCCAGGTCTTCCGCGGGTCGAGCACCTCGGTCGGCACGCCGGGCACGTGGGCCGGGATGTGCAGCCCGAAGATCGGGTCGTCGTGATACTGCGCGCTGGCGAGCGAGCCGTTGAGGATGTCCGTCACCATCGCGCGCGTGTACCGCAGATCAAACCGCTTGCCCGTTCCGTAAGGCCCGCCGGTCCACCCGGTATTAAGCAGCCACACGTTCGCCCGGTGATGCTGGATGCGCTCCGCGAGCATCTTGGCGTACTCGCCAGGACGACGCGGGAGGAACGGCCCACCGAAGCAAGGCGAGAAGTTGGGCACCGGCTCGGTCACGCCCGCCTCCGTACCCGCGAGCTTCGATGTGTACCCGTTGATGAAGTAGTACATCGCCTGCTCGGGCGTCAGCTTGCTCACCGGGGGCAGCACGCCGAACGCGTCGGCGGTCAGGAAGATCACGTTCTTCGGGTGGCCCGCGACCGAAGGGATGATCGCGTCGGGGATGTACTCCACCGGGTAGGTCACGCGCGTGTTCTCGGTGTGCGTCGAATCAAAGAAATCCGGCTTGCGCGTCGTCTCGTCGATCACCACGTTTTCAAGCACGCTGCCAAACCGGATCGCGGCATAGATCTGCGGCTCAGTCTCGGGCGTCAGCTTGATGCACTTGGCGTAACACCCGCCCTCGAAGTTGAACACGCCCGAGGGCCCCCACCCGTGCTCATCGTCGCCGATGAGCGCACGATCCGGATCGGCCGAGAGCGTCGTCTTGCCCGTGCCCGAAAGCCCGAAGAAGAGCGCCACATTCGAGGGGTCGTCCTTCGCGACGTTGCACGAGCAGTGCATCGGGAACACGCCCTGCTCGGGCATGTCGAAGTTCATCGCGTAGAACAGGCTCTTCTTGATCTCGCCCGCGTACTCCGTGCCGAGGATCACCACCTCGCGCTTCGTAAGCGACTGCGCAATCAGGATCGGGGAATCGAGCCCAAGCTCCGCCTGCTCCGCCTCCGTGAGGCGATGCCGCCCGGCGTTGAGCACCGTCCAGTCGTGCTTCCACGAGCCGTCCCCCGCGTCGGACTGCGACCCGGGCGTGATGAAGAGCGTCTGCGCGAAGAGATTGTGCCACGCCTGCTCGGTGACGACCCGCACGCCGAGCCGATGGGTGACGTCAGCCCCGACAAACCCATCAAACGTGTACAGCTCGGGCTGCTTGTTGAGGTGGGCGATGGCGATCGCCTTCGCCTTCTCGAAGACCTCCGGCGTGATACCGCGGTTGACCTTGCCCCACCAGATTTTGTCGTGGATCTCGGCGGTGTCCTCGAGGTGCTTGTCATTGGGGGATCGCCCGGTTCGGTCGCCGGTGAGGCAGACCAGCGAGCCGTCGGCTGCCAATCGGCCCTCACCCGCTGCGATCGCCCGCTCGACCAACGCGGCCGGCGCCAGGTTGGTGTGTGTACGGGCGGGCGAAAGGTCGAGGTCACTGGCAGCCTGCATGGGCATGTCCCGGCTCCGGATCCGTGTTTGATGGCCCCCCCTGGTCCTGCGACCGGGGAAGGGGGACTCTAGACCACACAACGGGCGTAACCACTCAGGACCTTCAGCCGAAGATCGCGGCAATATGCCCGGTATCATCACCACACGTCGGCGGCTGTAGCTCAGTCGGTCTAGAGCACCTGGTTGTGGTCCAGGGGGTCGCGGGTTCGAATCCCGTCAGCCGCCCTTCCCGTCCGACGTCAACCGCTGAGAGCCTCCCGGACATACGGCGTTCGGGAGGAGCGTGCTTGCGCATTGGGATCTCGCGGTACCTTCGGAGTCATGCTTCGCCGCGCAATGCTCGCGCTCGGGGTCGGCCTGCTGGTCACGCTGACCAGCGCGATCGCGAATCTGCCGCCGATTGGCAAGTTCTCAGATAATCGATGCGGCGGCGGGGATGAGATGGGCAACATCTACACTGCCCGAGTCACCAGAAGCGTCGGCGTCCGTTCGCTCAGAGGCGCCCTCATCTCCGGAAGAAACGTCCGGTGCCCAAGCGAACCCGGAGCACCCCAAAGCGAGATCTGGTGGAAAGAGGTCGACGACTGGTGGAGTGTGATTCAACACGGCGACTTCGGAAGATACGTCATCGATATCTTCAGTACGCCGAGCGACACTGCCTACGGGTGGCCGCTTCCAGCACTCGCGAATTCACCCATCCTCGCGCCCGATGCCCAGCCGCCGACATCCAGCTCCGACTTCGATTGGACGCGTCTCAAAGCAGGCGGGGTCGTGATCCCGACACGCATCGTCTGGCGGGGCCTGGTCGCCAATACGCTGCTCTTCGCCAGCACCTGTTTCTTCCCAACGATCACCTTGAGGAGGCTCAAGACGAGTCTTCGCGCGCGCCGCGGCCACTGCCCACATTGCGCATACGACCTCAACGCCCACGAAACCAAAACCTGCCCCGAATGCGGGCACGCCGTCGCATCCCCTACGTCAGCGTCGAGTCCTTGACCTCGAGCCCGCGCAGCCTCGCCAGCAACTGGTTCCGGTTCGGCGAGTGCATGAGCGCCACCCGCTGCTCGACCGTCTCCGATTTCACGAGCTCCGCGAGCGAGTCGTTGAAGCTCCGCATCCCGTCCGCACGGTTCGACGCGATGATCGTCGGCAGGTCCTCGTCCTCTTGCTCGGCGATCTTCTGACGCACCACCCCGTTGTTGATGAGCACCTCCGTCGCGGGCACGACCCTCGCCTCGAACGTGTCGAGCGTGGGCAGCAGCTTCTGCGCGCACACCGCGAGCAGCGTGTTCGACAGGCTCGATCGGATGAAGTCGCGCTCCTCCGGCGGGAAAAACTCCAGCATGCGCGCGAGCGACTGCATCGTGTCCGACGTGTGAAGCGTCGCAAACACCAAGTGCCCCGTCTCCGCAGCCTGGATGCCCGCCAGCACCGTCTCCGCGTCGCGCATCTCCCCGATGAAGATCACATCAGGATCCTGACGCACCACCGACCGCAGCGCCGTCTTGAAGTCCGCCACGTCGATCCCCACCTCCCGCTGCGAGATGATCGACTTCTTCGGTACAAACCGGTACTCGACCGGGTCCTCGATCGTGATGATGTTGACATCACGCGTCACGTTCACCTGCTCGAGCATCGCCGCGATCGTCGAGCTCTTGCCCGAACCGGTCACACCACAGATCAGCATGAGCCCCTGAGCCGAACGCTCCACGAGCTTGCCGTGGACGTCTGGCAAGTGCAGTTCGGCGTAGCTCGGTATCTCCGCGCGGACACGCCGGATCGCCGCGTGCGCGTGGTTGCCCGAGCGAAACATCGCGATGCGGAACCGCTCGCCGTCGGGCAGGTGCCACGCGAAGTCGATCGACCCGCGCTCGTCGTAGATCGCCTTCTGCTGCTCGGAGATGATCGGATCAAGCAGGTGATCCGCCTCGTCCTCAGAGAGCGGCTCGGCGTCGACCGCCCGCAGATGCGAGCCGATGCGATAGATCGGAGCGATGCCCACCTTGATGTGCAGGTCCGACGCCTGCAACGGCTTCATGTTCGCCAGCAAACGCTGGATCGTGAGGCTGCCGGTCAGCATGGCACGCTCCTTGGACAGCCGAGAACAACAATCTTCGGCGCCAGCATACCACGAGAGGCTTCAGTCGAGAAACCTAACGGGGGGCCGCCTGGGATTCGCGGTTCCCGACCGAACCAAGTGACAGTCCGTCAAACGCAATCCGCACCCGCTCGTCCTCGATCGCCGCCTCCGTCTCCGCGTGCCCCATCTCGTGCGAGAGGTGGATCAGCCAAGTGCGGTCGGCGTCGACTTCCCTCGCGACAGAGATCGCCTGCCCGAGCGTGAAGTGCGTGGGGTGCTTGCGGTGGCGCAGGG
>JAUIFD010000095.1 GCA_030429485.1 Phycisphaerae bacterium | reverse complement strand
CGGCCGGTGTGGGTGAGTCAGCTCGCCAGCTGACCCTCCAAGAGGCCCTCCGCCTCGCCCAGCTCTCCGCGCGCGAGCACCGCAACGCCGAGGAGTCGTACCTGCTGGACGCGATTGCGTTCCTGATCGAGGAGCACCTCTGGAGCCCCCGGTTCTTCAACGACACCTCGCTCGACTTCGTCTCCTCGGGGGAGAACGGCCGATTCGATCCCGCGCTCTCGGTCATCAACACGCTGCGCGCAACCAAGCGACTGCCCTACGGCGGCGAGGTCGAGGCGCGCTGGGTGGCGCGCGCCAGCGAAGACCTCAGGTCCAGTGTCTCGGGGCAGTACGTCCAATCGTCGGAGCTCGTTTTCTCTGGAGCGGTGCCGCTGCTGCGCGGCGCCGGCACGGTCGCGCGCGAGGATCTCATCCAGGCCGAGCGTTCGCTCATCTACTCCGCCCGCGAGTTCGAGCGCTTCCGTCGGGAGTTCTTCGTCGATCTCGCGTCGGATTACTTCGACCTGCTCGAAGTGCTCGCGCGAATCCAGAACCAGATCGGGCAGCTCCGCAGCCTGCTCGCGTTCCAACAGCAACGCCAGGCTTTGTACGAAGCGGAACGCATCTCCAAGTTCGAGGTCGAGGAAGCCTCCAACCGCGTGCTGACCGCCGAGTCGAGCCTCGCGAACCTGCGCGAGCAGTACACGCTGCAGGTCGACCGATTCAAGGTGCGACTCGGGCTTGATCCTTCCGTGCCGGTGCAGCTGGTGCAGGTTGTCTTCGATCTGGATGCGCCTTCGGTTGCGCTGCTCGAAGCCACGGACGCGGCGATGAACTACCGCCTTGATCTCCAGACGCGCGCCGACCAGGTCGCCGATGCGCAGCGACGCGTCGACAACGCCAAGAACAACCTCCTGCCCGATCTCGACGTCGGCGGATCGGTCTCGATCCCGACCGACGGCGACACGCGCGAGGGCGGCGTGGGCTTCGACCAGGACGACACCACGTTCCGCGCGTCGGTCGATCTCTCGCTCCCGCTCGATCGAAACAACGAACGCCTGCGCCTTCGGAGCTCGCAGATCTCGTACGACCGTGCGCGGCGCGACTACGAGCAGTTCCGCGACAACATCGCGCTCGAAGCTCGCCAGCGTGTCCGCGCGATCGACCTCGCCCGATTCAGCCTCGACCTCGCCGAGCGGCAGGTCGAGATCAACATCCGACGGCAGCAGGAGCAGGAGATCCGGATCGACGAGATCGACACCAACCGCCGACTCGACACCGAGAACGACCTGCTCAACGCCCTCAACGCCCGCGACTCGGCCGCGACGGACCTGCGGGTCGCGGTCCTCCAGTACCTGCTCTCGAGCGGGCAGATGCGTGTGGGACCCGATGGCGGCATCGCCCCGCTCCAGGGCATGGAAATCCGGACCTTGGCCCCAGGCGAGCAGGGCGAGGGCATGGGCGGTGATCGCAAGCCGCTCGACTACGCCGAGCTGTTCGGCCCCGTGACGGCCCCCGCCCCGACCCCGCCGATCGATCCCGGGCAGGGCTAACCCCGCCGGGCGATCGAGACGACGTGCATATCGTGACCCTCAGCAATCGGGCCACGACAGGAGTTCTGGGATGAGTGCGAAGATCGCGGCGTTGATGGTGTGCCTCGCGACGAGCGGCGTGACGCTCGGGCAGGTCGTGGTGCCCCCCGGCCCGCCGCCGGCGGAGACGCCGAAGGTCGAGCCCCCCCCGCTCCCCCAGCGTCCACCCACGCCGCCGCCACCGATCCCCGCCGACCTCGACTATGACCCGATCACCCCGCACGACGCCAACGGCAACCCCACGGAGCTGACGACCCCTCAGGACTACGTCGCCCTGGGGCACAACGTCTGGTTCGACGCGCGGATGCTCGCGAAATCGGCCTCGGTGCTCCAGGCCCGTCGGATCGAGCTCGAGCAGCTCATCGTCGCCAACCTTGAGAGCGTCGAGCGACTGACCACGCCGGCGTTCCAGAACCTGCGCGTCGACCGAGACGATCCGGCCGCGGGTGAGATGCTCCAAGCGGTTCAGCAGGCGCTCGCCCCCTTCGCCAGCCTGCGTCCGGTGCAGATCGAACTCTTGGACGCGGGCGCGATCCCGAGCCGCGTGCGCGACCTGCACCAGAAGATCACCAACGAGTACCAGTCCGAAGTCCAGAAGCACATCATGGACAACGCCGAGGGCGACAAGATCTCGGCGATCGTGCCGTTCATGATGCGGACCGCGACGGCGGAGATCCTGTACTTCTACGACAAGCTCGCGGTCGCGGTCGCGGAACACGCGACGGACACCGCGTGGCTTCGGGAGATCGCCCTGAGCGACGCCGAAGCGGCGCGCGTGCGAGAGAAGCTGGCGGCGTACGAGTCAGCGAACGCGGACGCCCAGGCAATGGCGGCGCGCGAGGTGATCGGCGCCATGGGCCTCGACGCGCGCAAGCGAGCCATGCAGAAGGCGATGCTCGATCGCCCCGCTCCGAGTGCGACGAAGATCCCGGGCGAGAACGTCAGCTTCCGCCCCCTCGCCACCGAGGAGCGCACCGAGGCGGTCTTCGGCGTCGTCGATGGAAACGCGTTCCAATGGGAGGCATTCGTGACCAACGCCGAAGGCGGGTGATCGCGTGCACGGGAGCGTCTCGAAGCTCGCGGGCGCGGTTCGCGCCTTGCTGGGGATCGGGGCGCTCGCCTACCTGACAGGTCTGATCATCGCAGCGGGCCCGCTCGACAAGAGCGGGCCGCTGTATGCGCGGGCCGCGACGATCTACGGGCTGCCGCGCATCGGGGAGGAGTCGTGGTGGCGTCAGGACGTGTTCCTCGTGCGCGACGACGATCACGGCGTGCGCGTCGTCAATCCCGACACCGTGAGCATGGACGAGGTGCTCGACTACGCGACTCACGCGCCCGAGGACCTGCTTGTCGCCTTCTGCGGGCGTTCGCGCACGGTCGAGGGACCGGTCGCGGTCACCGCCCGCGTGCATCGTTGGGGACCGATCACACGGATCGAACGCCCGTTTGCGGCCGAGATACACCTCGGCGGACCGAACGCCAACTGGAGCGATGAGCAGATCGAACAGGGCAAGGCGCTCGCCGCCGCGGAGTTTGCCGAGTTTCCCGGTGCACGGGTGTGGGGCGTGAAGGCCGACGAGATCAACTCGCCGAGCGGCGCTCGCCGGACCGAGATCATCTGGGGAGGTTGGGTGCATCACGCCGTGCTGCTCGGCGCGATCGTCGCGCTCGCGTCAGCCCTGCCGGTGTATTGGCGTGTCAGCCACCGCGCACTGGATTTCCGTGGACGGCGCGTACGCCGCGGCCTGTGTGGGCGGTGCGGTTACGACCTCACGCGTGTCAGCGCCGATCAGTGCCCGGAGTGTGGCGAGCCACGCCCCTACCCGCCGTCGCCACCGGAAGTCGCAAGCGGCCCCCAACGCACATCCTGATCGCGCCAGCGTGCGAGCAGCGCCAGGTACTCGTCGCGCGGGATCGCCCGGACACCGAACTGCTCAAGGTGCGGGTTCGTGAGTTGCACATCGCACACTCCAAACCCGCACCGGCGGAGGTGCGCCGCAAGATGCACGAGGCAGACCTTCGACGCATCGCGCCCGCCGAGGTCGGGGCGAGAGAACATCGCCTCGGCGCAGAACACACCCCCGAAAGCGAGCCCATAGAGGCCCGCAACCAAGCGACGCTCGGGCGCGGGTCGTGTCCACGCCTCGATGGAGTGCGCGAGCCCGGCGCGGTGGAGCAGGGCGAAGAGCCCCACGATCTCCGCGTTGATCCACCGGCCCTCGCGCGACGGATCGGCGCACCCTTCGACGACCTCTTCAAACGCCGCATCCGCCGTGATCTCGAACCGGCCCTGCCGGACGGTGCGGGCGAGCCGACGAGGCACGTGAAATCCCTCCTCGGGCGTGAGGGGCAGAATCGCGCGCGGGTCAGCCTCGTACCACCTCGCGGGCCCGAGCCCTCCACCGCTCCCGCTGCCGGCCATCAGGAAAGCGCCGGCCCGGTACCCCTCCAGCGCCGCCCCAACGGCGTCCAACTCCTCCGGCTCCAGCGCGGCGTCGAGATTGTGTGGGTCCGTTGGCACGATACCGATAGGATCGCAGGGTGCCGGCCTCAGGGCGGCAGACCCGGCGCGAAAGGACGCGATCCGGTTGCCGAATAGTCCAGGGTGAGCGTTCTCGACGCCCTGAGGCGCCCCAGAGGAGACCGCCGATGAGCGACATCCTGAACACAATCGACGACTTCAGCGAGGAGACGCTCTTCTTCCTCGTGGGCGGCATTGTGGCAGTTGTTAGCATTGTATTCGGCATGGTCTCGGGCATGGTCAAAGCCACCGCGCGAGAGCGCACGCGACGCGAGATCGCCGCCTACATCGCTGAGGGGTCGATGACGCCCGAGCAAGGCGAGCGCCTGCTCGGCAAGGACGCCTGAGCAAAGGGGAGTGACCATGGGTGCAGGTGAGCTTTCGCTCCTGATTCCGATCGCGAGTATCGTCGGGGTCTTTCTCACGGCGATCGTTGGCCTCATCGCCAAGTCGTGCTCGGAGTGCACGCGCCTGAAGCACACCGAAGCGAGTCGGCGCGATATCGCGGCGTATGTCGCGGAGGGTTCGATGACGCCCGAAGAGGGCGAGCGGCTGCTCGCGGCCGGGCAGTCCAAGAAGGGCTGAGTATGAGGTTCGACACCATCGAAGTCACGGGCGAGTTGATCGCGCTGGTCGCAGTCGGCGGCGGGCTGACACTCCTGACCATCCTCGCCATCGGCTCGGTCTTCGCGTCGATCACCCAAAACCGTCAGCGTGAGCAGACGGCACGCGAACTCGCGGCGTATGTCGCGGAAGGCACCATGGAGCCGGGCGACGCCGAGCGCCTGCTCATCGCTGCACGCAAGCCGAAGCGCGCGCTCGCGCAGTGGCATAAGGACCGATCATGGACACCGCCCTCAGCCTGACCACGCTCGCCAACGCGGGCGACGTGTTCCCCATCGGCATCATCGTCGTCGCGATGCTCTGGCTCGTGCTGGCCACGATCGCCAAGGTCGTGCAGGTGCGCTCGCGGGAAGCGACCAAGCGCGAGATCGCGGCGTACATCGCCGAGGGGTCAATGACGCCCGAAGAGGGCGCCCGACTGGTGCGCGCTGATATCCCGCACTGGGAGAAGAGACCGCGGGGCTGCTAGCCCCGACGTCAGAGCCCCATGCTGCTCGCGATGATGTTGCGCTGGATCTCTGACGTGCCCGAGTAGATGCGCCCTCCCACCGCGTTGCGCAGCTCGCGCTCGTAGGGGAACTCCGTCATATACCCGTTCCCGCCGTGGATCTGGATCGCATCCAGACACGACGCGACGTACGCCTCGGACAGGTACAGCTTCGCCATCGCCGCCTCGGCTTCGGCGTTGCGACCGAGCGTTTCCTTGATCCACGCGATCCGGTAGACGAGCGGGCGCGCCGTCTCGATGCGCAGCTTCATATCCACGAGCTTGTTCGACACCGACTGATACTTCGAGATCGGCTTGCCGTACTGCTTGCGCTGGCGCGCGTACCGGATGCACTCCTCGAGCTGTCGCTGCATCGAGCCCAGGCAGCTCGCGAGGATGCACGAACGCTCCCACTCCATCGAACACCCGAAGACCTCCGCCCCGCGCCCCGCGCGCCCCAGGCGATTCGCATCGGGCACGCGCGCGTTGTCGAAGATCACCTCGGCCATCGGGCTCGTGCGCAAACCCATCTTCTCGATCTTCTTTGAGATCGTCACGCCCGGGTGGTCCTTCTCCACGATGAAGCCGACGATGCCCATCGCGCCCAGCGCCGGGTCCATCGTCGCGTACGACACATAGATGTCGGCGACCGACGCGTTGGTGACCCACATCTTCGTGCCGTTGAGGATCCAGTCGCTCCCGTCCTTCGTGCATGTGGTCTGCATCGCGTAGACGTCGGACCCGGACTCCGGCTCCGACGCAGCGTTGGCGCCGACGAGCGTGCCGTCGCAAAGCCCTGGGAGGTACTTCTGCTTCTGCTCCTCCGTGCCGTAGAGGTGGATGGGGATGGAGTTGGTCCACATGTGGGCGTTGATCGAGAAGAGCAGCCCGTGATCGCGCGTGCCATACCCGAGCCCTTCCATCACGGCGATGGTGGACATCATGTCCGAGCCTGATCCGCCGTATTCCTCTGGAATCGGAAGCCCCTGCACGCCAAACTGTGCGCACGCGGTCCATCCTTCGCGGTTGAACCGCATCTCGCGGTCGGGCTCGATCATGTCGTACCCGAGCTCGGATTTGGCGAACTCGCGGGCCGCGTCCTGCAACGCCTGCTGATCTTCGGAGAGGGCGAAGTCCATGAATGGGGCTCCGGTGAGTCGTGCGGTTACATCTGCTGGTACTTGGGTCCGGACCCGCCCTCGCGGACGGTCCATCGCGGGCCGAGCACGTCGGTCGCGCGGCAGTCGATGCAGTTTGGGGCGTTGATGACGAGCTTCCCGTCCTGCCATTCGTAGACGCCCGCGGGGCAGAGGGCCGCGTACATGCGCGCGACGTGCTCGGGCACGTCCGCCTGGGCGATCACGTGCAGCGGGATGTCGTCGCGCGTCAGGTTGCCCGACTTGTAGTTCGCGTCGAGCTTCGAGAACGTCAGCGTGTTGTCGGGCGTGAAGGTGATCGGGTCTGCGGAGAGCCCCTTGGGCTCGGCCGCGTCTTCGGGCGTGCGCACGAAGCCGGCGCCGAGCTTGCCGCCCGTGAGCGAGGCGAGCGCCGCCTTCGCGCCGCCGACGACGAACCCCTTCTTGAACCCGAGGCGCATGGAGCGCGTCGCGTAGAGGTCTTTGCCGATCGGCCCTTCTCGTACAGCCTGGTCGTAGGGCCCGAGCGCCTTCCACGACGCATCGCCCGCTTTGAGCGCACCGAAGATCGCGCGGGCAGCTTCCATGCCGGAGCGGATGGCGTGGTGGATGCCCTTGAGCGAGGCGACATTGACGAGCCCGGCTGCATCGCCGACGAGCAAGAGCCCGTCGCCGCCGAGGCGTTTGGGCATGGCGTACCACCCGCCTTCGGGGATCGTCTTGGCGCCCCATTCGACGAGTTCGCCACCCTCGAGCATCGGGCGCACAAGTGGGTGGAGCTTGAGACGCTGGAGCATGGCGTGGACGTCGAGATCGGCGCGCGGCGAATCGAGCCCGACGACGAGCCCGATCGCGATCATCTCCTCACCCATGGGATAAATGAAGCTCCCGCCGAAGGTGTCGGAAGCGAGCGGCCAACCCATGGTGTGGATGACCTCGGTGAGCGGCTGCTTGACGCGCCAGACTTCCTTGACGCCGAGGGCGTAGATCTGTGGGTTGTCGGAGGTGACGTTCTGGTCGGCGAGGTAGGCCTGGGTGAGCGGGCCGCGTGCGCCCTCGGCGAGCACGGTAACCCGTGCGCGCACGTCGGTCGGCGGCTGATACGCGTCGCCCGGCTCGCCATCGCGCCCGAGGCCCACCGGCGCTGTGCGCACGCCGACGACACTTGCGCCCTCCATGAGCATCGCGTCGGCCGGATACCCGGCGAGGATGTTGACGCCGAGTTCCTCCGCGCGCTCGCCGAGGAACCGCACGATCTCGCAGATCGACGCGACGCGGAAGCCCTTGTTGTGCATCGTGGGCGGCGTGGGGATCGGCACCTTGCCCGACTCGGTGAGCATGTAGACGCGGTCGCGCGTCACTTCGCCCCGCAGCGGGAGTTCGCCCTGGGGCGTGTCGGGCAGAAGCTCGCGAAGCGCTGAGGGATCGACCACCGCGCCGGAGAGGCAGTGATCGCCGAGCCCCGCGCCTTTTTCGAGCACCGCGATCTCGACATCACCAAGCTCGCCGCCGGATTCGGCATCGCGCTGCACGAGGCGGGCGAGTTCGATCGCGCCAGCGAGCCCAGCTGGACCGCCGCCGACGAAGACCACGCCCATCTCGATCGACTCGATGTCCTCGCTCGCGCCGGCGGCGTCTCGGAGGATCAGGCGCTCGGTGGGGAGCGGCGGCTGGTATTCACCTGGCACGAATCGTGACGACGACATCGGGTCTCCCGGCGGGACGGAAGGGTACCCATCGAGCCGTGCGGGTCTGGGGGCTCACCGGGGGCGTTACCCGGACCTGATCGCCCGCAGCTCCTGCGTGAGCGCGGGGACGACCTCGAAGAGGTCGGCAACCAGGCCGTAGGTCGCGATCTCGAAGAGCGGTGCATCGGCGTTGGTGTTGATGGCGACGATGACGCGGCTTGAGCGCATGCCGGCGAGGTGCTGGATCGCCCCATGCACGCCACACGCGATGTAGAGCGTTGGCGAGACGACCTTGCCCGTGAGCCCGATCTGGCGTGCGTGGGGCTGATACCCGGCGTCGACCGCGGCCCGCGTCGCGCCGACCGCGGCGTCGATCGTCGCGGCCAGGTCTTCGAGGAGTTGAAAGTTCTCCTCGCTCTTGAGCGAACGCCCGCCGCAGACGATCGCGTCCGCGTCGGCGACGTCTTTGGTATCGCCCGCGGTGGGGACGAACTCGCGGACGCGCGCGCCGCCGAGCGAAGCCTCGACCGCGAGCGGCAGCACCTCGCCCGCATCGCCCGGCTCGGGCGAAGGGAAGGAGTTGGGCCTGACCGAGACCACCCGCGGCACGCCCGTGCCGAGGGTGAAACGCCCGACGCACTTGCCGGAGTACTGCGGGCGCTCGACGCTGAGCGAGCCGTCGGATTCCGACGAGACGCCGATGCAGTCGGTCGCGATCGCGGCGCCGAGCTTCACCGCGACACGCGGCGCGAGATCGCGCCCCTGTGCGGTGGTCGCGAAGAGCACGACATCAGCGCTCGCGGCGCCGGCCGCAGCGCAAACCGCGTCGCCGTACGCCTCGGCGGAATAGGCCGCGAACGCGTCGCCCTCGACGACATGGATCTTTGCGACGCCCGGAGCTGCAGTCGGCGCGGCGCGGCCTGCGCCCGCGCCGACGACAACGCCCTCGACCGACTCGGCGCCGAGCTGGCGTGCGAGGGTGACGAGCTGCGCCGAGCCGCGGGCGACTTCGCCTTCACGATGCTCGAAGTAGATCAGGACACGCGTCATACGACCCTCGCCTCCTCGCGGAGCAGGCGGGCGAGCTCCTTGGCCATCGTCGGGGGATCGCCCTCGAGCATCTTGCATGCGGGGCGGCTCTTGGGCGGCGTGAGGGCGGACATCACTGCACCCGCGCCTCCACCAGCGTCGAGCGTGTTGGCGTCGATTGTCTCGACGGGGGCCTTCTTCGCCTTCATGAGCTTGGGCAGCGCCGGGTGCGAGGGTTCGATCAGGCCGCGCTCGCACGAGATGACCGCGGGCAGGGACGCCTCGACCACCAGCTCACCGCCCTCGACGCGCGAGCGTGCGACCAGCGACGAGCCCGCGTCATCGATCTCGATGGAGGTCACCGCGCCGGCGTGAGGCACGCCCAGACGCTCGGCGAGCGCCGGCCCGAGCTCACCCGCGCCGGAGTCGGTATTCCTCGCGCCGCAGAGGACGAGCCCGAACCCGCCGAGCTGCCTGATCGCGCCGGCGTAGAGGGCTGAGGCGCGCAGTTCATCATGATGCGCGAGGTCTTCTGCGACGACATGCACGGCGCGATCCGCGCCCATCGCCAGCGCGTGGCGGAGGGCGTCGACCGCGCCCGCCGGCCCGGCGGTGAGCGCCACGACTTCCTCGATATCCGAACGCGCTTTCTTGAGCGCGACCGCCTGCTCGATCCCGATCTCGTCGAACGGGTCGCAGACGTACTTGAGCCCGCCGGTCTCAAGCCCCGAACCATCGGGCTTGACCCGGACCGCGACCTTCGAGTCGGGCACGTGTTTGGCGATCACGATGAGCCGCATGAGGTCTCCGGCGAGTTATGTGCGAAGGTAGCGATCCCCCATCGGATCGGCGAGTTTGCCGCGCCGCCCAAGCCCAACCCGGCGCACGCGGCGCATCTAGATCAGCGGGTTCCTCTCGCCGTGCAGATACGCCCCGCTCGGGCTCATGCCCTCCATGGGCTTGATGAGCACGTCCGAGTAGAGCTCCGTCGCGGGGTCTGGCGCCTCGGCGTTCTCCGCGAAGTCCACGGCCTCAAGGACCTCTTCCTTGATTTCCTGCTGCATCGACTTCCACCCGTCTTCGTCGATGGCGCCGCGCTCGCTCATGACGTAGCTGAGCAGGGCCGCGATCGAGTCGCGCTCCTTCCACTGCTCGACCTCGTCCTTGGTGCGGTACTTCTGCGGGTCGGACATCGAGTGGCCCTGGTAGCGGTAGGTCTTGAGATCGACGAACCCGGGTCGCTGCAGATCGCGGCACTCATCGACGAGCGGCTTGAACTCGTCATAGACGTTAAGGACGTCGAATCCGTCGATCTCGATGCCCTTGATGCCGTAGCCGGCAGCGCGGCTCGTGAGGCGCTCGTGGTTGGCGGTGTGACGTCCGATCGCGGTGCCCATGGAGTACCCGTTGTTTTCCACGACGTAGATGACGGGGAGCCCGAAGAGGGATGCGAGGTTCTGCGCTTCGTGGAGGGCGCCCTGGTCGAGGGCGCCGTCGCCGAGATAGCAGAGACTGACCTTCTTCTCGCCGACGCCCAGCACTTCCCAGGCGTATCGCGCGCCGAAGGCGAGCCCCGCGCCGAGTGGGGTCTGTGCGCCCACGATGCCGTGCCCGCCGTAGAGGTGGTTGGGACGGTCGAACATGTGCATCGACCCGCCCTTGCCCTTGGCGCACCCGGCCTGCTTGCCGAACATCTCGGCCATGCACGCCTTGGCGCTCATGCCTCGGGCGAGCGCGTGCCCGTGGTCGCGGTAGGCGGTGATGACGGGGTCGTCGTGGTTGACGCTCCCGATGGTGCCGACGGCACAGGCTTCCTGCCCGGAGTAGATGTGGCAGAACCCGCCGATCTTGGCCTGCTGGTAGGCCTGCATCGTCCGTGTCTCAAACTCGCGGATGAGCTGCATGGAGCGCAGCCATTGGAGGAGGGTGTCGTCGGTGAGGGCGTCGCTGAGGCGAGCCCCCTTCGCGGGCTTGGTCTTCACGTCGGTCATCGTCGTCCTCTCGGCGCGCAAATCACCCCTGCCGGATGGTAGGGGCGAGCGATTGGCCTGGCTGGACGGCCTGAGCCGCTACCGAACGGGTTCCATCTCGCTCGGTCGGCGGGCGACGGTCGCCGGGCCGACAGCCCGGCTCTGGAGCAGGACGAGCCCGGTGTGGAGCTGCGCGTCGATGCCGTCGGCGAGCAGGGCTTCGGGATCGGAGGGCATGTCCGGGTCGGGGTCGATCATCTCGCCACGCTCGTTCAGGAGCACGACGTCCGCGTTGCGGCGGATCTCCGCGGACTCGAGGATCTGGTCGGGGAGCATCTCGACCGTCAGGTCGGGCGCGACGCCCTTCTCGGGCGAGGTGTGCCGCCCGCGGTGGATCAGTCGCCCGCCGGGGAGCTTGTAGTACTGCGTCGTGAGCTTGATGAGCGTGGGCTTCTCAGCCCGCAGCTCCCAGACGTTCTGGACCGAGCCCTTGCCGAACGACCGCTGACCGACGAGCAGCACGTCAACCATGCCGCGGGCGGCGTAGTCCTGCAGCGCGCCGGAGACGATCTCGGAAGCAGAGGCGGAGCCCTCGTTGATGAGCACGACGACGGGCGTGTCTTCGAGGATCGCCTCGCCGGCGTAGGCGTACTCGGTGTCCTCGGTGCGCCCGTCAGCGCCCTCGACCGTCACGACGGGCGAGCGTTCGACGAACTGCGAGACAATGCCGACCGCCTCATCGAGGAGCCCACCCGGGTTGAACCGCAGGTCGACGATCAGCCCGTTGAGCCCCTTGCTCTGCATGGAGCGGACCGCCTTGCGGAAGTCGCGGGTCGTGCCTTCCTGGAACTGCGAGATCGCGATGTACCCGATGTGGCGATCGGGGTCGACGTACCAATCCCAGTCCTGCCCGCCGGAGCCGGTGCGCTTCCATCCGCGCACGCTCTCCAGCGCGATGCGATCACGGGTGAGGGTGACGTCGAAGCGTTCGACTTTCTCGTCGTCGCCCTCGCCGCGCGTGCGTTCGACCGTCAGCACGACGTCGGTGCCACGCTGCCCGGTGATGTTGTCGACCGCCTGATCGAGCGTGAACCCGAGCGTGGACTCGCCATCGACCGCGGTGATGACGTCGTTCGCCCGGAGCCCAGCGCGCTGCGCGGGCGTGCCGGCGAGCGGCGTGACGATCATGAGCTGATTCATGGCGTCGAGCGAGATCTGCACGCCGATGCCGACGAAGCTGCCTGAGGTGGAGCGTGCGAACGTATCGACGTCGCCCGGCCAGATGACCTGGGAGTACTCGTCGAGCACGCCGAGCGCGCCGTCGCCGAACTCGTGGAAGAGCACCTCCTCCGGGATCCCGACCGTCGCCTTGCTCGCGGCGACGACCTCGGAAACCGCGTCCTGCACGTCGGTCAGACGGTTCGGGCGCGTCGGGTCGGCGTAGCGCGCCCGGAGCGTGCGCAGATGCTCCACGAACTGGGCGCGGCGGGTGGCGTCGGCCAATCCCGGGAAGCTCTCCCAGATGTCGTCGGTCGACGCGAGCGTGAGCACGCCGTCGATGCCACCCCCGAGTAGTTCGGGCACACTCGGCGAATCCACGTGGCGCTGCGCCGCACGGATGATCGCCCTTGCCGTCACGAACCGATCGATCCCCTGGAGCTTGGTCTTGTACGAATCTCCTGTTGGGTTGTACGGCGGAAGCGGGTCAAAGTCCTCCGCGAGTCGGCGTTCGTTGCGCAGTGTCCAATACCGCTCTGGGGCGTACGTCCGGATCATCTGGAGGCGATGCCCCAGACGCTCAAGGTCGGGCAGGTACCGCTCGTCCTCTTCGTACATGGCATTGAGGCGGAAGAAGAGCTCCGACGCGATCACCCACTCGCCTCGCGCCTCGCAGGCGCGGGCCTCGGCATCGGCCTCGCGCACAGCGCGTTCGACCAACGGGTCACGCAGCGCCGCCTCGGGCGAGGCGCTCATCATCTGGATCGAAGTTGCGGCGCGCAGCGCGCGGTTCAAGGCGAGCGCACGAGGCTGCGCGTCGGAATCGAGTTCTTCGCGGAGTTCGTCGGTGGCGTCGGCCCTCTCGGTGGCGCGGTCGGCCTCACGGCGCTCGAGGGTGTGCTCGTAGGAGG
>JAUIFD010000094.1 GCA_030429485.1 Phycisphaerae bacterium | reverse complement strand
GTCTTCTCGCCGCCCAGGACCTCGACCAGGGGCAACAGGTAGACCGGGTTGAAGGGGTGGCCGATGACGATGCGCTCCGGGTGGCGGCAGTCCGCCTGGATGCGCGAGGGCAGCAGGCCCGAGGAGCTCGACGCGACGACCACGCCGGGCGCGGCGGCGGGCTCTGGAGTGATGGGCCGCTCACGATTTCGAACTCGACGATCACCTCCAACACCGCGACGAACTCGGGCGGCGGCATCTTCAACTCGGGCGGCGCGCTCACCATCACCAACACCACCTTCACGCAGAACACGTCCAGTTCCAACGGCGCTGGGCTGCACGCCACCGGCACATCGACGATCTCTGGCTCGACATTCAGCCAGAACACCGCGAGCGGGAGCGGGGGCGGGCTGTGGAATCAGGGCGGCACGATGAGCGTGAGCGCCTCGACCTTCCAGAACAACGACGCAGCCTGGGGCGCCGCGATTGCGGTGGACGCCTCCGGCGCCCTCGGCGTGAAGCTCTCGCTCTTCATCGGTAACGACTCGACGGTCGGCGGCGGCGGGATCGCCGCGTTCGATTCGACCGTCAACCTCGGCAACAACCGGTTCTACACCAACTCCGCGGTCGTGCAGGGTGGCGGTATCTACGCCGACAACTCGAACGTCTCGATGGTCAACCACGTCTTCACCCGCAACTTCGCGAACTCCTCCGGCGGCGGTCTTTACGCGACGGGTGGCATGGTCACGATCGTCAACTCCACCTTCGTGCAGAACTCGGGCCTGAGCGCGGACCTCACCTCGGGCACCGGTGGCGCGATGACGCTCGCGGGCAGCCTCACGGGCGGCATCTACAACTCGATCATCTGGATGAACTTCTCGCAGGGATCGGGCGTCGTGCCGCCCGACACGGGCGAGCTGCAGATCTACCTCCCCAACTCCACGCCCAACGTCACCGTTGCGGATTCGCTCGTTTTCGGCGGCGTGCCGAGCCGCACGACCGACGGTGGGGGCAACTTCGAGCAGGATCCCGACTTCATCGACGAGGACGGCGCCGACAACACCATCGGCACCACCGACGACAACGTGCGCCTGAACGTGGACGACAACGATCAGACGCTCAACTCGCCGGCCATCGGCAAGGGCGATGTCGCGCACCTGCCGGCCGACATCCTCGACCTCGACGGTGACGGCAACACCACGGAGAAGGTGGACATCGACCTCGACGGCAACGGGCGCGTGGCGCAGACCACGCTCGACCTCGGGGCGTACGAGTCGGGCGGTATGCCCAACCCGCCCGGGCCTGGCGACGTGAATCAGGCGCCGGTCGTGGGCGAACTGCTCATCTACGACCAGCCGAGCGAGCCGCCCGCGGTGCTCACCAACGAGATCCTGCCCGGGACGCCGATCACGGTGGTCGCGCGGGGGGTCTCCGACTTCGAACTCTCGCTCTCGCGCACTGACTTCTACATCGACCTGAACGGCGATGGTGAGGTCTCGGCGGGCGATCTCAACCTCGGCTCGGTCAGCGCGGGCAGCGCGACCGACGCGGACAACAACGGGCAGCCCGATACGTTCTCGCTGAATGTCGCCGGCTCGCTCACCGTGCTGGAGCCTGGCACCTACACCGTGCTCGCGCGGGCGGTCGATACCGTCGGCACCGAGGGCGACGCGGCGCGGGCTGTGCTCGTGATCCTGGAGCCCGATTCGGGGCTCGACTTCAACCTCTACATCGGCGGGTCCATCGCGGCGTCGTCGGTCGCCGACCAGGTGTCGTACGTCACCGATACCCGCCCGGAGGTGCTCGACCTGGGCGACCTGAATGGCGATGGCATCCCCGACGCCGCGGTGACTTCCGAGAATGGCGACTCGATCTCCGTGCTCCTCAACAACGGCGACGGCACGTTCGCGGCTCACGTCGATTACCCGGTCGGCGATCGGCCGGAGGATGTGGTCATCGTCGACGTCGATAACGACGGTGACAACGACATCGTCAGCGCCAACTGGTATGGCAACTCCATCTCTGTGTTGATCAACAACGGCAACGGCACCTTCCAGGCGCACAAGCAGTACACCGGGCACATTCGCGCATTCGGCATCGCCGCTGCGGACTTCGATGGCGACGGGCTCATGGACATCGTCACGACGTCGCAGGTCTCCGAGAACGTCGTGATCTGGCGCAACAACGCCGGCAAGTTCATCATCATGAACACGCTCGGCGCCGGCGGCTCGCAGGAGCGCATCAAGACTGCGGACTTCAACGGCGACGGCAAGCCCGACATCACCAACGGGCGGTTCGTCTGGTTCAACCAGTCCACGGGCACGGGCAACTTCGCCTTCGGCGGCAAGGCTGAGCTGCCGGGGTCCGATCCCTACGGCGTCGCGTTCGGCGACCTCGATGGCGACGGCGACCTCGACATCGTGCGGTCCTCCGCCAGCGCCGGCACCATCACCGCGTATCTCAATAACGGGTCGGGCGGTTTCACGTCGGTTGGCACGTTCGGCGTGCAGAGCCGCCCCGAGGCTGTCGAGCTTGCCGACATCAACGGCGACGGCGACCTCGACGCGATCACGTCGAATACGGGCTCGTCCTCGGTTTCGATCCTCGTCGGTAACGGTGACGGCACCTTCCAGCCGCAGGCGGTCTTCCGCGTCGGGCTCGCGCCCGAGGACGTCGCGGTCATGGACATCGGCACCGATGGCACGGTCGACATCGTGACCTCCAACATCCAGGACGACACGATCTCCGTGCTCATCAACAACCCGGGCGAGCGCAACGCCACCGGCGTCGAGAGTGCCGACGGCGTCAACACCATGGCGATCATCAACCAGGAGTCGGATCTGGTTGTGTTCGAGCCCGACGGCGAGGGCGGGTGGATCGCCCGGCGTCTCGATCGGGGGCCGTCGTACTTCACCGGTCAGCTCGTGTCCTGGCTCGATCCGAAGGACGGCGAGGTGTACTACGCCGGCGCATCCACCGCGGGGCTCAAGCTCTTCACGCCCAACGGCGACGGCACCTACTCCTCTCGCAACCTCTCGGCGGAGACCAACTCAACCGCGTTCACACCCTCATTCAGCCTTAAGTACTTCCTCGACATCCGGGGCAACATCCACGTCTACGGCATCGCCTCCAACGGCGACATCGTCACCATCGAGCAGAACGGCGCGACCGGGGCCAACGGCTTCGTCTGGAAGTTCGGCAACATCTCCAACAACCTGCGCCAGTCCGGGATCGCCGACTCGGACATCCCGGCCTTCACCGAGTTCGAGGCGTACACCACGCGGTGGGACCAGTGGGGCCTCGCGGGCATCGGCACCGACAGCAAGGTGTATTCGGTGTGGATCATTCCTGGGCAGCCGCAGTTTCCCTATTGGCGATTGAGCGACCTCTCCAGCATCACGGGCGCGCCCGATCTCACGGGCGGGCTCGCCACGGTGATCACCAATCGGTTCGACATCGCGCAGGAGCTTCAGACGAGTTGGGATGGGATCAACATCGGCGGTCTCAATAGCTCCGGCGAGCTCGTCGTGCTCTGGTGGGTGCCCGCCAACACCAACGCGAACTACTCCGGATGGCGCGTCAACAACCTCCCGCAGCAGTTCGAGTTCCCGGTGTTCTCCGACCTGGGGCTCACGAGCTACTTCACCCCGTGGGGCGGCATCAACTTCGCCGGGCTCACCCTTGGCGGCGATGTACAGGTCTACTGGTGGGTTCCCGGGTTCGAGGTTTGGCGTGCATCCAACATCACCGCCACGCTGCCCTCGACTGACCTCCCGATGTCCGGTGACCTGGTCGCGTTCTCGGCGCCCTCGGGGTATCTCAATCTGTACGGACCGGGCCCGAACGATGAGGCGCTGCGCCTGAGTGTCGACCCCTTCGCTCCCGGATCGAGCTGGAATCAGGAGAACATGACGTTCATCGCGGAGCGCGTCGAGTAGCACGCTCGGGCGGGGCGGTTCGGCTACGCTCCGCCCGATGTCGGTCCCCGTCTCGATCACGGATGTCACCAAGGCGTTTCCCGCGCCCGGTGGCCAACAGACCCTCGCGGTCGATGGAGTCTCGCTCGAGATCGAGGCCGGGGAGTTGTTCTTCCTGCTCGGGCCGTCTGGGTGCGGCAAGACCACGCTCCTGCGCATGATCGCGGGTTTCACCAAGCCCACGAGCGGTCGCATCGTCTTCGCCGGGCGTGATGTGACCGCGCTCCCGCCCAACAAGCGCAACACGGGCATGGTCTTCCAGAGCTACGCGCTCTGGCCGCACATGAGCGTGGCGCAGAACGTGGCGTTCGGGCTCAAGGTGCAGAACGTGCGGGGGCGCAAACGCCGCGAGCGTGTGCGTGAAGCGCTCGAGGCGGTGCGGATGGGCGAGTATGCCTCGCGCAAGCCCAACCAACTCTCGGGTGGTCAGCAGCAGCGTGTCGCGTTGGCGAGGGCTCTGGTCGTGCGTCCGGAGGTGCTGCTCCTCGACGAGCCGCTCTCCAATCTGGATGCGAAGCTCCGTATCGATCTGCGTCATCAGATCCGCGAGGTGTGCAAGGGCGCGGGGCTCACGGCGATCTACGTCACGCACGATCAGAAAGAGGCGCTCTCGATGGCGGATCGGATCGCGATTCTCGATCGCGGTTCCGTGCGGCAGGTGGGCGCCCCACGCGAGCTCTATAGCGCGCCCAACTCGCGGTTCGTCGCCGGGTTCCTGGGTCAGACGAACCTCGTCGAGGGCAAGGTGGTGAGCGTCGGCGAGAGGAGCGTCACGGTGGAGACGCCGGCGGGCGCGATACGGGGCGTGCCGGGGGCCAAGTCACTCGGGGTCGGTGACGCGTGTGCGCTCTCCATCCGTCCGGAGGCGATCGCGATCGCGCCGCGCGATCCCGAGGCCTCGGTGCTCCGCGGCAGACGCCTCTCGACGACGTTCCTCGGCGAGATGGCGCAGCACGAGATCGAACTGGCCGGCGGCGTGCCCGTGACGGCGTGGGAGTTCAACCCCTCCGCGACGGCGCCCGCTTACGACGAGGTCGACGTTTCGATCTGGCCAGAGGGCGCGGTCGTCGTCGAGTAGCGTCGCATTCGGTTGCTATTCGAACTGCTTGCGCAGTCGAGCGCTCGGGATATCGAGCTGCGAGCGGTACTTGGCGACGGTCCGCCGCGCGATCGGGATGCCCCGGTCCTTGAGCGCCTCGGCGAGGGCCTCGTCGCTCAGGGGCTTGGTCTTGTCTTCGTTGTCGATCACGTCCTGGAGTGCCGCGCGGATCGCCTCCCAGCTTGCCTCCTCACCGCTGGCGGTCTCGGTGCCGCCGGTGAAGAACCGGCGCAACGCGATCACGCCACGCGGCGTTTGGAGGTACTTGTCGGCGACGGCGCGCGACACCGTCGCGACGTGGATACCGAGCTGCTCGGCGACGTGGGTCATCTGGAGCGGCTTGATCGCCTCGGGTCCGTAGTCGAAGGCGTCACGCTGCGCCTCGACGACGACGTTGAGCACCCGCTGAAGCGTGTGGCGGCGCTGCTCGACCGCATCGATCAACCACTGCGCGTTCGAGACGTTGGTGCGGATGAAGTCGCGGTCGCGCTTGGGCATCGCCCGGTCGCGCACGAGGTCCGCGTACTCGCGGTTGATGCGCAGGTTCGGGAGTGTGGAGTCGTTGAGGTACGCGACGTACCGGTCCTCTTCCTCGTCGTACTCCACGATCGCGTCGGGCACGATCGTCTCGTTGCGGTCGGGCGCGAGGGCGCGCATCGGCGCCAGGCTCAGCCGGCGGAGGAACATCAGGCCGCCCTTGATCGCGGTGAGCGAGAGCCCCGATCGCTCCGCGATCTTGGGCAGGCGGTTGTTCATCAGATCCTCGAGGTAATCGGCGACCAGCTCGCGCGCCACGCGCACCGTCTCGCGCTTGTCGTCTTCGGACGACCAGTCGTCGCGGTCTTCGAGCGCGTCGATCTGCAGCAGCAGGCACTCGCGCGCGTTGCGTGCCGCGACGCCCGCTGGTTCAAGGAAGAGCTGCACCGCGCGGAGCGCGTCTTCCATCGAGTCGGGCGCGAGGGCGCCGTTGAGCGTTCGCGGCGCACGGGCTGCGATTTCTTCGAGCGGGGTGCGCAGGTACCCGTCGTCATCGAGCGCGTCGATGATCAGCTCGCCCGGCGCCCGCAGGTCGTCACGCACGTCGCAGATGTGCCACTGGTCGAGCAGTTGCTCGTGCGGCGAGGCGCCGCGCGCGGCGGCGTTGGCCATCGCGTCCATCTTCGCGTCGCGGTCTCCCGATGCGGCCCGTCTCGCCGGGGCGTCCCAGGAGTCTCGCGAGCGGTCGGCCCGGGCCTCGCCGCTCGAAAACTCGTTCGCCGCAGCGTCGGGGTTCGCCGCCTCGAAGTCGTCGAGGTTCCCGAACCCCTCCGCACTCTCGCCGCCCCGCTCCTGGTTGGGATCGGCTGCCCCATCGCCCTCAGAGCCGAGGTCCCATTCCTGGGCGTTCGGCTCGGCCAGCACCGCGTTGCTCGAGAGTTCCTGCTCGATCCGCTCGCCCAGCTCCTGCAGCGGCATCTGCAGGATCTCCATCGACTGGATCACCCGCGGGGCGAGCTTCAGGTGCTGGCCCATCTTCATCTGCTGCGAGGTGTCGAAGCGCATTGCGGCTCCCATGCCCACTCTATCGAGCCACGGTCCCCATCCGACACCATTTGGCAAGCGGTTTGCTTGATTCCCTCCCGATCGCGCAATCCTCGGCATCCGGATCAACCCGCGGTGCCCGACGGACGACGAGCCACACGAGACCTTCCGGGAGCCCCCATGTCCGACGTACGCGCTCTGCTCAAGCTCGAGGTGCCGGTGATCGTCGTGGTGGGCGAGCTCGACATTCGGGCGGGCGACCTGCTCGCTCTGGGCCCGGGGTCGATCCTGGAGTTGCCCAAGCGGGCCGACGAGCAGCTCGAGATGCTGCTCAACAACCGCTCCATCGGCGCCGGGAGCGCGGTGAAGGTTGGGGAGAAGTTTGGGCTTCGGCTGGCCGCGATCGGCTCGCCAGAGGACCGCCTCCGCGCTGCGGCTGAGTCGGGCGAGGCGAGAGACGGACGCGCCGAAGCGGCCTAGTGCCGCGCATGACCGGCGCGAGGCTGCGGCTGCGCCTCACTTTCTCGTAGCTGGCACGGACCTATTGCCGTATCTTGCGGCGAGCCTCATCCGAACTCTCGGGGATTGGGGCGCGGATTGCCGAGCGTTCGCTTGCGGCTCAGTGCGGAAATTGCGCCGGCGAGCGGGGCGTACGTGAATCCAAAGGGAAGGAGCTCG
Organism: Phycisphaerae bacterium; assembly: GCA_030429485.1. Classification (GTDB taxonomy): domain Bacteria; phylum Planctomycetota; class Phycisphaerae; order Phycisphaerales; family UBA1924; genus JAUIFD01. The sequence goes on along the minus strand of JAUIFD010000094.1, from coordinate 5,965 downwards.
CCATGCGACGCGCTTTCACGCTGATCGAGCTGCTCGTGGTGATCGCGATTATCGCGCTGCTCATTGGGATCCTGATCCCTGCGCTGGGGCAGGCCCGCAAGGCGGCACAGAACACCGTCAGCCTCTCGAACCTGCGCTCGTGTGTGCAAGTGGGGCTCCTGTACACGGGCGAGCACGCGGACTCATTCATCAACCCGTTCGCGGCACCGGGTGAGGACTTCGCGCCCGGGACTGGAGCGTGGTATCACGTCTCCAAGCCGTCTTCCGCCGACACCTTCTACTTCGCGTTCGCCGACCAGGGGCAGTGGCGATCGGAGCTGTACGCCTTCCATTGGTACTCGCTCACGGCGAGCTGGCTTGCGCAGGGCGACTACGCGTCGGACGTGCAGTTCTCACCGTCGGACCCGGGTCCGAAGGACCGGTTCTTGGAGATTGGGCCGGGGCAGGGCGAGCGATGGATCTGGGATACGTCGTATCTCTACTCGCCGACGTTCTGGTTCAGTTCTGCGCGCTACCAGCAGTCACCGCGGCCGCCGTCCAACTCCTCCAACGCGACGCAGGCGATGGTGAAGCGCAACCGCATCGGATCGGTGACGTTCCCGGCACAGAAAGTCATGATGTGGGAGCGGTTCGACACCACCAAGAACAAGCGCAACGAGTACACCTTCTCGTCGCCGAACCAGCGCACCGGAACCAACATCGGGACCCGGAACGCGCCCCCGATGTGGGCGAATCCGGACGCGGAGCCGAACGTGGGCGTTGTCGACGGGTCCGTGCGCAAGATCGCGACGGCGGACATCTACGCGAAACAGGACTCGCACAGCCAGCGGACCCGCGACGCGTATGCCCCGACAGACATCTGGAACCCGGCCGACGGCCTTGTGCTCCGTCGGTACGCCCTTGAGGCAGACGGGCTCGAGAACGGTTCGCCGGACGACGGACCGGGCCTCTATCCCGCGTTCTTCTGGGCCACCACCGGCGGCGTCACAGGGCGTGATTTCGAGGACTAAGCCACTTCGGCTCACACGTTCGCGATCGCCCGAGGCTTCCCTCGGGCGACTGCATCTACTCGACACGGCCTCAGAATCGCAGACGGAACTGTGCGAACAACCCCTCATCGAGGGTGTCGGAGAACGAGCGTTCCCCGGAGTCTGTCGCGCGGAACACCTCGTAGCCGATCGAGAGCCCTGCGCGTGGCGTGAGATCGAAGCCCGCCTCTGCGGAGAGCACGAACGCGAGTGTGTCCTGGTCTGGGCGGCGGCGCTGCCCGAGGCCCGAGATGTAGGCGCTGCGGCCGACGTCCCACCGCACAAGCTCCTGGCTTGCGAGAGCGGACAGCGAGCGGTCGTCGTCGAGCCCGGTGTCGGGCAGGGGCGAGGCGTTGAGCGCGACCTGGCGCGGCTCGGTGCGAGTGAATGCGGCGCTGAGACGGTCGGCTGAGGTGTCCGACTCGGGCAGGTCCGGCGCCTCGGGCTGCGGCTGATCGAAGGTCGGCGACAGATGGAGCAGGGGGGCCTCCGCGGGGTCCGGCTCGCCGTAGAGCTGCGCCCACCACTCGGGGTCTTCGAGTTGGGGGGGCGCGACGTCGTCGCGCACCCACGCCGCGTCCGTGGTGTTGAGCACCAGGTGCACAGGCTTGGCCAGTGGGGAACCGACCTGGTCCTGGTCCGATGCGACTTCCTCGGGCGGTTGCGGCTCAACGATGGCGGGCTTGTCGTCGAGCGTCGGCTCGTCCTGTGCGCTCACGAAGGACGTCGACGCCGCCATTGCGGCACATGTCGCGGTCCATCGCCAGCGGAGGGATGGTGACATCGCGGGCCTCACCTGCACCAATAGGGTAGGAACAAATGCTCGCTGGCAGAAGCCCATAGGCGTCCGCGGAGGTTGATTCCCCAGTCGTGCTGCCCCGGGTCGTGGTCGGGCCGAGTACGCTGGTGGGTCCAAATCGGGAGACGTGATGCGATCAAAGGTGTGCGCGAGCGTGGGGGAGGTCTTTGGCGGGCTCAAGGCCCGCGGCGTGCTGCAGGACGGCATGACGGTGCACGTGGGCGGCTTTGGGCTGTGCGGGATACCCGAACAGCTCATCATCGCGCTCCGCGACTCTGGCGTGCGCGAGCTGACGTGCATCTCCAACAACGCGGGCGTGGACGACTGGGGGCTGGGGCTCCTCCTCCAGACCCGCCAGATCCGGAAGATGGTGTCGAGCTACGTCGGTGAGAACGACACCTTTGAGCGGCAGTTTCTTGACGGCGAGCTGCAGGTCGAGTTCAACCCGCAGGGGACGCTCGCGGAGCGGATCCGGGCTGGTGGCGCGGGCATACCGGCGTTCTACACGCCGACGAGTGCGGGCACGCCCATCGCCGACGGCAAGGAGACGCGCGAGTTCTACCGCCCGCGCGATGACACGCGCGGTTTCAACCGAGCGGGCGCGCCCGCAGGGCACCCACGGAAGATCGAGTACGTCATGGAGACCGGGCTCTTCGCCGACCTCGCACTGGTGAAGGCGCACCGGGCCGACCCCTTTGGCAATCTCGTCTATCGGAAGACGGCTCGGAACTTCAACGCGATGATGGCGACGGCGGCGCGGGTGGTCATCGCGGAAGTCGATGAGGTCGTCGACCTTGGGGCGATCGAACCCGACCAGGTCCACACGCCGGGCAGCTACGTGGACGCGGTGGTGCGGACCGTCAGCGAGAAGCGCATCGAGCGTCGGACCGTGCGTGAGGCGTAGCGCCTCGCGTCGCTAGTGCACTTTCTTTGCCGCGGCAGTGACGATGGCGCCGAACTCCTCGGCGTCGAGCGACGCGCCACCGATGAGCCCGCCGTCGATGTCGGGCTGGCCGAAGAGCTCCGCCGCGTTTGCGCCCTTCACTGAGCCGCCATAGATGATCCGGGTTGCGGCCGCGACCTTGTCGTCGTAGAGCTTCGCGAGCAGGGCGCGGAGGGCCGCGTGGGCTTGCTGCGCATCCGCCGGCGAAGCGGTGCGCCCCGTGCCGATCGCCCACACGGGTTCGTACGCGATCACGACGCGCGCCATGCCTTCGGCGCTGACGCCTTCGAGGGCTGCGCGTGTCTGGCGCTCGTTGACGGTGTCGGTCTCGCCTGCTTCGCGTTGTTCGAGGGTCTCGCCCACGCAGACGACACAGGTGAGCCCGCCATCGAGCACGGCCCGTGTCTTTGCGCCGACGAGCGTGTCGCTCTCGCCGAGGACGTGGCGGCGCTCGGAGTGCCCGGTGAGAGCGTGCGTGGCGCCGCAGTCCGCGAGCATCGCGACGGAGACTTCGCCTGTGAATGCGCCCGACGCCTCCGTGTAGGCGTCCTGGGCGCCGAGGCGGACGCGCGGGCCGATCGCATCGCCAACGGGCAGTAGGTAAGGGAACGGCGGGAAGACCACGACCTCCACATCTCGCGAGGCCTTCTCGGTCGCCTTTGCGACCGCGGTGGCGAGGGCTGTCGCCGACTCACGCTGCGTGTTCATCTTCCAGTTGCCACCGACAAATGCCTTCCGCCCCATGCGCGTCTCCTGTTGCGACCAAAGGTAGCCCCCGCCCCGTCTGTGGTCTCGCGCGGCCGTATCCTCGCGCTGTCAGCCCGAAGCCACACCATACGCGCCTTGCTCGCCCGCCCGGCGCTCGGAGCACGCCTAGATGCCCATCGGGATCATGAGCGCAATTCCGGAAGAGAACCGGCGCCTTGTCGAGGCTCTGGAGGGGCCCGAGGACGTTGTGATCGACGGCATGCGCGAGTACCACTCCGGCACGCTCTTCGGGGAGCCGGTTGTGCTCGTGTTCTCGCGCTGCGGCAAGGTGGCGGCGGCGACCACGGCGACCGCCCTCATCTCACGCTTCGACGTCCGCTCGATTGTCTTCACCGGCGTGGCGGGTTCGCTCAGTTCGGATGTGCGCGTCGGCGACATTGTCGTCGCGGATCGTCTGGTGCAGCACGATATGGACGCCTCGCCGCTCTTTGATGCGTTCGAGATTCCATTGCTGCATCGCTCGTACTTCGATGGCGATCGGGGCCTGACGCGCGCCCTGATCGCGGGGGGCGAGGCGTTTGTGGGCGATCTCGCGAGCCACGTCACGCCGGACGATCTGGCGCAGTTCGCGATCGGCACGCCGCGTGTGTCGCGCGGGCTTGTGCTCAGCGGCGATCAGTTCGTGACCGATCGGGCCTACGCCAGGAGTCTCTGTGAGCGCCTCCCCGGCGCGCTCTGCGTGGAGATGGAGGGCGCGGCCGTCGCTCAGGTGTGCTTTGAGTACGGCCGCCCCTGTGGCGTCGTGCGCGTGATCTCGGACGCCGCCGATGAGACAGCGGCTTTCGACTTCACGGCGTTCGTCGATCGGGTCGCGACCCACTTCTCCTATGGCATTCTCGAGCATGCGCTCCCGATCATCGGCGGGGCCCTTCGAGCCAGGTAGAACAGCAGCAGAATGACAATCGGCCGGCGCGAGCGCCGGCCGATTGCGAGAGGGTCAAGGGTGGGGTGGATCAGGTGCTCTGTGCGGTCGCTGCCGGAGCGTCCTCGGGTGTGCCTGTGGGCTCGTGCCGAGCATCGAAGACGAGCTTGTCCTGATCCTCCGGCTTGCTCGCGACGAGCACGTTCTTGCCGTGCAACTCGCCCGAGAGGAGCATCTCGGACACCGGGTCCTCGATGAAGGTGCCGATCGCTCTGCGCAACGGGCGGGCGCCGAAGTCGGGGTTGTACCCCTTGTCGATCAGGAAGGTCTTGGCGGTCTCCTCGAGATCGAGGCGGATGCCCTGCTCGGAGAGGCGCTTGGAGAGCTTCGAGACCTCGAAGTCGACGATCTGCACGAGGTCGTCGCGGTTCAGCGGACGGAAGACGATGATGTCGTCGAGGCGGTTGATGAACTCGGGGCGGAAGAACCGCTCGATCTCCTTCATCAGCACGACCTTGGTGTTGTCGTAGTCGATCTCGGCGGTGCGCTTCTGGAAACCGAACCCGCCACCGCCCTTGATCAGATCGGCCCCGATGTTGGAGGTCATGATCATGATCGTGTTGCGGAAGTCGACGTTGCGCCCGAACGAGTCGGTGAGGCGTCCTTCCTCCATGATCTGGAGAAGCATGTTGAACACGTCCGGGTGCGCCTTCTCGACCTCGTCGAGGAGCACGACCGAGTAGGGGCGTCGGCGGATCTGCTCGGTGAGCTGCCCGCCCTCTTCATACCCGACATACCCGGGAGGCGCGCCGACGAGGCGCGACACGTTGTGCTTCTCCATGTACTCGGACATGTCGAGGTGGATGAGCGCCTCCTCGTCGCCGAACATGAACTCCGCCAGGGCCTTGGAGAGCAGCGTCTTGCCGACGCCGGAAGGCCCTACGAAGATGAAGCTGCCCATCGGACGCTTCGGGTCCTTGAGCCCCGCTCGTGCGCGCCGGATGGCCTTGGCCACCGCGTGGATCGCCTCCTGCTGCGAGACGACCTTCTTGTGCAGTTCCTTCTCGAGGTCGAGCAGGCGGGCGGCCTCCTCCTTCTCGAGGCGGGTCAGCGGCACGCCGGTCATCTTCGAGACCACCTCGGCGATCACGTCCTCATCGACGATGCCGCCGGCCTCGAGGCTCTTGGCGCGCCACTCGCGCTGCGTCTCTTCCTTCTTCTTGCGGAGCTGCTCGGCCTGATCGCGCAGCTCGGCTGCACGCTCGTAGTCGGCTGCGCGCACCGCCTCGTCCTTCTCGATGCTCAGGCGTTCGATATCCGCCTCGAGCTCCGCGAGGTTTGGCGGCTTGCTCATGCTCTTGATCCGCACCCGCGCGCCCGCCTCGTCGATCACGTCGATTGACTTGTCCGGCTGCACGCGCCCGGTGATGTACCGCCCCGAGAGCTCCACCGCGGCCTTCACCGCTTCGTCGGTGATCTTCACGCGGTGGTGCTCCTCGTAGCGATCGCGCAGCCCCTTGAGGATCTCGACGGCCTGCTCGTTGGTCGGCGGGTCCACGGGGATC
>JAUIFD010000093.1 GCA_030429485.1 Phycisphaerae bacterium | reverse complement strand
CCGCGGACACGATCTTCAACGCGGCTGTCGGCGGCGAGGGGCGTGCGCCCAAGTTCGACCTGGTCGTCGCGATGTACCACGACCAGGGGCTGATCCCGGTGAAGCTGCTGTTCCGCGATGAGTCGGTGAACGTGACGATCGGTCTGCCCGCGCCGCGGACAAGCCCGGATCACGGGACCGCGTTCGACATTGCCGGGCGCAACAAGGCCGATCCAGGCTCGATGCGCGCGGCCCTCGAACTCGCTGTGGACATGGCGACGCGCAAGCAGCACGCCACAAGTAAGTAGAGCACTCTGCACGCGCTTGCACTTCCTTATGATGCTTTCATTCGGTCAGCGTCCGTCTGTTCGCGGGTGCGCATAATGAATAAGGCTTCACTGGACTCCCTATACGCTCGTCATCTACACACAAGTGTGTTCTCTCTTGATGCGAGCCATCCGTTGACCCCCGCGCCCATCCAGGATGTGATCGACGACGTTCGGGAGACCGCCTCCGATGATGATCACGTCTCGATCGGCGAGATCGTCGAGGCGTTTGGCGGACGGACGTTTGGCGCACTCACCATCGTGCCTGCAATCCTGCTCGCCTCGCCCATCGGCGGGATACCCGGTGCGCCAGCGGTCATCGCCACCTTGGTTCTTCTTGTGTCCGCACAGCACGCCCTGGGGGTCCGCTCGCTCTGGCTCCCCTCCAAGCTCAAGAAGCACCAGATCTCAAAGTCAAGGCTGGATGGAGCTCTGAACAAGCTTCAGCCGTGGACCAAGCGCCTCGACAAACTCACCGCTCGCCGCCTGACACTTCTCGTACGCAAGCCCATGTCGCGGGTACACGCGGGCGTGATCGCGATCTTGGCGTTGCTCGTCTTTCCTATGGGGCTCGTGCCGTTTGCTGTGTTTGTCCCGGCACTGGGCATGGTGCTGCTCTCGCTCGCGATGCTCGCGCACGACGGGCTCCTGGCGCTCTTGGGGCTGCTGTTTGCTGGCGGCACTTTGGCGTTGGTCTGGAACGTCGTGATGTAGGAATGGTTGCACAATCGCTTACAGCACACCCACCGAATCCAATGACGCAAGCCCCAACGGCTCCCGACAGAAGAACGGCTCGCCGGCGTGCGCCATGATGCGTGAGCCGAAGTAGCGCCCCGACGCTTCGAGCCACTCGACGACCGCGCGGTTCTTCTCGTTCACGCCGAACTGGCTCGCGTAGGCCTCGATCGCCCGTCGTTTCGCGCCCTCAAAGCCCGTGATGTCGAAGATGAAGCTCGGGCTCGGGCAGATGCGCAGGTGCGTGGCGTAGTAGTGGATGAGCCACGGGGCATAGATCGGCGGGCCGACTTCGAGCGATCCGTTGCTGTGTGGGCCGCCGGTGACAGGTGGGAGCGCGTCGAGATCGAGCTTGGTGAGCTTGGCGTCGAAGCGTGCGTCCTCGGCGATGCGCGTGACGGCGAGATGGTCCGGGTGTGCGTCCTCGAAGTAGGGCACGAAAATGACGCGCGCCTGCCACGCGCGGATGACCGCCGCGACCCTGTGGCGCGCCTCGAGCGTGTGCTCCACGCGCCGGTTGGGCAGGTCGAGCAGCATGCGCCCGATGGGCTTGCCCTGCGGGTGCTCACCTAGGTCGGGCGAAAGCGCGGCGCGGGCGGCTTCGGCCTCGACGAGGCGCGTCTCGCGCGTGCCGTGGGGCGTGGGCTCGCCGTCGGTCATGTCGAGCAGGAGCACCTCGTGCCCCTGTGCTGCGAGACGCGCGATCGTGCCGCCCATGCCGAGTTCTTGGTCATCCGGATGCGGACCGACGACGAGGATGCGGGTCATGCGGGAACCGTAGGTGCGGCCGGCGCAACGATCGGAACTGGAAACCACTCGCGCCGATGGAGCGAGCCGCACTCGGGACAACGCGGAAAGTCACCGTCAACCCGCATCCCGTGCCCGCAAGCGATGCAGCAGTTGGACCGCACCCGCGTCCGACACTTCGCTGTGAATCGACCCCACGTCATCATGTACCCGACCACGATGGCGAGCGGCGCCATGCAGTTGCCGACGAACGCGCCGGTCACGCTCCACACGATGAGCAATGGAAGCCCCATGAAGAAGAGGCAACACCAAGCCACGAACAGCGGGGAGATCAACGCAAACACCAAACCGTTGTCGTAGCTCGCAGGCCGATTGGGAAATCGGGGGATCGGGCGCGCTCGCACAAGTAGGTCCTCGCGTGCCCGATGCTTGGGCACGCCGAGCGGCACATACAGCGAGAGATACCCCATGGCCGTAAAGCCGGGTCCGCTGTGCAGGGCATAGAGGCGTGTGAGGTGCATCGCGCGGGAGTCTACAAGTCGAGTCCCAACCGCCCCATCGCCACCGTCCCCTCCACGTGTACGCGCTCGGCCTCGCGCGTCGCGCGGAGGTGGGAGACGAGCCCGGCGAGGTCCGGCGGCGGGGGCGCGGCGAAGACCATCGCCTCGCCGGTGATTGGGTGCTCAAGCGCGAGCAGTGCCGCGTGCAGCATCTGCCGGCTCGCAAGCGTCTGGCCCGTGTCGGTCGTGAAGACGCGCCCGCCGTACATGTCGTCGCCGACGATCGGCCAGCCCAGGTACGACAGATGCACGCGGATCTGGTGCGTGCGTCCGGTCTTGAGCTCGAGCTCGACCAAGGTGTATCCGCGCCCGGACTCTCCTTCGCTGTATCGCTCCCTCACGCGGTAGATCGTGACCGCCGGCTTGCCGAGGTCGTCGCGTCGCACGACCTGTTTCTCGCGGTATCCCTTCTCGCGTGAGGGGTGCGGGCCGAGGGGTAGATCGATGACGTCCGTATCGGGCTCGACGCGTCCTTCGACGAGCGCGAGGTAGCGCTTATCGACGGTGCGCCGTTCAAACTGGCGTGCGAGTTTCCAGTGCGCCTCGTCGTTCTTGGCGACAACGATGCACCCGGAGGTCTGGCGATCGAGGCGGTGGACGACGCCGGGGCGGGCGAACTCTTCGCCGACGCCCGAGAGCCCGCCGCCGGAGACGTGCTGGAAGTGCCACGCGAGGGCGTGGATGAGCGTGCCGGAGTTTTCAGAGCGTGCAGGATGCACGATGATGTCGGGCGACTTGTTGAGGACGATGAGGTGCTCGTCTTCGTAGAGCACGTCGATGGGGATTTCTTCGGGCTGAATCGTCGTGTCGGGCGGCGGTGGCACGAGGACCTCGACGACATCGCCCTGGCGGAGCTTGGTCGAGGGCTTGGCGGGGGTCGCGTTGACGCAGACGCCTCCGGACTCGATGAGCTTCTGGAGCTGCGTTCGGCTCATGAAGGTGATTCGGCTCGTGAGGTACTTGTCGAGCCGCACGCCCAGATCGCGCTGGAGGGTGAACGTGACGCGCGGGAGCTCGGGCTCGGCCGAGTCGTCGCCGCGCTCGGCCGCGAGCTTTCGGGCGCGCTCGACCGCCGAGGCGATCGCGTGCGGGTCGACCTTGCCGCCGGGGAGGATCAGGCTCTGCCCGAGCGAGGTCGAGACCGAGTCGTCAGCTTCGTGATCGGTGGCGCGCTTACCCACCGCCATTCGGGTCGGCGGGTGGGTCGTCGGAGGCGGCCGGATCGGTCGGGGCGGGTTCGTCCCCGCTGCCGCCCTCGGCGCCTTCTTCGCCCTCGGGATTCGTGGCATCGCCCGCTTGGGCCGGCTCTTCGGTGCTCGCGCCGTCGGCCGCGGCGCCGTCATCGGTCACCTCCGGCGGCGGAGGTGGCGCGTCAGGATCCGGGGGGAGGTCCGCGACCGCGTAGAGCGTGGGTGTCGCGACGACTCCGCCACCAAGCGAGGCGAGTCGGCGACGGGCGCCCTCCGCGATGAGGTCGAATGACGCCGCATCGGCTGCGGAAGCCAAGTCCTCGAGATACTCGCGAGCGACCTCGGCGTCGCCTGTCGATTCCGCGACGGCCGCGAGCCCCGAAAGGGCGTTGAAACGCAAGAGGTCCATGCCCTGCTTGCGCGCCGACGTCTCGACCTCGGCGTAGAGCGCGCGCGCTTCGCCCAGGAAGCGAACCCGATCGTCCTCGCTCATCGCATCGTCTTCGAACTGCAGCGTGCCGTCGGGGTTGAGCTCGGAGCCGGGGAAGATGCCTCGCCGGACGGCGCGCATGTACTCGTCAGCCGCGGCGAGTCGCGCCTGCTCGGGCACGCCCTTGACGTCCGAGTATTCCTCCGCGATCCCGCGGAGCGAATCGGGGCTCGCATTGCCCGCCACCCGCAACGCGTCGAGCTCGCGGAACGCGTCGCCGCGACGCTCGGCCTGCTTCTCGACGTGGCGCGTCCAGAGCCACCATCCAAGAAACAACGCCGCCAGCACGAACAGCACCGGCGACGACCACTTCTGGAGAAAGTCGATGAACTCGCGATTGACGCGCGACTCTTCGAGCCCGGCGCCCTCAACGATCTGGGTCTGGCGTTCTTCCATCCGGGGTCACCCTTTCGCCCCGGTCCGGGGCGGGGACAACGGTAGGGGCGTCCCACTTGGCTCGCTGATCGGCTGCAACGCGGGCGTTTGCGGGGTGATCGCCCAGACGCGGCGCCCCACACTCGGGACACACCGACCCCTCCGACAGGCCCGCCATCGAATACCCGCATCGGAGGCAGGTCGAACCCACAACCCCCGTTTCGAGGCGCCTGAAGGTCCAGAGGTACCCGCCGATCGCGGTCACGAGCAGGATGTAGGGATAGAGAATCGACTGCAGCACGGGGAGGTAGATCCGCCCCTCGGTCCACTGATTGAGCTTGTAATGGAAGAACGCCACACCCAAGAGCCCCCCCAGCCCGGCGGCCAAGGCCCCCAGCCCCCGCACGGCACGCCGACCCCGGAACACCATCACCCAGACGATGATCGCGTAACCGGCGAAAAAGGGAATCATGGGCCTCGGCTCCGAGGCAAGGGTACGCGGGGGATCGCTGGCGATCGGAGAGCGGTTGGCGAGGTCAACGACCGGCTTTGAAGAGCGTCCGGAGCGACTCGTGGATGTCGTCGCGGGAGTTGATCTTCGAGCAGATGAGCTGCGGCCCATCCTCGTCGGCCGCGCCGTCGGGGAACGCCTCGCGGAGCACATTGATGAAGTTGCCCGAGCCGTACGCCGACGCGACCTGGCAGTACCCGACCATGTTGGAGTTCGGGATCAGGTGGTCCTGGAGGATCTTCACGCACAGGCGGTTGTCGTTCTCCGACGAGTTGTCGCCGTCGGAGAAGTGGAACACGTAGACGTTCCAGTCGTTGGGGTCGTAGTGCTCTTCGAGCATCTCCTTACAGAGATTGAACGCCGACGAGATGCGTGTGCCGCCGTCCTCGCGCAGCGTGAAGAACGTCTCGCGATCGACCTCCGCCGCCCGCACGTCATGCACCACGTACCGGCTCTCGACGCCCTCGTAGTTGCGGCGGAGCCACGTGTCGATCCAGAACGCCTCGAGGCGCACCAGTTCCTTCTGCTCGTCGCCCATCGATCCGGAGACATCCATCATGTAGATGATCGCGGCGTTGGACTGCGGCTTGCGCACCTCGTTCCACGAGCGGAACCGCAAGTCCTCCTTCACCGGGATGATCACCGGATCGTCCGGGTCGTAGTCGCCCATCGCGAGCTGGCGCTTGAGCGCCTCGCGGTAGGAGCGTTTGAAGTGGCGCAGCGACGCTGGCCCCACGTTGCGGATGCCGGAGTACTTGTCGCGCATGGTCGAGATGCGATGCGCACCGCGCGGCTTGATGCGAGGCAGCTCAAGCTCCTCCGCGAGAATGTCCGCGAGCTCCTCGAGCGAGACATCGACCTCGGTGACGTGGCGTCCCTCGTCCTCGCCGCCGGCGTTATCGCCCTGCCCGGGCTTGCCGACGCCATCGCCCTCGCCACCCTCACCCATCCCGACGCCGCCGGAGTTGTCGCCATACCGGAATGTCGGGATGTCGATGTCGTGCAGCGGAATGGAGACGTATCGCCGCCCCTCGCGCCCGATCATCTCGCCCTTGGAGAGGAACTTGCGCAGGTCCTTGCGGATCCGGCCGCGAACGATCTGCCGGAAGCGCTGATGGTCTTGTTCGATCTTGCTGACCATGCCCGTGGGTCCTCGGGTCTGTACGTCGCGCTCGGGGTGGTGGATCGGGTGTATCGGGCGGATCAGGTGGGGGCTTGCCCGTCGGTCGGCAGTTCTTTGGACCTTGCAACCCGCCGGGCGACCCAAATCGCCGCTACTACGCCGACAGGGACCAAGACCACGACCTCGGCGCCGCGGTTGACCAGATCGGCAGCCAGGGCGTGGCGGGAGATCGCCCCCGCGTCCTCGTCGAAGAGCCCGCCCGCGATCCCGATCGCCCACTCGCGCACGCCGAGCCCGTTGCCCGCGACGGGGACGAGCATCGCGAGCTGGCTCGTCACCGCGAGCCAGACCGACTCGAGATTCGTGACGGGGCGGCCCGTCGCGTGAAATGCGAAGAGGTACCGAGCCGCCCACGCGCCCATATCGAGATACCGCCAAGCAAACGCCCGCCCGAACGGGGCCCAATGCCGCCGCCCAACGACGACAACGACGCCCGCGACCACGATCGGCGCCGGAAGCACCGCCCATTGCGTCCAGCCTGGCAAGAGCGAAGCGATGCCGGCAGCTAGTGCGAGCGCCGCCAAGGAACCGCACGACACCGCGATCGCCTCAACCAGCACACGCACCGAGTGCCTGATCGGAATGGAGTTGACGCGCTTGTGGTACGCGATGCGCCCGAACATGCCGGGGCGCAGAGGAAGGTAGTTGAGCACGCCCGCCGTCGCGACGAGGGCGAACATCTCGCCAAACCGAACGACGCCGAATCGCCCTATCAGCGCGTGGAAGGTGCCCGTCGTCGCAAGGAGGTTGAGAAGCGGGAGCCCGAACAGCGCGACGATCGTCCATGGCGGCGAGGCGCGCACGGCCTCGCGCGCCTCATCGAGCTGCGACTGCGAGCCCAGGACCGCCCAGAGCGCCGCGACGAAGAGCGCGATGCCGATGACAAACCCGACGACAACTCGCCATCGATGCCGCGGTGCGTGCGGGGCGTCGGGCCGATCACCCGCGCCGTCGGCGCTCATCGCCCTGCGCCGGCCCGCACGGGGCGGAACAGCCCGGTGATGCCAGGACCCGCGCTCGCGTACCCGCCCGGGTCTTCGCGCCCGAGGCGCTCGCGGACGATCTCGCACACCGCGGCGGCCGGCTGCTGGTCCGCGTCGATCCACCGCGAGAGGAACTCGTCGGTGGCATCGCTCACGCGCGTGACGGCGACGATGGCGGCCAGATCGGCGTCGGTTTCCTCACGCGCAGCCGCGTCGAACGCCTCGTACGGCGGGAACATCCGCGCGTGCGGGATGATCGCCAGGAGCATCGCCCGGTCCCGCGCATCAAGGTCCGGATAGCGCGCCGCGGCCGCTGCGGCAAGACGCTGATAGTCCTCCGCGGTCCACGGATCGCCTTCCGAACGCGTGCTCTCGATCGCTCTGGCGCGCATCACCGCGGCGACCTGCGCGAGCGCAACGCCATCGCCGGTCGCGATCCGGCTCGCGAGTTCCTCGCTCGACTGCGCCGCCTCGGGCGAAGGGGGCCACTGCACGCCGGGCGACGTCGCCTCGAGCCCGTAGGGACCGCTGACGAGATACCCACGCGCCCCGATCGTGAAATCCTGCAGCGCACGCCACCGTGCTCGCACCGTCCGGGTCAGGCCCGAATCGATGACCCACCCGGTCGAGGCCGCGCCGGCATCCACTGTGATGCGGACCGCCTCGGAGGGCATCAGGCGCAGCCGGCGTGCGAGGTTGAGCGTCTCCGGTTGCGCGAGGTCAATCTCCTGTCGCACCCCCACGTTCACCTTCGGCGAGATCGCGATCAGCGAAGACAGGTACTTCTCCGCGCCGAGCGCCAGCGGCATCGGCGACGTGTTGCGCAGGGTCACGATCAGCCGCGGCGGGTCCAGGGCGTCCGGCGAGATGTCCACGACGTCGAGCGAGAGGTGCATCGCCGTCTCGGGCCGCTCGATCATCTGCCCAAACCACCGCGGCACGGTGCGCACGAGCGACTGAACGTCGCCGAGGTTCGTGGTGTCAATCGGATCGGGCTCGCCCTGGGCGATGAGGTGCTGTCGCGCCCACGCCCCGACGCCTGTGAGCGGACCGTCGCGAAAGACGGTCTTGAGCATCGCCTTCGACTCATCGACCCGTCCGAGCGCCTCGAGCGCAAGGGCGCGCCCCAGGTCGTCGAGCAGGTTACCCGTCTGCGGCACCAGCTCTTCAAAGATCGCAAGGGCCGGCTCGGGCTCGGCCTGCTTGAGGTGCAGGAAGCCCCGCAGGCGTCGCACGTCCGGGCTTTCCGGTCCGACGATCGCGGTGAGAATCTCGATCTCCTGCGAGATCATCGCCGGCGTCGCGACCGTCCACGCCAGGAACCCCCAGACGCTGCCCGCGATCCCGGCGAGGCTCTTGGCGATGTCGTCACTCGTCACGCCGGGGCGCCGGTTCTCGGGCTTCTGCATGTTGCGCGCGATGAGTTGGAGCTGCGCGATGATGTCGTCGGCGCTGCGCTGCGCAGCCTCGACATCGCCGATGAGCAAGCACCCGACCAAACGCTCGCGCTCGAACGCAAACTGGAGGAACACCTCATCCGGATTGGTGAGCCCGATCGTGGGCTGGCCGTCGGCGATCGCGGCGTCCCACACCGCCTTCGCCCCCGCTCGCTCCGCTTCGAGCTGCGCGTTCATCCGCTCGATCACCGGCTGCACGCCCTCGGCGTACCAGTCGACGATCATGCTCTCGCCCATCATGTCGGGCGGGCGCGAACCGAGGCGGATCGCCTGGAGCTGGAGCGCGTAGTTGTAGAACAAGCGTGCTTCCGCGAACGCGCCGCTCTCGATGAGCGCCAGCGCGATCGTGCGGTGTGTCTCGGGATCGATCGGGTCGGCGTAGAGCACGTGGAGAAGCAGCTCAAAGCGGGAGGCCGGGTTGTCGAGCTTCGGGCCCAGATAGCTCAGCATCAGATCGGCGGCCGTGCGGTTCGTCGCGTCGAGCTGCACCGAAGTCTGCAAGCGCTGCTCGAACCCGATGTCGTCGCCCACCTCGCGCGCGAGCAGCGCGGCGTCGAGCGCCACCTGCGACCGCACGGCGCCATCGACCGCCTCGTTCTGCCAAAGGCGGTCGCTCGCGGCGAGACGCCCCTCGACCGTCTGAATCCGCTGGAGGCGCTGGCTCAAGTACCGCAGCTGCGCAACCGTGTCGTTTGGATCGAGGTCGAGCAGGCGGCGCGTGAGATCGGTGATCGCAGCGTTGTCGCCCGCTTGGCGCGCATTCTCGATGCGCCACCGCAGCATCTCGGCGTTGTCAGGGGCGTACTGCTGCGCCGCGGCGAGCAGCGCCCCCGCCACAGCGTGGTCGGCCGGGGTCGGGTCGTTGATCGCCCGCAGGTCCAGGATCGCGACTCGGGCGAGTTCGCGTGCCGTCAGCGCGTCGGCGTCGAGCGACTGTCCGAAGGCAACCGACGAGAGAAGAACCGCGATCAGGGCGACCAGGCGAGGCCCATCGCAATGATCGCGCCCAGGAACAGGCCGACCACCGCTGCGCTCAGCCCGATCTCGCTCGCGCCGACCAGGCGCCGGCTCGCGCGCGGGAACAGACGATCGGCGACCAAACACATGAAGAGCAGTTGTCCCGAGACGACCCAGAACGCGCCCCCAATGACGCAGGCGATCCGAGCGCCGGGCAGCACCTTCCAGCCGGTGAACGCGAGCCACAGGCCCGTCACGGTCAGCGCGGCGGCCCAGGGGGTGGCCGTCAAAATGAGCATCGCTCGGAAGGCTCGGCGGCGAACCACCATCCCGCGGCTCCCGGACGGGGCGATCAGCGCCCCAACTTGCCGACACCTTACCGGATCGGATCACGTCTGGCCCCTGTTGCGCGTCCGCCCCCGTTACCCGAGGGCCATGGTCATGAGGAACTCGGCGTTGGACTTCACCTTCTTCAATCGGGTCTTGAGCAGTTCCATCGCCTCCACGACGTTCATATCGGAGAGGACCTTGCGCAGGCGATAGACCAGCTCCAGCTCCTTCGGATCGAGCAGGAGCTCCTCGCGCCGCGTGCCCGAGGCCGCCACGTCGATGCACGGGTAGATGCGCTTGTCCATGAGCTTGCGGTCGAGGTGCAGCTCGGAGTTACCGGTGCCCTTGAACTCCTCGAAGATCACCTCGTCCATCTTCGAGCCCGTATCGACCAGCGCGGTGCCGATGATCGTGAGCGAGCCGCCGCGCTCGATCGCCCGGGCGGCGCCGAAGAACTTCTTCGGACGTTGCAGGGCGTTCGCGTCGATACCGCCGGTCATGATCTTGCCCGAGTGGGGCATCTCCGCGTTGTACGCGCGGGCGAGACGGGTGATCGAGTCGAGCAGGATCACCACGTCGTCCCCGAACTCGACCATCCGCTTGGCCTTCTCGATGACCACCTCCGCCACCGCGACGTGCCGCCCCGACGACTCGTCGAACGTGCTCGCGACCACCTCCACCGACTCGTCGGTGTGTCGGCGGAAGTCGGTCACTTCCTCAGGACGCTCGTCCACCAGCAGCACGATGATCTTCACGCCCGGGTAGTTCTTCGTGATCGCCTGCGTGATCTTCTGGAGCAGCACCGTCTTGCCGGTGCGCGGCGGGGCCACGATCAGCGCCCGCTGACCCTTGCCGATCGGCGCCACGAGGTCGATCGTCCGAGTCTCGATCACGTCCGGCGTGGTCTCCAGGACAAACCGCTCCTCCGGGTGTAGAGGCGTCAGGTCCTCGAAGTTCACCAAGTTATGAATCTCGTTCGGCGGGCGACCGTTCACGCGGTCGACGCGCAGCAGCGCGAAGTACCGCTCGCTCTCCTTCGGCGGACGGATGGCGCCGTGCACGATCATCCCGCGACGCAGCCCGAATCGACGGATCTGACTGGGCGAAACGTAGATGTCGTCAGGCCCAGGCAAGTAGCTCTGCTCGGGGCTGCGCAGGAAACCGAACCCGTCGGCCATGATCTGGAGCGTGCCCTCCCCGAACATCAGCCCGAGCTTCGCCGCCCGCGCCTTGAGGATCTTGAAGATCAGGTCCTGCTTGGGAACCTGCTGAAAGTCCTCCAGCCCCTCGCGCTCCGCGACCTCAAAGAGCTGGCCGAGTTCCATCCGCTGGAGCTCGGCGATGGTGAGCTGTTCTTGCTGGGCGTCCGGGTCGGCGTTGGCCGCGATCTTCTCGAGCTCCGCTGCCTCGCGTTCGAGTTCCTCGTCAGAGGGGAGCACGTGATCGAGATACGCGGGGCGGTAGGAGCCCCCACCACCACCGCCCGGCGCGCCGCGGCGCTTCTTGCGTTTGCGCCGCTTGCCCCCCGGCCCCCCATGCCCGGAGTCGTGTCCGCCCCCGCCGCCCTGCGCACCACCTTGGTCCTGCCGCGACTCTTGGCGTGACTCCTGACGCGGCTCGGGCTTGGGCTCGCGGGCGGGCTCACCCTTCGGCTCGGCCGCCTTCGGCGCCTCCGCAGCCGGCTTCGCAGCGGCTTCACCCTTCGGCTCCGACTTGCTCTCCGCCTTGGCGGCCGTCTTCTTCGTACGGCGCTTCGGCGTAGTGCCCTCGCCCGCCTTGGCCTCTTCTGCCACGCCTGATGCCTTTGCCATTCGCGTCATTCCCTTCGCGCCACGACCGTGGGCGTTGCGACCTTGGGAGGGGGGTGATCGGCGGGCGGAAAGGCCCTGCCGGTGCGGTCGGTTCCCGACCGCCTGATGAGCGGGGGCTCAGCGGAAAGACCCGCCGGCGACCCGACAGAGCAAGTCTAGCGTCCTCCACGCCTACGCGGGGCCGGAACCCGGGTGACCCGCGCACGTCCCGAGAATCTCGCGGAGGAGTGATTCCACGCGGTTGCGTAGCTCCGATCGGCTCCCCGCGTTCTCTATTACATACTCGGATTTCGCACGTTTCAGTTCAAGCGACATCTGCGCCCCCTCACGCCGCGCGAGCTCCCCGGGGTCCCACCCGCGGGCCGACACCCGCTCCCGCCGGACCGCCTCGGGAGCGTCCACGAATGCGACCGCGTCGCACTCGGCGTCCACGCCCGCCTCGAACAGGAGCGGGGCGTCCACCACCACGACCGGCACGCCATCGCGGGTCGCCCCGGCGATCTGCGCCGCTCGCGCCGCTTTGATCACCGGGTGTGTCAGGCCCTCGAGGCGGGTCCGTTGTTCGCGATCTCGGAACACGATCGCGCCGACCGCTCGCCGGTCGATCCGACCCGCGTCGTCGAGCACATCAGGCCCCCACCACTCGACAAGCGTCCGTCGCACGTCCTCTCGCTGCAGTGCTTCGCGCGCGAGCCCATCGGAGTCACTCACCACGCACCCCAACTCGGCGAAGACCCTCGCCACCTCGCTCTTGCCCGCGCCGATGCCGCCGACCAGACCGAGGATGAACGGACGCCGCGCCCTCACGGCAGGTCCCCTTGGGGCCGCGACTTGCGCACACGATCGACCTCATCTCGAACGCGCGCGAGAGTCGCCCGCGGACGATCGATCATCACCCACGCCACGTCGATCGCATCGGTGCCCGCCGTCGCGACACCGATCGTGCCGAGCCCGGTCAGACGCTCAATCAGCCGGCGGGAGATCACCGCGTGCTGCACGCGATCCAGCGGAACAGAAACGCCCCATCGGTTGAGCACGCCACCCGACGCCGCGATGCGCTGATCCGTCAGCACATATCCGCGGCTCGCCCACACCAGCGCGTCCCAGATGACCATCGAGGCCACGATGATCGCCGACGCAACCACGAAGATCGACGCGCCCGGCATCAACGGAATCGCCACCAACGCGGCGGCGAGCACGCCCAGGTGCCACCAGCCCCGCCTCGCCACGATCGAGAGCAGGCCCGGCTTGATCCTCAGCACGACGCGTTCGCCTTCCGGCACCAGGGCCGCAAGGTCGCGCCTCGCCCTCACGCGCCCGTCTCCGCCCCGAGCGTGCGCAGCGTGGCGATGGCGGGTAGGTTGCGGTAGTGCCCGTCGTAATCAAGCCCGTACCCCACGACGAACTCATCGGGGATCGAAAAGCCCACGTACTCGGCGAACACCCCCCCGGACGGAGGCGCGACCCGCTCGATCCCCGTCTTCTCGAGCAGGACCGCTGCGCGCAACGTCGCCGGCCCGCGTGCCGCGAGCACCTCGCGGACCAGGCTCAGCGTGCCGCCCGAATCCAGGATGTCGTCGATGATCAAGACGTGCTTG
>JAUIFD010000092.1 GCA_030429485.1 Phycisphaerae bacterium | reverse complement strand
GCGCCGGCATGGCGCTTTACCAATGCACGCCCACGCAGATCGTCGGGTGCGATTTCGTGAGCAACACCGCCCGCCCCTTCTATTCCATCGGCGACGAACTCGGGACCGGCGGCGGGGCGTGGGTGTTCTTCACCGACACCGTGTTCGATCGATGCGCCTTCCGGAACAACCAGGCCAACGAGGGCGCGGGGATCCGGGCGTGGCACAAGATCACGATCACCAACAGCTTGTTCGCGAACAACCGCGCGGTGCGCCAGCCGAACGACCCGTACCCCGATCAGGGCGGCTTCGGCGCGGGGGTTGCGGTCAACACCGGCTCCACCGGATCGCGCACGTTTGAGATGATCAACTCCACCGTGGTCAACAACCGCGGTGAGAAGGACGTCGGTGTCAGCGTGTTCGGCGATGGCAACGCCACGATCTGGAACTCGATCCTCTACGGGAACACCGGAACCGCGACCGACCAGGGGCCCATCCGATTCCAGGTGTCGGGGACGAACGACCTCTACTTCTCGTGCGTGCAGGGGCTGTTCGATCCACCCGAGCCGGGCGAAGACCCGCTCGTTCCCAGCGATGTGCCCGGGTCGTTCGACGCCGATCCTGTGCTCGTGGACGCGCCGGGCGGGGACTTCATGCTCACAGCGGGCTCGCCTTGCGTCGACGCGGGCGACTCAAGCGCAGTGCCCGTTTGGGCCGGCGGTGATCTCGTCGGGCTCGCGCGGTTCGTGGATGACCCCGATGTGATCGACCGCGGGCTTGGATTTCCGGTGGTGGACATCGGGGCGTACGAGCGTCAGGTGATCGTCGCGTGCCCGCCCGACCTCACAGGCGAGGGCGACGTGAACACCAATGACTTCTTCGCGTTCCTGTCGCTCTATCAGGCACAGGACCCGCGCGCGGACTTTGCTCCAGGCGGTGGGATCAACACGAACGACTTCTTCGCGTTCCTCGCGGTGTATCAGGTCGGCTGCTGACCATGGAGGTCAAGATGGCACGAAGGCGAATCCCGAACGGCGGATCCTCAGGGGGCGCCAGGCATCGCAACGGTGTGATCGGCATGGCGGCGATGCTCTTGGGCATCGGCGCCATTGGCGCCGGCGCGAGCGCGCCCTGGGGCCGAACCATGCCCGACGACTACGTCGTGTTCGCGCAGAACGACCTCGGCATGCACTGCATGCAGCGCGACTACCGCCACTTCATGATCCTCCCACCCTACAACACCATGCAGGCGGTCGCGATCAAGAGGGGCGACGGGCCCGACATCGTCGAACCCAACCCGAGCGACTTCCGCATGGAGTTCTATATCGCGTCGAACACGACGGCGATCGACAAGACCAACTGGTGGGTGCATGCTCCTGCGCTGCTGGGCGCCGATGCGCCCGCGGATGTTGGCCTCACCGGCAACCGATTGAGCGGCGAGATGGAGCCCGATCGGGCGCGTGGGCTCTGGGAGGTCACCGGCGTGCCCGTGACGCCCATGACCGACGCCGGAATCGACAACCCGTACCCGCTCGCCACCATCGTGTTCAAGCGGGAGGGCGTCGAGCGTGCACGCACGCAGACCGTCATGCCCGTGTCGTGGGAGATCAACTGCGCGATCTGCCACGGCGAGCCGGACGGGACGAACACCGACCTGGACGTGCTCCAGGATCACGACCGACTGCACGGCACCGACCTCGTCGCGAACGCGCCGGTCACATGCGCCTCGTGCCACGCCGACGCCGCGTTGGGCGCCCCTGGCGTGCCGGGAGTCTCGACGCTCTCCGGCGCCATGCACCGCGCCCACGCCGACCGCCTGAACGACCTGCCGGTGCAGTTGGTCGACAGCTGCTACGCCTGCCACCCGGGCGAGAGGGCCCAGTGCCAACGCGATGTGCACCTCCTCCGGGCCGGGATGACGTGCACGGACTGTCACACCTCGATGGCCGCCGTGGGCAGCCCGAATCGCTCGCCCTGGGTGGATGAGCCGCGCTGCGCGGACTGCCACACTCGCCCCGGGTTCGAGTTCGAACAGCCGGGCACGCTCTTCCGCAACTCGGTCGGGCACGGCGGGGTGCAGTGCTGGGTCTGCCACGGCAGCCCGCACGCGATCACCCCCACGGTCGCGTACGCGGACAACCTCCAGGCCATGCGCGTCCAGGGCGCCGCCGGCACGCTCAGCGACTGCACCGTGTGCCACACGCAGAGGCCCGACGAGCCGTTCTTCCACCGGGTGGACGATTAGAGGAGAGTGCCGTGACCATGCGACTCGCGATGATGAGCGTGCTCGGCTGGTGCCCTGTGGTGTGCGCCCAGGGGCTCAAGCCGAGCCCCGGAACGCCCCAGCCGCTCCCGCTGTATCCATACGTCGTGCGCGATCTCGGGTCGTTCGGCGGCGGTATCGCGGCGACCGACATCGCGGAAGACGGCACGGTTGTCGGTTGGGGCGTCGTGAGGCGCTTCGACTATCAGATGTTCGTCTTCGATGGGGCGCTCTCACCACTCGCCCCGCTCGCCCCGCGAACGCAAGCCCAGGCGACCGCAGCGGGCGATGGTGCCGTACTCGGCGCCGGATACTCCATGGGTGATGTCGTCCCCGAGGCGCTCATCGCGAGCGCAGGTCTCGTCGAGCCCGCCGGACCGTTCGTACCCACGGGTGCAGGTAGCGATGGACGAGTCGTCGGCATCCGACCCATGCTCACCGGCGACGGGTTTGTCGTCGAGTCCGCGTGCGAGCTCGAGGCGGGCGTGCTGTCCGTGCTTCCGACACTCCCGGGCGGGCACGACACGGCGGCATTCGACACGAGCGACGAGGGGTGGATCGTCGGCAGCGCGTTCGGTCCCGACGCTCTCGTGCCGACGCCTGTGCTGTGGATCGACGGTTCGCCGATCCAACTCGGCACACTCGGCGGCCAAGGCGGCCAGGCCCGGGCGATCAACTCCCGCCGCCAGGTGGTCGGATGGGCGCGCGACGCCGCCGATGAGCCGCACGCGTTCCTCTTCGAGCTCGGGCCCGGCGGCGAAGTGCTCACGCGGACTGACCTTGGCACGCTCGACGCAAAGGCCAGCCACGCGCGAGACATCAACTGCAAGGGCGTGGTGGTGGGCACCTCGGGCTCTCACGCCTTCGTCTATCGCGACGGGCAGATGATCGATCTCAACTCGCGGATCGACCCGGCGAGCGGGTGGACGCTCGTGGACGCCACAGGGATCAACGACGCGGGGCAGATCGTCGGTTACGGACACCGCGAGGGCCAGCCGCTGGCGGCCTTCGTCCTGACGCCCTCAATCCGCTCGGCGGATCTCAACTGTGACACGGAGGCGAACGCGACCGACTTGCGGCTCTTCATTGAGCGATTCGCTGCGGGTGCTCCGATGGGCGACTGGAACGGCGACGGGGACCACGACTCGAACGACCTGCTCGCGTTCCTTGCTTCATGCACTTGGCGGTGAGCCTTCGCGGACGCCCGCCCTCGACATCGAGCCTCATTCGCTCGAGGCCGCCCGCCCCAGAGCCCCGCGAGTAGCTCCTCTTGCGAACCGCGTTGCGCGCGAGCACTCCGCCACCGTGCTGAGCCCAACACGCTCGCGCCACCGCGACTCTCGCGTGGCGGTAGGCGACGATCGATCGCACCTTGAAGTACGCGCTGATCGCGTCGCGGGGTCATTGGCCTTGCGCGCACGGTGACGGAGACTGACCCCGCCCTCTCAACGTCTCCATCATGTGCGCCGGGCGTGCGAACACTCGCTACGGGAGCTTGCGGATGAAGTCGCGAGCTTCGATTGCGAGCGGAGCGTCGGGCCCGCGCATGCGGGCGAGATCGTGAGCTGCTCGCTCACACTGCGCGCGGGCCTCGTCCCAGTGTCCTTCTTCGCGTAGGGCCCGCGCGAGCCATAGGCGCGCGACCCCTACCCGGTCGTGCGCTCCACCGAGGGCGAGACCAACGGCCCGAGCCTCGCGATCGACGGCTCGGTGACGGGGCGCTTTGTGATCTTCGAGTCTTCGGCGTGCGATCTCCTTGATGCGGCGTGCGCGAGCGACTCGAATGGTGTGCGGGACGTGTTCCTCCTCGACCGCGATGCGGACGGCGACTGGACCTTCGACGGGGTGGGCGATCACGTGATCACGCGCGTGAGCGAGGGGGCTGTTGAGGCGAACGGGGCGAGCCGGGCTCGATCGACACGACCGCGAGCCGCCAAGACTCTGCGAGGTGGACCTGACCGGTGATGGGCCGCCAGACCTTCGCGCTGGCATCCTCGCGATGGTGCGTGCGGCGAAGGGGGGTGCCTCATGAGCAGGGCACCCAAACGAGAAAGCGGAGAGGCGCATCGGATTCCAGCATTCGACCTCGAGGTGCACGACGGCAAGCTGCGGCGGAGATCAGGCCGGCGCGGGCGGCCCGAGGCTGTGCGGCTGTGGAGCGAGTATGCCCTCGACGGCATCCCCTGCCTCGTCCTCCAGGGCACGCGCGAGGCCAGCGATGACGATCTCGCCATGACCGCGCTCGAGCAGTACCTGGAGGAGATGGTACCCAGGGACCCCGTCGAGCGGGCCTTGGCGGTGCAGATGTATTGGCTGCATGTGCGGATCGGCAAGCTCACGCAGCTCGCGGGTCTGCACGACGAGTTGGACACCCTCAAGGCGGTCTGGGCCGCCCTGGACTCGGCGACGAACACGTACCGGCGGCTCGCCCAGGCCTGGCAGCAGCTGCGGACCCCCCGACCCGTCCAGTTCATCAAGGGGCAGCAGGTCAACGTGGGCGAGCAGCAGGTCATCAACCAGAACGCCGGCGCGCCCGACGCCGCCGGTCCCGAATCCGAATCCGAGAATCGGAAGTGCGCAAACGAACTAGGATCGGGGCATGAGCCGGCGGCCTTACCGTCTGTCATCCCAGGGTCTGGCGTCCTTGAGGGCGTCCGCCGCCGAGCACAGGCCGTGGGAGCAGAGCACCGGCCCGCGGACGGCGGGGGGCAGGACTCGCGCGAGCCGGAACAGCCGAAAGCACGGGCTGCGGGACGCGGAGACGAGGGCGAGAGAGGCTGAGATTTGTGGCCTTCTCCACGACGCCCGTGTTGCGATCGCCGAGGCTGCGGCCGCCCAGCGATTGAGGCACAGTGGTTGTCTACGCACCGCGTAATCTGACAGAGCTCTTAGGACGCGACAGACGAGGAGGCCCGAGCGTGAGCGATTCGGAGGTCACGGCGTCGTCACCGGGTTGGGGCGCTCGCGGGACGGGCGCTGGGCACGCAACGGGTGATCGTATCGGTCGGTATGTCGTGCGCCGACAGATCGGATCCGGCGGCTTTGGTATCGTCTACGAGGCGGAGCAAGTCGAGCCGGTTCGCCGCGCGGTCGCGTTGAAGGTAATCAAGCCGGGCATGGACTCCTCGGCGGTGATCGCGCGGTTCGAGGCGGAGCGGCAGGCCCTTGCGCTGATGGACCACCCGAGCGTGGCGAGGGTCTATGACGGCGGGGTGACGGAGCTGGGCCGACCGTACTTTGCGATGGAGCTGGTGCGGGGTGAGCCGTTCACGGAGCACTGCGATTTGCACCGGCTCGCTCTGAGAGACCGGATCGAGCTGTTCATCCGGGTGTGCGAGACGGTGCAGCACGCGCACAGCAAGGGCGTGATTCACCGCGATCTGAAGCCGAGCAACATCCTGGTGGAGTACGAGGATGGAAAGAGCACGCCAAAGGTGATCGACTTCGGTGTGGCCAAGGCGTTGGGCCAGCGGCTGACAGAGGCGACGATACTCACCGCACACGGGATGATGATCGGAACCCCCGAGTACATGAGCCCGGAGCAGGCGGAGATGGGCGTGCAGGACATCGACACGCGCAGCGACATCTACTCGCTCGGCGTGATCCTGTACGAGGTCTTGACAGGGGCGAGGCCACTCGACGGCGAGCTGCTGCGGAAGGCCGGTCTTGCAGAGATCCAGCGGATGATCCGCGAGGTTGACCCTCCGCGACCAAGCGCGCGGGTGGAGTCTGCGGCAACGGGAGACGGCGCGTCGGCGTCGCGCATGGCCGAAGCGCGCCGGACCGAAGTAAGGTCACTGACGGGAGTGCTGCGGCGAGACTTGGACTGGGTGGTGATGCGCTGCCTGGAGAAGGACCGCGAGCGCCGGTACGAGACAGCCAGTGCGCTCGCGGCGGATCTCCGGCGGTTCCTCGCCGACGAGCCGGTGTTGGCCGGACCGCCGAGTGTGCGGTACAGAGTGGCGAAGTTCGCGCGAAGAAACCGGGTCACTGTGCTTGCGGGGGTGACGGTGGCCGGGGCGCTGGTTGCGGCGACGGGGGTGAGCATCGGGTTTGCGATCATGGCGGCTGAGCAGCGGCAGCGGGCGATGTCGCTGCTCGGGGAGCGCGACGCCGCCCTGAGAGCGGAGTCGGATCGCGCGGAAGAACTCGAGGCCGTGAGCAGTCTTCAGGCGGCACAGATCCGAGCGATTTCACCTGCGGCGATGGGGGCCGACATCGGGGAGCTGCTTCTCGATGCCGTGGAAGAGCCGGATCGTGCGGCGCTTGCGGAACTGCTCAGGGGCGTGAACCTCACGACCATCGCCATGGGAACGCTCCAGCAGATTCTCATCGATCCGTTGATCTCATCGATCGACGAGCAGTTCCCGGAGCAGCCGAAGCTTCGCGCGGACTTGCTGCAGACGGTTGCCACCACCGCTCGGGAACTGGGATTGCTTGACGCCGCCGTCGATCCGCAGGAGCGGGCTGTGGCGTTACGCGTCGGAGTGTACGGAGAAGACAGTCTTGAGGCGTTGTCCTCGTTGAACGAGCACGCGCGATTGCTGCTCGCTCGCAGCGAGCTCGATCGTGCCGAGCAGGTAAACCATCGAGTGTTGGCGGTCAGCAGACGAGTGCTCGGGGATCGGCATCCCGACACGCTCACCTACCTGAATAATCGCGGTCACATCCTGTACATGCAGTCCAAGCCGCACGAGGCTGAGGGCGTTTGGCGGGAAACGCTGGCGCTTCGACTCGAGGTGCTCGGTGAGGTGCATGACCAGACGCTCACGACGATCAACAACCTCGGTGTCGTCCTACAAGAACAAGGCCGCCTCGACGAAGCTCAGGAGTTCATCGAGCAATCGTTGCAGCTGAGTCGGAGGCTGCATGGGGCGCGTCACACCAGCACCATCGACGCCATGAGCAACATGGGGCGACTCCTCTACATGCAGGGGCGCCATGAAGAAGCGGAGCCGTTCTGGCGGGAGGCGATGGACCTCCGACGCGAACTTCTGGGCGACGACCATCCGTCCACGCTTTCGGCTGTGAACAACGTGGGTGTTCTGCTTGTGGCTCTTGGTCGGCTCGAAGAAGCAAGGGAGTACTACAGACAGTCGCTGGAGGGTAGGAAACGCGTGCTGGGTCTCGAGCACTCGCGCACGATCGCATCGGCCATCAACCTCGGGAACCTGGACGTAAGGCTGGAGCACTACGAAGACGCCGAACGCTCCCTGCGCGATGCGTACGAACTCTCAGAGCGGGTCATGGGTCGCAACCACGAGTCGACAATTGCGGCCTTGCTGAGCCTCTCAACCGTCTTCTTGCAGACAAATCGGCTCGAGGAGGCTGCGGCCCTGGCCGAGGATCTCTCTAAGAGATCCACGGAGGGCCTGGGGGTCGGCCATCCCACTACTATCAGTTGTCTATTGCAAGTGGGAGAGGTCCACGGAGCCGCCGGGGCATGGGATGCGGCCGAGAGGGCCTACCAAAGGGCGCTAGACACGGCTCGGACGCATCTCGACGCGGATCATCCGTCAACGCTACTCGCCACCTATCGCGTCGCGAACTCGATCCTCATGCAGGGCAATCCGGCTCGAGCTGAGCCGGTGGCACTGGAATGCGAGCGCCGGTGTCAGGCAGCGCTCGGAGCGGGTCACGAACAGACGAGAGACACGGTGACTCTGCTCGCCCAAATCTACGAGGCATGGCACGCCGCGGAGCCAGATGCCCATCACGATCGGAAGGCTCGAGACTGGCGGGCGAAGCTCGCCGAGGTGGATGGAGCCGGTGGGTGATCCCGTGATCGAGGACCTGATCCGCGAGCAGGTCGCCAGCATCGACGTGCCGGCGGGACAGACCACGCTTCCCGTCAACGTGACGGCGAGCATCGAGGCGGTCGCGCACTCGTCCCTCGAGACCGTGGAAGCGGTCGAGTGAATCTACCGGTGCGGGGGGATCTTCAGGTATGCAACCGCGGGGCACGCGCAGGTCCGGGCGGTGCGTGGATGTCGCGGAGGATCGGGCTTCGTCAGCTGCCCGAATGCTCAGAAGTCCGTCAGGGCCTTCGGCGGGAGCGCAACCCGCAGCGCGTTGACGATCACGACCACGTCGATCAGTTCCTGCGTGAGGGCCCCGGCGACGGGAGGTAGGTACCCCGCTCCGGCGATCAGCATGCCGCAGAGGCTCAGCGCCATGCCACCGATGGCGCTCTGTAGGGCGATCCGGCGCATGCGCGTGCTGATGTGCAGCAGTTCATCGACACGCTCGAGCGAGCTGTCGAGGATCACGGCTCCCGCCGCCTCGATGATGATGTCGCTCTGCGTGCCCATCGCTACGCCGACTGTCGCGGTCATCAGCGCGGGCGCGTCATTGATGCCGTCGCCGACGAAGACGGTCTGCCCCCGCTCGTTCTCCGCGCGCACGATCTCGACCTTCTGCTCCGGGCTCTGCCCCGCATACACCCGGTCGATCCCGACCTCGTCCGCGAGATACCGCACCTCCGACTCGCGATCGCCCGACACGAGCAGCACATCAGACACGCCGTGGCGCGGCCCAAGGTGCTTGATGAACGACCGGCTCTCGCGGCGCGGCGCGTCACGAAACAGATACCGCGCGGCGAAGTGGCCATCGATCATCACCAGGCACTCAAGCCCGCCTTGCTGAGGCGGGATGACCGGCGCCAGGGCCGGCTGCTCCTCTAGCAAACGACGCCGGTGCGTGATGCGCACCTCATGCTCGCCGATCCGCCCGCGCAGGCCCTGCCCGGGAGGCTCGGCGATGTTCGCCGCACTCTGCAACATCAGTCCCCGCCCGCGGGCCGCCTCGACGACCGCCCCCGCGAGCGGGTGCTTCGAGTACTGCTCCAAACTCGCCGTGAGTGAAAGCACCTCGTCCGCGTCGAAGCCGCCCGCGCAGTGCTCGTCGGTCACCCGCGGCTTGCCGTAGGTCAGCGTCCCCGTCTTGTCGAGGATCATGATCCCGCACGACGGGAGCCTCTCGAGCGCGACCGGATCGCGGATGACGATCGAACGCTTCGCCGAGAGCGAGATCGAACCGATGATCGCCACCGGGATCGCGATGAGCAGCGGACAGGGCGTCGCGACGACGACGACCGCAAGAAAGCGCACCGGATCGCCGCTCACGATCCACGCCGCACACGCCAGCGCGAGGGCGATGGGCGTGTAGAGCGCTCCGAGACGATCCGCGAGACGCCGCAGGCGCGGGCGCTCCTGCTGCGATTGCTCCATGACGCGCATGATCTTGGCGTAGCGTGAATCCACCGGCTCACGATCCGCGCGGATGGTCAGCGCCTCCTCGCCATTGACCGCGCCCGAGAGCACGAACGAACCCGGCGTCTTCGACATCACATAGGGCTCGCCCGTGAGGTACGACTCGTCCATCGAGCCGTGCCCCTCGACCACGGTACCGTCGGCCGGGCACACCTCGTGCGGGAGGACCACGAGCACGTCCCCGACCGCCACGGAGTCGAGCGGGATGTCCTCGAGCGCTGCGCCATTCCGGCGGTGGGCCACGCTCGGCATGCGCTGCGCCAACGCGTCGAGCACCGACGAGGCGCTCCGCACGGCGTAGTGCTCCAGCGCGCCACCGCCCGAGAGCATCAGCACCACCAGGGTGCCCGCGAGGTATTGCTCCAGCAGCGCCGCAGCGACGATCGACACCCCCGCGAGCAAGTCGGCCCCGAACTCCAGCCGCGCCACATGGACGAGGAGCCCCCACACAAGCGGTACGCCCCCGACGAGCAGCGCCGCGTACAGCGGCAGGTCCGCCATCGAAGGCGCCGTCACCCGGAGCGCCCCGTGCAAGGCGATCGCCCCGATGGCGAGCGAGGCGATCAGACCGTTGATACTGAACAGCGCATCGCGGACACGCCGGCTTCCAGGCCCCACTCGCGACTCCCTCAGACGCCCGCCACCGATCCCGCCGCGCCGACGCCATGGTAGCGAAAGCCGCAGCACTTCTACGAACGGCGACACCCCCCCTCGGGTAGGGTCCATGCGGGAACGAGGAAGCGGCGACATGCAGACGCGCGAGCACGCCGTTACTGCGCGATCCGGGGGGGCAAAGCCCCCCTGCATGCCGCGGGTCAACGAGTCCGACTCCGCCCCGAAACCTCACGCCCGGGCCTCATGTGCCCAGAATGCATACGGGGCGGTCTCCGGAAAGCGATGAACACCGTCGTCGGGCCTAGCGCCAAACCTCGGACGGCGTGATCATCCGAAGTCGGCAGCAGTGTGATGATCGTGGCGCGTTGAGGGCTCCCACTCGACGCCGGTGACACCTTCGCGCCTCACGCGACCAGCCATGAGAACAGCGCGGTCAATCCCACGGCAGCGAGTACTCTGCAACCAGCCTGATGCATCCATCCCGGCAGAACATCGACTTTTCTTCCAAAAGAGGAGCCCACATGCCCACATCACGTTTCGTCGAGTGGACTTCCGGCGCTGGTCTCGTGCTCTGTGCGCTCCTCTCGGCGTGCGCAGCGCCTCCGGCCAAAGACACACCGCGGGCGAGCGATCGCCTCGGCTCGGCGCAGCCGAGCGAGGATGACGGGGTGCTCGATGACGAACGCGAGCTTCTGGCGCTCGTCCAGGCGATGGCCGACGACTACATCGGGACGCTCGGCGAAGCCTGCCTGCTCGGGCTTCGCACGCCGGAGGCCAGCCCCCGCCAGCGATGGCAAGCCAGCTACCTGCTGACCCGGGGGACCAGCGCCGCGGTCGATATCGGTGCCTCCGTCAATCCCGATACGGCCCTCCTCGACCTGCTCGTGCTGGCCACGCTCCAGCGTTCCGCCTTCGAGCGGATCTGGGTCCCCGAGGAGTTCGCCGATCTCGACACGTCGTTCGCGGTGGAACGCATGCGGCAAGGCGAACTCGAACTGTGGGAAGATGCGGGAGTCGTTCTATCAGAGCAACAGTCACAGACGCTCCGCACCATGATCGAGCAGTGGATCGAGTCGTACCCGAACCGTCGCGCCGTCGAGGGGGTGCGGTTCAAGGAGTTCACCGAGACGCGGATGGCAAGGGGCGACGATCGTCGGGCGCAGGCGATCGGCCTGCTCAGACAGGTCGATGACGCGACACGTGCGATCGACGATGCGGTCCTCCTCGGCGAGCGGATCATGTGGTACTCCAGCCGGCTCACGTACGTCATCGGGCATCAGGCAGAACTGACGACGTACCGCGCGGTGGATCAGCCGGAGATCGCGGAGCTCCGCGAGCAGATCGAGGCGTTCCGGGAGTACGCGGAGCGATCCACGAGGCAGTTCGAGGCGGTTCCCGAACTGGTGCGCGAGACGGTCGCGGAGGTTGAGGCGGCCACCGCGCGTCAGCGGGCTGAGGCGCTCGATCACCTGGCGGAGACCGTCGAGCGAGAGAGAACGGCGCTGATCCGGGAGACCTTCGACCGATTCGCCGAGGAACGTGCGAGCTTCTTCGCGGAGCTGGATGAGAATGCGGGCACACTGCAGGGGATTCTGGGTGAGCTCCAGGCGACGATCCGCGTTTCATCAGACTTGGCGAACAACCTCACCGGCACGGTCAATGCCATCGACCGCGTCGTCAACCGCTTCGATCCGGCTGCCCAGGATCGCGAACCGCTCGAGATGATGGAAGTGCGTGATGCGGCGGTCGCAGCCGGGGAAGCCGCCGAACGGCTGACGGTGGCCTTGGTGCGGGCCGACGAGCTGCTCGAACGCGCCGAGGTCAGCAAATCCCTCGCCGACTTCGACGAGCTCACCAGCGGCCTCGTGGCCTCGGTGTTCTGGCGTGCCGTCGTGATCGTCGGACTCCTTGTCGCCGGCCTCGCCGGGCTGCGATTCGTGCCGCAACGCACCAAGCAGGTCGGTTCGCGCGGCAAGCTGGACTCGCGCTGAGGCCATGGGCGGGAGTCGCATTCGGCATCTGTGAGAGTCTGGTTCTCCTCCGCGCCCGCTGGCCCTTTGACGAGGGACAAGGGCGCACCGCCTACGACACCGTTGCCGAGGCCACGCTCACCGGCGAAGTGGCCTTCTTCGGCCCGCGGTCTGCTGCGCCGTTGACCTCACCGGCGACGGCACATCAACAGCGATCCCGGATTTTCTGACTGAGCACTCGGAAGGAGCGGCCACGCCCGCAGCGCTTTCCGCATAGAAGAAACCAAGGACACCGCGGGGCGTCCTCGGTCCCGATCGAGGCGCAGGAAATGACGGATGTGCTAGCACACCGTCTGATACGCGGCGAGGAAGGCGAAGAAGTCGTTCGTGTTCTGCACATCCGCCCTATCGCGCAAGCCGTTGAAAGTCGGGCCAGGCTGGTATTCTGGGTCCAGCAGCGAGTCTGCTGCCTGGAGCGGCCCGATGAACCCCGATCTGACAGGCCTGCTGCTCGAAGCCCAAGACGGTGGCGAGGACGCGGTGGCGAAGATCTTGCCGCTGGTCTATCCCGAGATACGGGCGTTGGCCGCTCACCATCTGCAGCGGGAGCGGACAGACCACACGCTCCAGCCGACCGCTCTTGCCAACGAGGCCTATCTGAGGCTCGTTGACCAGAGTCGTGTGCAGTGGCAGGGCAAAGCTCACTTCATGGGCATCGTCTCCACCATGATCCGGCGCGTGCTCGTGGATCATGCTCGCGCCCGCGCCGCCCAGAAGCGCGGTGGTCGCGCAGAACGTGTTGCGCTGGAGTCGGCTGATCTTCAGTCGTCCAACCCGGTAATCGACGTGCTCTCGATCGACGAGGCGCTGACCGCACTGGCCGCGCGGAGCGAGCGACATGCCGAGATCGTTCAACTGAAGGTATTCGGCGGGCTCACCAACGACGAGATCGCGGAGTTGGTCGGGGTGTCGGAGAGCACGGTCAAGAACGAGTGGAGGTTTGCCAAGGCGTGGCTCGCCGACTACCTGGACGACGAGTAAATACCCATCTGCGCAGGCATTGGATCAGCGCGCGGAATCGGAGAAGCTGATGCCATCGGATTCGACGCACGAGCTTGCCACCGAGCTATTCGACCGTCTGAAGGATCTTGCGCCCGACGCGCAGGCGCGCGAGCTCGACCGGGACCCGGCCATCCCCGATGCAGTGCGCGCACAGGTCGCCCGACTACTGCAGTTGGACCGGCGTGGACCGCTCGACCCTCAGCAGGCGGTGGACGCGGCGGCGATTGAGTTCGCAAGAAGCCAACCC
>JAUIFD010000091.1 GCA_030429485.1 Phycisphaerae bacterium | reverse complement strand
GGCGGAGGTCTGGCTCGACATCATGTAGGTGTCCGCGAACCACGCCATGATCTGGGCGTTGGTGCCGACGTCGGGCGCGGGGATGTCGTAGTCGGGCCCGATCTGTGGGGCGATCGCGGAGCAGTAACGCCTGGTGACGCGTTGAAGCTCGCCCGGCGAGAGTGTGCGCGGGTTGATCTTGACGCCGCCCTTGCCGCCGCCGAAGGGCACGCGGGCGAGGGCGCTCTTCATG
The DNA here is from genome assembly GCA_030429485.1 of Phycisphaerae bacterium. Taxonomy (GTDB): domain Bacteria; phylum Planctomycetota; class Phycisphaerae; order Phycisphaerales; family UBA1924; genus JAUIFD01. The sequence continues at coordinate 13,543 of JAUIFD010000091.1, read as the reverse complement.
GTCATGAGCAGGGCGAGGGATTTGACGTCGTCGAGGTGGACGTCTTCGTGGTAGCGGAAGCCGCCCTTGTACGGGCCGAGCGCGTTGTTGTGTTGGATGCGGTAGCCCTTGAAGAGCTTGTGGTGTCCGTCGTCCATGCGGACGGGGAAGTGCACCATGATCTCGTTCTTGGGTTGGGCGAGGATGATGCGGACGCGGTGCTTGAGGTTGATGAGTTCGGCGGCCTGGAGCATCACGCCGACGGTCTGGAGGTAGAGATTGTCCGGGTCTGTTGGGAAACCGAGTTCGTCGAAGATCGGGTCGCGGGGGAGGGTGGTCTGCGGCGACTGTGCGACGGTCATTCTGTTTCTCGCTCCCCACCGCGACAGGCGGGTATGGTGCGTATGTGAGTCGCTCCCGGCGAGTTCGCCGGAAAGAGAGAATAGGGCCGGAGTCAAGCTTTGATCGTCTATCTCGCGTCCGATCTTGTGTGGGCGACGCGGATCAAGGGCGCTGGGGAAGACCTTGGGCTCGCCTGCCGACCCGTGCGCCATGCTGACATGCTGGAGGCGAGGCTCGGCGAGGGTGGGGTGACGGGCGCGGTCTTCGACCTGGTTGCCGAGCAGACAGCGATCGAACTGATGCAGCAGTTGCGCGGCCACCCCGCGGGCGGCCCCGATCGCGTGCGTGTAATCGCTTTCGGTCCACACGTGCGGGCGGACCTGTTCGAGCAGGCGGCGGCGGCGGGTGCCGACCAGGTGCTGGCGCGGGGCGCGTTTGATCGGCGGTTGGGGGAGGTGTTGACGGAGCTGGCGGCCGGCCCCGGCCAAACCCCCGATTCGTGAGCGAGATCCGCGCGGGGTGCACCCCGGCCGGTGGTTTTCCGTGATCATCTGGTCGGCGGCTCGTCATCGGGACCGGTGAGGGGCGGTGCGGGTTGCCGATAGGAGGGGAGTCCGAACCTCAGATCCGGAGACGCCCATGTTCCGCGCACTCGACACGCTTGAGCCCCGCACGATGCTGTTCGCATGGACGGCCAACGAGGTGTACCTCGCGGAGTTGGTCAATCGGGCTCGTGCGAACCCGTACGGCGAGGAGGTGATCTACCCCGGGCTCGACCTCGAGGCGGACCTCACTGCCGCCGAGATCGCGAACATCGGGCCGAAGGAGCCGCTCGCGCTGTTTCCGGCGATCACGGAGTCGGCGCGCGAGCACAACCTGGACATGGCCGAGCGCAACTTCTTCGCGCACGACAACCCCGACGGCGAGGACCCCGACGCCCGCGCGACGCGCCACGGGTACGACGGGTCGGCGGGCGAGAACATCGCGGCGGGGTACGACACGGTGAACCGTGCGCACCAGGAGTGGTTGATCTCGGTCGGGCACCGCAAGAACGTGCTGTCGCTCTGGACCGGGTTCCCGAGCTATGACGAGCTCGGGACGGCGACGTTCCAGCCGGGCTCGGGCGCGGGCTACACCTACCGCTCGTACTACACGCAGGTGTTCGGGCTTGCGCCCGGGTCGCGCACGTGGGTGCTCGGGGTTGTTATCGACGACGCCGATGGCGATTCGTTCTACACGCCGGGCGAAGGTCAGGCGAACATCCGCGTGGACGTTGCGCTCAGCAGCGCGCCGGACACGATCGTGGGGACCTACACGACGGACGCGGCGGGCAACTACCAGATCGAGGTGGAGGAGTCGGGGACGTACGTCGTGACGTTCACGAACCAGTCGACGGGGCAGCGCGTCGTCAAGCAGACGACGGTCGAGATCGGCACGAACATGAAGGTCGACGCCGAGGTCGACGAGCTCACGACGAGCGTCGCTCCGCCGGACAACACGAAGGCGGCGGAGGACGCGCTGGTCTCGGGCGCGGCGGACAGCTCCGGCCGACTCACGGTTGCGGCGGTGAACACGGACGATCAGCCGATCGCGTTCACTCAGAACGGGTTTGGTGGGTGGACCGGTGTGGACATTCGCGATCAGGCGGGCGGGCCGGACCTGATCGGGCCGCCCGAGGTGTTTGTGAACCCGCTGGACGGGCTGACGTACGCCGCGGCGGCTTCGACAGAGGGGCTCGCGCTCTACCGGCGCTCAACCGAGGGCGTTTGGACGGTGCGCAACCTCTCGACGGAGACGGGCGCCGACGCTGTCGAAGGGCAGGTGACGGTGTTCGTGTCGCAGTTCGGCGTGCCGTATGTCGCGGGGCTGAACGCCACGGGCGAGTTGCTGCTGTTCGTGCAGGGCGCGCAGCGGAGCGATGGCCAGTTCAACTACTCGTCGCGCAACCTGAGCGAGTCGGCGTTCACGCCGGCCGGGCTGGAGACGCCGACGATCCAGGGGCCGCTGATTTCGTACGTGACGAGCTGGAACGCGTTCCATGTGAACGGCCTGAACTCGGCCGGGCAGATCGTGTCGTTCTGGTTCCACTCGTCGCTCTCGGACTGGACGATTTCGAACCTGTCGAACATCACGGGCGCACCGGCGATCTCCGGCACGCTCACCGCGTACCTGACGAGCTGGGGCGGGATCAACCTCGCGGGCGCGAACGCGGACGGCGAGTTGACGGTGACGTGGTGGGTGCCGGCGTTCGGCGGGGATTGGCGGATCAACAACCTGTCCGAGCAGTTCTCCGGGCCGTCTCTGGGTGAGCAGAGCCTGACGGCGTACGTGACGCCTTGGGGCGGTCTCAACGTCGCGGGGCTCACTGAGTCGGGCGCGCTGACGATCTACTGGTGGTCGCCGGGGCTCGAGGATTGGCGTGTGAGCTCGATCTCGTCGCTGTTGCCCGACGCCGAGCCGGTGACGACGACGCTGCGCGGTGCGAGCGCCCGGGCGACGGGGGCAACGAGCGTGCTCGGGACATCCGCCGACGGCGACGTCATGCGGTACTCATGGGAGCCGGGCGGGGACTGGATGGCGGAGAATCTGTCGGAGCTGGTCTAGGCGACGGCGGGCTCGACGGCGCCGCGCTTGCCCTTGCCGCCGGGAAACTCTGCGGGGGGCGTGTCGTTGAGCGGCCAGCCGGTCCACTCGGCGAAGCGGGTTCGGAGATCGCCCGCGATCTCCGCGGCGCTCATGTCGGAGTCGGCGTAGTCGATCGGGGGCATGATGCGGACGACCGAGTGGCTCGTGCGCCAGAGGCTCCCCCACGCCGGGTCGACCTGCGGCGTGCCGGTGACGATATAGGGCACGACGATCGCGTCTGACCTGCGGATGAGCAGGCCGACCCCCGGCGCGAAGGGCAGAATCGTGCGGGGCGGGCGTTCGAGCGCCCCCTCTGGGAAGATGCCGATGACCCCGCCGCCTTCGAGGTGCTTGCGGGCGGTGCGGGCGGAGTTGACGTCGCGCCCCTGGCGATCGACCGAGATGATGTCGAGCAGCTGCCAGGCCCACTCGAGGGCGGGCAGGCGCATGTCGAGCGCCATCATCCACCGGATGAAGAACGGCGACGCGAGTTGGATGAGCAGGGGATCGACGCCGGCGGTGTGGTTGGCGACGACGATCATCGGTCGGTCGGCTGGGAACCGTGGGAGGTTGCCCGCGCCCTCGACCCGAACCCGGTGAACCAGGCGAAGGTAGTGGCTCATGACGCGGAACCCGAGCCCGAGGATGGGGTTGCCGGGGAAGGGGGCGGTGGTGAGAACCCAATTGGCAAACAGGGTCCAGAGAACCCATACCGCAACCCCGACGATGGCCCAATCCGCGACCGCCACGGGCTATGTTAGCGGGTACTCGCCATCAATCACTGATTGAACGCTCACGGGTTGTGCGCCGCGGCGCATCGATCGGATGATGTTTGGGAGTAGGATGGCGTGGTGAACGACCTCTGGGCTGATCGACGCGAGGCGGCGCGGCGGGCGGTGGAGCCGTTGGCGGTGCGGATGCGCCCGCGGACGCTCGACGAGTTTGTCGGACAGTCGCACCTGCTCGGCGAGGGCAAGCTGCTGCGGCGGATGTTGCAGGCCGACGCGGTGACGTCGCTCATCCTGCACGGGCCGCCGGGCACGGGCAAGACGACGCTCGCGGAGGTGATCGCGAAGCACACCCGGCGCCACTTCGAGCGCGAGAACGCGGCGGGCGTGGGGGTGAAGCGGATCCGCGAGATCATCGACGCGGCGGGGCGGCGCCTCGAGGCGGGCGGCCCGCGGACGATCCTGTTTCTCGATGAGGTGCATCGGTTCACGAAGGCGCAGCAGGACGTGCTGCTCGCGGACGTGGAGCGCGGGCTTATCACGCTTGTGGGCGCGACGACGGAGAACCCGCTGTTCGCGTGCAACTCGGCGTTGGTGAGCCGATCGACACTCTTCCGCGTCGAGGCGTTGAGCGAGGATGAGGTGGTGGAGGTGCTGCGGCGCGCGATCGCGGACCGCGAGCGGGGGTATGGGGCGATCGATCTGCGCGTGAGCGACGAGGCGCTGCGTGTGTGGGCGATCAAGTGCGACGGCGATGCGCGCCGTGCGCTCGGGGCGCTCGAGGTGGCGGTGTTGTCGTCGGGCGGGTCGCCGTTTGTCATCGATCGTGCAGCGGCGGAAGAATCGATCCAGCGCAAGGCTGCGGTCTATGACGCTTCGGGCGATCAGCATTACGACCACGCGAGCGCGATGATCAAGTCGATCCGCGGGTCGGACCCGGACGCGGCGGTGTATTGGATCGCGCAGATGCTCGAGGGCGGCGAGGACCCGAGGTTTATCGCGAGGCGTCTGGCGATTCTCGCGAGCGAGGACGTGGGCAACGCGGACCCGCGGGCGGTGGTCGTGGCGCAGGCGTGCTGGGATTTGACGGAGCGGATCGGGCTGCCCGAGGCGCGGATCACGCTCGCGCAGTGCGCGACGTACCTGGCGATGGCGCCGAAGAGCAACGCGGCGTATGTGGCGATCGACGCGGCGATCGCGGACGTGCGCGAGGGGCGGACGCGTCCGGTGCCGCTGTTCATTCGGGACTCCAACACGTCGCCGGTTGCTGATGCGCGGGCCGGCGGGGCGGGGACACGCGTGCGCGACGCGGGTGGCGAGCGGTATCGGTATTCGCATGATGTTGCGGGAGGGATCACGGGGCAGGACTACCTCGGCGTGGAGCGTCGGTATTACGAGCCGAACGAGATCGGGGAAGAGGCGGGGATGCGCGCGCGTCTTGAGGAGGTGCGGGCGAGGCGGGCGTTCCTGCGCGATCGACCCGAGTCGCACGAGAACGGCGCACACGGCGGGGCGGGAACCGGGGCGTGAGCGGAACATCGCGCGATCGACTGCTGGAGGACAAAGCGCGTGTGCGCGGCGCGTTGCTTCGGGCGGTCGTGGAGATCCCGCTTGAGACGCGGGCGTCGGCGTCGGGAGCGATTTGCGCGCGGCTCGAGGGTCTCATCGGTGACGCGCGCGGGGTGATGGTCTACGCCCCGATGGCGAGCGAGCCGGACGTGATGCCCGTGGCGCGGTCGCTCGCTGCGAGGGGGGTGTTGGTGGCGATGCCGCGTGTGGACTGGGAGGCGTTGTCGATGTCGGCGGCCCGGTTTGATCCGGAGGGGGAGTTGGAGGACGCGGGCCGGGGCGTGTGGCAGCCGGCGGCGAGCGCCGAGCGGGCGCCGCCCGAGTCGCTTGAGGTGGTGTTGGCGCCGGGCGTGGGGTTTGATCGGGCGTGCAGGCGTCTGGGGCGGGGCGGGGGGTTCTACGACCGGTGGCTCGGGCAGTTACCCTCTGGAGTGCGCCGGGTCGGGGTGGCATTCGGCGTGCAGTTGGTAGACCATGTGCCGGCAGGCGCGCACGACGTGGTGATGCACGCGGTCGTCACGGAGGACGAGGTGATCCCGCGTGAGCGCGCAAAGGAGGCGCCATGACGCTCCCATCGCAGAGGTCGGGTCCGGGCGGCCGGGGGCCGATGGTCAACTTTCGTCGACGTCGCGGGCCTTCGCCCAGGTCGTTCGTGGTCGTGGCGCTCGTGGTGGGCGCGGTTGCGCTCGGCGGGTTCTTGTGGCTTGGGCCCGACGACGCGAAATCTGCACCGGAAGGCGAGGGCGGCGCTGGAACCCAGGGCGCGGGAACGACCCGCGCCGCGGGGGGGGGCGACCTCTCGACGAACTACGTGCCGCGTGATCTGACGAAGCGAACGTCGGCGGGCGTCTTGGGCGGGGCGTTGGAGGATCAGCGTCGGTCGTCGGCTCAGAAGCCAACGACGACGCGGACGACATCTCCGAGCCCGACGCCGGTGCGCGAGGAGCGTCCGGACACGGGGCGGAAGGCGGGCGAGGACGAGCCTGCGGAGCCCGATCCGCGGCTGACGCAGCCCGCGGACGATGCGGCCGCCAAGCCCGCGCCTGTGGTCGATCGGCCCACGGGTTCGGCGAGTGCGCGGGCGGCGGTCGCGGCGGCTGAGGAGGCGATCGCGAAGGGCGAGCCGGTTGCGGCGCGCGAGGGTCTGCTCGCTTCGCTTCGGCGGGTGGGCGAGGGGCCGGACGCGTCGGTGATCCGGGAGCGGCTTGGTCGGTTGAATCGGGACTTGCTATTGACGAAGAAGATCACGCCGGGCGACCCGTGGGTCGAGGCGTACAAGATCAAGCCCAACGACTCGCTGAGCCGGATCGCTTCGCGGCAGTCGCTCGCGGTGGATTGGCGGCTCATCCAGCGCGTGAACGGCATGGCCGATCCGAACAAGATCAGGCTGAACGACACGATCAAGCTGGTGCACGGACCGTTCAACGCGGTGGTGGACAAGAGCGAGTATCGCCTGGACATCTTCCGCGGCTCGCCGACGGAGCGTGACGCGTGGGACTACGTGTTCTCGTTCACGGTTGGGCTGGGGGAGGGTGATTCGACGCCGACGGGGCGGTTTGTGGTGAAGCGCGACTCGAAGCTGATTGACCCGTACTGGATCAACCCGCGCACGCGCGAGCACTTCGACTCTTCGGACCCCAAGAACCCGATCGGGGAGCACTGGGTGGGGCTTGAGGGGCTCGGGGCGGATGTGACGAAGACCGGGTACGGCATCCATGGCACGATCGACCCGGACTCGATCGGCGAGCAGCGCTCGATGGGGTGCGTGCGCATGCGCGAGGACGACGTCGCGCTGGTGTATGAGCTGCTCGTGGAGGGCGTGAGCGTGGTGGAGATCAGGGACTAGCGAGGGAGATCGCGATGGCGCGAGCGATCCGTCTTGTGGCCCTTCTGTTGGTGAGCGCGGCGATCGCGCAGCCGGATGGTGGGGTGCAGTGCTCGCCGTTCACCGGGATTCGGTTCGCGGACGAGCACATCGCGATCCGCGTGGGCGATGCGTGGTACCAGTGGGTCGCGCTCGACGGGATAGAGGTTGATGCGATCAAGGATGCTGCGGCGGAGATGCGAGGCGGCTGGCAGAAACGGATCTCCGAGGACCTGACGTATGTGCTGGGGTTGATGGGGCACGAGCACGGTCCCACGGTGACGCTGCGGGTGCGTCCGGTGGGTGGCGGGGAGGTGCGCGAGCTCGTCGATGTCCCGATGACGCACGCGAATCGGCGGGCGGTATGGCGATCGATGCAAGGTCAGAATCTCGCGGTTGTGGGCGTTCCGGGGGCGGGAGCGGTTGATGGGGCTGCGGCGTTTCGGGCGCTTGCGGAGGTCGTCGACGAGCGGCACGCGTACGCCCATCTGCGCGGGGTCGACGTGCATGAGCTGGCTGCTCGCGCGCAGGAGTGGCTCGGGGACGACCACGATCGCGGGCGGGTCTTGCTCGGCGCGCAGCGCCTGATCTGCGAGCTCGGTGATGGGCACGCGGGCGTCTCGGGCTGGATGAGCGCCGTTCCGGAGGGGAGGCTCGACTTCCTGCTGCAGCACGCGGAGGGTGGTGTTGTCGCGTATCGGCGAGATCCGGGGGTGTCCGAGGGAGTGCTGCTCGCGGAGGGGTACCCGTTCGTCGTTTCGATGGATGGCGTGCCGATTGAACGGTGGATTGAGGCGGCGAGTGTGTATGTCACGGCCGGCTCGGACGCGCTGGTGCGACGGCGCTCGACGCGGTTGCTCCGAGACGCCAATCTCGTGCGAGATGAGCTGGGGCTCGAGCGTGCGCCCCGCGTCACGGTCGTGCTTCGGAGCGAGGCGGGTGAACGGCTCACGGTGGCGGCGCCGGTTGCCGGGCGGGGCGCCGTGTATGGGGTGTGGCTTCGTCTCGGCGAGAGCGCGACTGAGCGCGGCTTTGAGACGCGGGTGCTCGCGGGCCACGTCGGGTATGTGCGACTGGCGTCGATGATTGGGGATTCGGGCGCGGCTGAGCTGCGGGAAGAGGTGGAAGGGCTCGCGTCGTGCCGGGGCCTGATTCTCGACGTGCGTGACAACGGCGGGGGGAGTCGGGCTGCGCTGCGTGCGCTGCTGCCGCTGTTCATGAAGGAAGATGCGCGGGTCGTCAACATCGCGGCGCGGCGCGTGACGGGTCAAGGGGTGATGCCGCGAGACGGGTGGCTCGCGAATCGGTACGCGTACCCGGTCGATTGGGATGGGTGGACCGCGGCGGAACGTGCTGCGGTTGCGGGGGCGATGGGGGGTTTCGAGCCGGAGTGGTCGCCCCCCGCGGACGAGTTCTCGGGGTGGCACGCGATGGTGGTCTCGCGCGATGCGGAGGCACGTTTCGAAGGGCCGGTGGTGGTGCTGATGAACGCGGGGTGCTTCAGCGCGACGGATATCTTCCTCGGCGGGTTCAAGGGTTTGGAGGGCGTGACGCTGGTGGGCACGCGGTCGAGCGGGGGGAGCGCCCGGTCGGAGTCTCACCCCATCCCCGAGTTCGGTGCTGTCGTGCGTCTCGCGTCGATGGCGTCGTTTCAGCCGGATGGGCGGCTCTATGACACCAACGGCGTTGAGCCGGATGTCGTCGTGCCGGCGACGATCGATGGCCTGCTTGGGCGCGCGGACTCGCAGCTCGATGCGGCGATCGCGGAGATCGATCGGCGTGCGCCCGAGTAGATGCGCGACTTACTGGCCCTGGGCGAGGGAGTATCCGCGGATGCCGTCGTACTGACGGAGCGGCTGAAAGTCGGTGACGAGGAACTTCTCGGCGATGCGGTCGAGCAGGGCGATGATGGGGCTCTGCCCGAGCGAGGGCGCGTCGTGCATGTCGCGCAGCTCGAAGCGCACGCGGTAGTAGTCGACGACCTCGGTGTAGACCGAGCCGGTGGGCCAGACCTGCGTGCCGCGGTTGGACATGAGCGTGAGCTCGAAGCGCGTGGTGGCGCAGATCGCCTTGAGGCGTTCGGCGAGTTCCTGCGGCGAGATGGTGGTATCGAGGTAGATATCGCACCCGACGCAGACTGAGCGAGTGGTCTCGAACGTGCGGAGGAGGGTGTTGTGGCGGGGGCGTTCGGCGCGCTCGAATGTGACCTTGTCTGAGGCGCTTTCGGGCAGTGGTTCGCGAGTCGTTGGCTTCTTGCCGAGGTTGGCGGCGATCGTGTCGGCGTAGGTGTCGGTGGAGGCCGGGTCGGTGCCGAGGTGGTGCCCGAAGTCGGCGGTGTGGATGCCGGATTCGAGCGTGGCGATGAGGGCGTTCTCGATGCTCGCCGCCTGCTTGAGCAGGCCGACGTGGCGGAGCATCATGAGCCCGGAGAGCAGGAGCGAGGTGGGGTTGGCGAGTCCCTTGCCGGCGATGTCGGGCGCCGTGCCGTGGACGGCTTCGAAGATGGAGATGTGGTGCCCGATGTTGGCCGAGGGCGCAAACCCGAGCCCGCCGACGAGCCCTGCGGCGAGGTCGGAGACGATGTCGCCCTGGAGGTTGGGCAGGACGACCATGCGGTAGTTCTGTGGTCGGAGGACGAGATTCATGCAGAGGGCGTCGATGATGACGTCGCCCGTTTCGATCTCGGGGTACTCGCTCGCCATGCGCCGGAAGCGATCGAGGAAGAGCCCGTCGGACATCTTCATGATGTTGGCTTTGTGCCCGCAGTGGACGCTCCTGATGCCGAGTCGGCGTGCGGTCTCGAACGCCTGGCGGTGGACCTGATCGCACCCCGGCGCGGAGATGAGTCGCTTGCACTCGACGACATCGTTGGTGAGGCGGTGTTCGATGCCGCCGTAGGTGTCCTCGATGTTCTCGCGGACGACGTAGAAGTCGACGTCAACGCCTGCTTTGGAGTAGACGGTCTCGACGCCGGGGAGGGCCTGGAAGTGTCGGATGTTGGCGAAGGCGCCGTACATCTTGCGGAGCGAGACGTTGATGGACTTTCCGCCGCCGCCGATGGGGGTCCCCATGGGTCCCTTGTAGATGAGCCCGCAGTCTTCGACGGTCTGGATCGCTTCGTCGGTCATGCCGCGGGTGTCGCGGTCGAAGACGCGCTGCCCCATCTCGACGGGCACGAAGTCGATGGCGCTCATGACGCCTGCGGCGTCGAAGATGCGGAGGACGGCGGTCGTGATTTCGGGGCCGATGCCGTCGCCCTCGGCGAGCGCGATTCGGAGCTTGTCGGGCATGGAATCCTCCGGGAGTCAGGGTCGGAGGATAGCGGCGTCGATCTTCACCGGACCGTGGGTGGGGGGCGATCGCGTTGCGGGTCGCGCGGTCTTTGCCCGTCAGCATGCGTCCTGGTAGCGGGTGAGAAACGCGAAGAAGTCGTTGGTGTCGATGACGCCGTCGTAGCGGAAGTCGACCGCATGGTCGGCGGCCTGGTAGCTCGCGAGGAAGGCGAAGAAGTCGTTGGTGTCCACGCGTGCGTCGCCGGTCAGGTCGGCTGGGCACGGGGAGAGGTCGGTCGCTTCGAGTGTGAAGTCGTCGTAGTTCATGCGGGGGATGCCGTCACTCCCGATGAAGCTGATCGCGACGTACTTGTTGCGGAACTCGGCGCTGAGTGTCGACGGCGTCGTGGCGGTGATCTCGTAGGGGCGCAGCTCGCCTTCGGAGTCGATCGGCGGGTAGAGCCCCGAAGACTGCACGAGGATCGGCGCGTCCTGCTGGATGTAGACCGGCGTCTCGCGATCGGGCGCGGCGAGGAGCGCGATGTAGACGCCCTCGGGCGTGTCGCCGACTCCGAAGCCCGCGAGGAAGCGCAGGCGGTAGCGCGTGTCGGGGCGGACTTTGACCGCGAGGGTCTGCTGCACGGGTACGTGATGCAGCGAGGCGACATATTCGCCCGCCGGGTTGGTGAGGAAGCGTTGTCCGGGGCTCCACTCGGGTGGCGCGAGGACCCCGGCGTAGATGGTGGCGGTGGGGTTGTTGTCGGGCGGGAGACGCGTGCGCCAGCCCGTGACTTCGACGGTGTCGTCGAACTGCGGAATGGCGAAGAAGCTCGCGCGGGTGCCGACGGAGACGCCGGCGCCGCCGCACCCGTTGGTGACTTCGCCTTCGGTGAGCGGGCGGGAGAGGGTCTCGAAGCTCGGGTTGGCGATGGGGACCTGCTGCTGGGCGAGGGAGGCGGGCGCCAGCAGGAGCGGCAGGGCACACGTCAGGCGAGGGTGCATGTGGAGAGTCTGGCGGGTTGATGGTGGCATGACCAGGAAAGTGGGGCGATGTCGGGGGAGAATGGGCGTGCAGACGCTCGCGGAGATCCGGGCCACGCTCGATGCGCATGGGCTTCGCCCGAATAAGGCGCTCGGGCAGAACTTCCTGATCGACCAGAATCTCGTGCGCAAGCTCGTCGCTTCGGCGGAGGTTGGAAGCGGGGACATCGTGCTTGAGGTCGGCCCGGGCACGGGGGTGCTGACCGATGCGCTGGTCGAGTCGGGGGCGCGGGTGGTCGCGTGCGAGCTTGATCGCGGGCTTGCGGGGGTGTTGCGCGAGCGGTTTGCGGAACGGATCACGCTGATCGAGGGTGATTGCCTGGCGAGCAAACGGGAGGTCGCGCCGCAGGTGATCTCAGCGATTGGCGGGGGGGAGTTCAAGCTCGTGGCGAACCTGCCGTACGGGTGCGCGACGCCGCTCATGATGACGCTGCTCGTCGCTCATCGGGCATGTCTGTCGATGCACGTGACGATTCAGCGGGAGGTGGGCGATCGGCTGGCGGCGGGGGAGGGATCGAAGGCGTACGGCGCGTTGTCGGTGGTGGCGCAGACGTTGGCGGAGGTGCGCTGGATCGCGACGCTCCCGCCTTCGTGCTTCTGGCCGCGTCCGGCGGTGACGAGCGCGATGGTGTCGGTCGTGCGCCGGCACCCGGCGCCGGCGGTCGAGGCGGAGGGGTTCGCCGCGTTCTGCGCCCGCCTCTTTGAGGCGAGGCGGAAGCAGCTTGGGGCGACCCTCGGACGGGACGGGGCTTGGCCCGATGGCGTCGAGCCGACGGACCGCGCCGAGGGCCTGTCGCCCGAGAAGATCGTCGCTCTTTGGGCCCTGCGTGGTCGAGGCGCGGGGGGCGTGTGAGGGGCTGGTGAACCCGGCGGGCGTTGACGCTAAGGTGTTGGGATGCGCCGAGGGGAAGGGAGGTCGCCGCCCCATGGGTGACCCGGAGAAGACGCTCGAGCCGCCCGCGAACTCGACGGAGCTCGCGGCGGCGCTCGAACCCGCGCTCCGCGAGGCGTGCGCGGGCCGGCTCCACAAGATCGAGTGGTTTACCTCAGCCTGGCAGCGGTCCGGCTCCGCCACGGGGTATGCGGATTTCGAGCTTGCCGGCGGGGAGGTGGTCTCGACACTCGTGAAGCTGCCGGTCGGGCCGCGTGAGCTCTACTGGACCGAGGCGCTCGGGCGCGTGGACGCCTCGGCGTGGTCGGAGAGTGAGGGGCTCCCGACACCTCGGGTGCTGGCGGCTGGCGACGAGATCGGGGGGCACGACCTTGGGTGGATCGTGGAGGAGCGGTTCGACGAGGCGTTGGACCAGGGCGCCTTGGACAAGCGTGCACTGACGGGGATGCTCAACGCGTGCGCGGCGTTTCACCTTGCGGCGCGGGGCGCTCGGCCCGTTGACCGCCATCCGGAAGCGTGGGATTGGGAGGAGAAGCTCCACGAGTCGCGCGAGGCGCTCGCGAGCGTGGACATCCCGAATGCGCAGCACTGGAACGCGGTGCTGAAGAAGGTGCATCGCTCGATCCGCGAACTCGGGCACGCGTGGGAGCACCGCCCTTGCACGTGCTGGTGCCACGGTGATCTGCATGCGGGCAACGTGATGCGTCGGCGGTGCGGCGACGGTTCGGCCCGTCCGGTGCTGATCGACATGGGCCTGGTGCACGCGGGGCACTGGGTGGAGGACGCGGTGTACTTGGAGCGTCAGTTTTGGGGGCGGATGGAGGACCTCCGCGGTCTCAAGCCGGTGAGCGTGATGGCGCGGCGTCGGAAGGCCCTGGGGCAGACCCCGGTGAGCGACTACCAGCACCTGGCGCGGGTCCGGCGGGTGCTGATGGCGGTGTGCGTGCCGGCGGTGGCGACGCGGGAGGGGTCGGAGGCGTACATCCGGGGGGCCTTGGAGGTGCTGGAATCGACGCTGCCATTGGTGTCTGGTTAGGGGAAGGGGCGTGCGAGGGGCCGGGGGCGGGGGTATGCTCCGCTTCTCGGGCCGAGGGGTTGCCCCGTCGTGGTGGCCCGGAAGGGAAGTACCGGGATGATCCAGGAGGTCAGCGGCGTGGAAGCGTACGAGCGGATGAAGGAACTGGTGTTGTCCGCTGGCGAGGACATCGCGAAGGCCGAGGGCGGGAACAAG
>JAUIFD010000284.1 GCA_030429485.1 Phycisphaerae bacterium | reverse complement strand
CGACAGGGCCAACCGCCCGAGCGCCCAGCAGCTCGCCGACGAGTCCGACCTCGTCATCGTCTCCTCGAGCGTCGCGTCGACCAACATCGCCGGCGATTTCCGCGACGTCGCGGTGCCGGTGATCTGGTGGGAGCAGGCGCTCACCCGCGCCGATCGCGAACCACTCGCGTCCGACGGCATCGTCATCGGCGGGGCAACCCAGATCAACGTGCTCGACAACGCGCATCCCATCACACAGGATCTTTCCCTCGGCAACGTCACGGTGTTCCCGGGCGGCGCCAGCGTGAGCGTCGCACGCGGCGCCGTCGGCCCCGATGTCGACGTGCTCGCTACACGCGCGGGTGAGCCCAACGACTACGCCATACTCGCAGCGGACGAGGGCGCCGAACTGCTCGGTGGGCACATCGCCCCAGCACGGCGCGTGTTCCTCTTCTTTGAGGACAACAGCTGGCTCGCGGGCAACACGACAGCCCAGCAGATCCTCCAGCGAGCCGTGCAGTGGGCTCGTTCGACCACGCCGAACTGCCCGGCGGACATCACGGGCGAGGGCGACGTCAACACCAACGACTTCTTCGCCTTCCTCGCGCTCTATCAGGCGGCCGACCCGCGAGCCGATTTCACCGGCGAAGGTGACATCAACACCAACGACTTCTTCGCATACCTCGCGGCATACCAGCAGGGGTGCTGATCGCCGCCCCGGGCTGCGACGAGCCGAAGCGGTGTAAGAAGCTCACCCCTCCGTCGCAAGGCGGAGGGGTTTGTTCATGCGCTGATCTCATGCGCCGCCGGTTCGTGGTCCGGCGTCCGGATCGAGGCAACAAGCTCACGAACCTCTTCTGGAGGCTTGGGCGTCATGAGCGAGACCCCCACCGAGACCACGAAGTTGAGCGCCATACCGATAGTCCCGATGCCCTCGGGGCTGATGCCCAAGAGCCAATGCTCCGCGTTGTTGAGTTCCGGGTGCATGAACTTGAAGTACACGATGTACCCGGCGGTAAACGCGAGCCCAACAAGCATGCCCGGGACCGCGCCAAACTTGTTGATCCGGCCCCAGAACACGCCCAGGATGATCGCGGGGAAGAAGCTCGACGCGGCGAGCCCGAAGGCGAACGCGACCACCGCCGCGACGTAGTCCGGCGGATGCACGCCGAAGTACCCCGCGACGACCACCGCCCCGCCCGCGGCGATGCGCGCGGCGAGCAGCTCGCCCTTCTCGGAGATGTGGGGGCAGAACGTCCGCTTGAGCAAGTCGTGCGCGACCGACGACGAGATCACGAGCAGGAGACCGGCCGCGGTCGAGAGCGCCGCCGCAAGCCCGCCCGCCGCGACGAGCCCAACCACCCAGTTGGGTAGCGCCGCGATCTCCGGGTTCGCGAGCACCATGATGTCGCGGTCGATGTAGAGCTCATTGCCGCCATCGGTCGGCGTGTTGGTGATGAGCCGCTCGCCCGACGCGCCGCGCCCGTCCGTCGCGTCGGCCGCCGCCACGAACGCGGGTGAGCCCTCGAACGCCGGCCCTTTCGAATAGGAGATGACGCCGTCGTTGTTCTTGTCCACCCACGCGATAAGACCTGTATTCTCCCAGTTCGTAAACCACGCGGGCGCGTTGGCGTAGCGCGAGCCGGGAATGGTCTCGAGCAGATTCGTGCGCGCGAAGACCGCCACCGCCGGTGCCGTCGTGTACAGGATCGCAATGCAGACAAGCGCGTACCCCGCGCTGAGTCTCGCATCGCGCACGCGCGGCACGGTGTAGAACCGCACGATCACGTGCGGCAGACCCGCTGTCCCGATCATCAGCGCCGCGGTGATGGCGAGCACGTCGATCATCGACTTGCTGCCGTCGGTGTAGGGCGCAAAGCCGAGCTCAGCCGAGAGCCCGTCGAGCTTGTCGAGCAGGTACACGCCCGGCTCGCCCGCGACCTCGCCCCCGAAGCCGAGCTGCGGCACGGGGTTGCCCGTGAGCATGATCGAGACGAAGATCGCCGGCACCATGAACGCGAAGATCAGCACGCAGTACTGCGCGACCTGCGTGTAGGTGATCCCCTTCATCCCGCCCGTGACGGCGTACAGGAACACGAGCCCCATCCCGATGTACACGCCGTAGTCGATATCGACCTCGAGGAAGCGGGAGAAGACGACCCCCACGCCCCGCATCTGCCCGGCGACGTAGGTGAAGCTCACGAAGATCGCGCACACGACCGCGACCACACGCGCGACGTTCGACGCGTACCGATCGCCGACGAAGTCCGGCACGGTGAACTTGCCGAACTTCCGCAGATACGGCGCGAGCAGGAGCGCCAAGAGCACATACCCGCCCGTCCATCCCATCAGATAGACCGAGCCGTCATACCCGGAGAATGAGATGATCCCCGCCATCGAGATGAACGA
>JAUIFD010000090.1 GCA_030429485.1 Phycisphaerae bacterium | reverse complement strand
GATGTCCCCGCGTCAGATGGCCCTACGCCTCGATGTGCTCCGGAAAGGTGAACTCCGGCGCGCGCGTGATCACGTACCCGCACTCGGGGCATGTCCGCCCCGCCTCGGGTCCGTTCCAGAAATCGTCCATCACCACGTGCAGGTCCTTGTCGATGTGCGCAAGGCGGAAGTGCGCCTCATGCACGAGGTGATCGCACTGGGGGCAGTACCACCGCAGGCCGTCGTCGTACGTCTGCCCCTCGATCACGCGCGGAAACTCGACGATCAGCCCGAGCGTGCCGTCGGGTCGCTGCGGACGGTGAGGCACCCAACGCGGACAGAGCCACATCTCGCCCTCGCGGATCACCACGTCCCGCGGCTTGTCCTCGCCGCCTTCGTGCACCGAAGGACGGATCCGCACGACGATGTCGCCCTTGAGCTGATAGAAAAGCTCTTCCGTCGGGTTCACGTGATAGTCGTTCCGCGTGTTCGGGCCCTTCGACACGAACACGATCACATCGTCCGCTTCCTTATAAAACTGCTTGTTCATCACGGGCGGCTTGAACACCTCCGGATGATCCTCAATCCACCCCATCAGATTGAACGGCTGGCTGATCGTCGGCATCGAGACCTCCTGCCCATAGGCTACGAAGCACCACCACGCCGCTCAAGGCGAGCACCACCCGTGCCACTGACCTACTTTGAAGTCAGTGCTCCGCTACCCCCCCAAGTCCTCCCCGCGATCCACAGCACCCATCAGCCGAACATCGCGCACGCCCATCGCCGTCAGGTCGAGCAGGTCGCGACGCTCCCCGCGCTGATCCACGAACAGATGCACCGGCGCCTCCGGCTTCTCCAGTCGCACCGCGTCGAAGAGCCCCGCCCAATCGCCGTCTTGCGAGGCGTTCCCGTCGACCATCACCGTGCCGTCCGCCTCCAGCGTCACGCGGATCGCCTCCACCGGCTCCGCTTGCGCGCCCGCGTCCAGCGCCGGCAGGTCCAGATCGATCGCGTCGGTCCGCACCAGCACCAGCATGGCGAACATGAAGAACGTCAACAGCAAAAACACGACGTCCAACAGCGGCGCCATCTCGAACCGCACCTCGTCAAACTCCACGCGTCGCGTTCGGCGCATGCCAGAGCCTACCCCACCCCTGCTGTCTGCGCCCTACCCGCGGCGCTCGCGCGCGTACGTGCGCCCCGCCCACTCCGTCGGACGGTTCGCCCGGAGATCGCCCGACGCCTCCCGCAGGATCGATCCCGCGAGCCACGCTCCGATCGGATAGGTCGGCACAAGCCACAAAGGCACCCGCCCGCGCCCATACGCGAGCCCCACGCCGAGCGTCATCGCGAGCAGGCACGCCACCCCCGACCACGCCGCCACCGGGCCGAGCACCGGTGCATCGCTCCACGCCGCGGCCCCCGTGAGCGTCGCCCCCAAGCCCCCGAGCGCGAAGCCAAGCCCCGTGAGCCGCACCATCCACCCCGAGCGCGCCAAGCGATCATCGCGCCGCGTCGCCGCTTCGGTATAGATCCGCTTCCATCCCCGCCGAAACTCCGCCCACGACGCATACATCCGACAGGTCACAAGTCCATCAGCAAGCACCACCAGCGCCCCGAGCCCCGCATCGCGCACGCGCCTCGCGAGCTCGATGTCCTCGAGCAGCGCCTCCCGCACCTCCCGATGCCCGCCAATCGCGCGATACGCCGCCGCGTCAAACATCATGAACTGCCCGTTCGCGAACGCCCGCCGACGCTCCGCGCGGCTCGCCCGCTCGGGCGGATACTGCCGCAACAGCTCGATCCCGCACGCCGGCTGCGCGACCCGCTCAAACCACCGGTCAAACGTCATCGTCGAGATCAAGCTCAGAAGCGCTGCACCCCGATCCCGACGCAGCGCCGCGCACGCGCGCACACACTCCGGATCAAAGACAGTGTCCGCGTCGGCAAACACCACGACATCCGCCTCGCGCGCCGATGCCGAACACTCCATCCCCCGATGCACCGCATGCACCTTGCCCGCCCACCCCTCAGGACACTCGGTGATCTCAACGATCTCGAAACGCGCATCACCATCGATCGCCGCCCGCGCCGCCTCGCCCGTGCCATCGGTGCACCGATCGAGCGCAAGCACCACCGTCAGCCGTTCATGCGTCTGCGCCTTGAGCGAGCGCACAAGATCTCCGACCTGCGCCGCCTCGTTGTGCGCCGGCACAACGACACACACGCGATCAATTACCGCCCCCAGCCCGAGCCCCGCCCGCGCCGTCGGATGCCGCACCCATGCGCGCACGACATGCAACACCACCACGCACCAATACGCCGCGCCCGCCAGCGCAAACAAAGCCAACGCCAACAACAACACCGCCATCACACCCGCAGCCTACTCCCCCGCCCCATACACTCGCCCGTGCTCACCGATCCCCCAGCCCGGGCGCACACCGTAGAGCAGGCGCGCCGACTCGATCGTCTCGCGGTCGAGCGCCTCGGGCTTCCGACGATCGTGCTCATGGAGTCCGCAGCCGCCGGGCTCGAGCAAGCCGTCCTCGAACGCCTTGACGCCTCGGGCCCGGGGCTCGTCCGCATCCTCTGCGGCCCGGGGCAAAACGGCGGCGACGGTCTCGCCCTCGCCCGCCGACTCGACGGGCTCCACATCGAAGTCGAGGTTGTGAGCTGCGTCGATCCCGAATCCGCCCCATACAAAGGCGACGCCGCGCTCCAGGCCGCCGCCCTCCAGGCCGCAAACCTCCCCCTCCTCGCAGCCCCGACCCAGGCCCTCCCCGCGATCGTCATCGACGCCATCCTCGGCACCGGGCTCTCGCGACCCCCGGAAGGCCCGGTCGTCCCCCTCATCGAACACGCCCTCGCCGCCCGCAACCACGGAGCGTGGGTCATCACCGCCGACACCCCGTCCGGGCTCGACGCCGACTCGGGCCAGGTGCTCGACCCCTGCGTCATCGCCGACGAGACCATCACCTTCGGCGTCCTCAAACGCGGGCTCACGGCCCCCAATGCCGCAAGCCACGTCGGCCGCATCCGCCTCGCCCCGCTCGGTCTGCCGCGGTCGCTGATCGAGGCCCTAGACTCCCACTGATTCCTGTGCGATCGCAACCGTTCCAGTCTGATCGAACGCCGGGGTCGCGGCGATGACGCGCCTTCACGCCCCCGCGGCCGACCTCGCACCTCGCGCGCCCTCCGACGCGATCTCCCTCGCGCGCGCCCTCATCGAAACCACGAAGCCCGGCATCACCCGCATGGTCGCGCTCACCGCCGCCATCGGCTTTGCGCTGGCTGCCCTCCATCTCTGGGGCGCGGGCGGGCTCGGCCCGTTCTGGCACGCCGGGGGCGCGTTCCTCGCCTGCCTCGTCGGCACCGCGCTCGCCGCGGGCGGCGCCAACTCGCTGAATCAATGGCTCGAGCGCGAGCGCGACGCGCGCATGCGTCGCACACTCGCCCGTCCCATCCCCTCCTCACGCCTCACACCCGGCACGGTCTGGCGATTCGGCGCGGCGCTCGTCGCCGCGGGTGTCGCCCTGCTCTGGCTCGTCGTCGGACTCATGCCGGCAGCGCTCGCGCTCGCGAGCGCACTCGTCTACGTCGCGATCTACACGCCGAGCAAACCCGTCACCGTGTGGTCCACCGTCATCGGCACGGTCCCCGGCGCGCTGCCCGCGCTCATCGGGTGGACCGCCGCCGGCGGCGCCCTCCTCGCCCCGGGCGGGCAAGCGCTCTTCTGGCTCATGGTCGCGTGGCAGTTGCCACACTTCTTCGCCCTCGCCTGGGTCTATCGAGCGGACTATGCCGCGGGCGGCATGCGCGTGCTCCCCGTCGCCGACCCTTCGGGGCGCCTCACGCGCGCCGCGCTCCCGCTCACCACCGTCCTCTTCGCGTGCTCCGCCATCGTCCCGCTCTTCATCGCCCCCGACCTCACGGGGTGGGTCTACGCCCTGGTCGCGATCGCGAGCGTCGCGCCGATGCTCTACCTCTCCACCCGCTTCGCCGGTGCGCCCACCGATGCCCGAGCCCGAGCACTGTTCATCGCGTCGATCCTCGTGCTCCCGCTGCTCTTTGCGGGGCTGCTCATCGACGCGTTCTTGCACGCCGTCCTCTGAGCAGTAGGATCCCCCATGTTCAAGGCCCTCGTCGCTGTCGTGATCATCTCCGGCATCGGGCTGATCGCGTCCATCGTGCTCTACCTCAACCTCCGCGCCCAGCAGAACCAACCCCAGCCCGTGCCAAACCCGGGCGGCTCGCACGTCCAAGGGGAACGTCCCAACCGCGAGTTCACCGACGGCGCGGAGATCAATCAGGGCGGAGCCGACCCCAACCCCACCACCGACACGCCCGATGAGTCACCGATCATCCCGGCCGCCACCGCATTCCAGTTCGATCGGGAAAGCCCGCTCGCGCCCACACCCACGCTCGTCGACTACAAGCTCCTCGTTCCCGAGTTCAATCTCGTCGATCAAGACGGCAACCCCGTCGATCAGACAATCTTCGAAGACCACCCGACGGTGCTCTCGTTCATCTTCACGCACTGCGTGCTCATCTGCCCGACCATGACCGCGCAGATGCACCGCGTCTACACCGCCGCGGCGGGATCAGACATCAACTTCGTCTCGATCTCCGTCGATCCCGAGCATGACACGCCCGCCCGCCTCCGCCAGTACGCCGCGGGCTTCGGCATCGATCACGCCCGCTGGAGTTTCCTCACCGGCGAGTCCGACGTCATCCACGAGATCGCCACACAGTCGCTCCAGTTCAACCTCTCCGAAGACCCAAGCCAGGCCAACCGCATCGCGCTCGCCGACGGCTCCACCATGTCCAACATCCTCCACCCCTCGCGCCTCATCCTCGTCGCCCCCGACCGCACCGTCATCGGGCTCTACAACCCGAACCTGGAGGAGGACATCGAGGAGCTGATCGCGAGGCTGAAGGCCATCGAAGACGCTCGCTAAGCACGCCGACCACCGGACTTACGCACTACTTGCCCTGCGCCGCGCGCACCCACCCCAGCACCAGCAGCACGATCCCGCTGACAAACGTGCCGCCGATGACGCCGACGATGCCGCCCAGGATCGCGCCCACCCAGACCGGCAGGTCCCATCCCATCACCGCCACCAAGATCGCCCCGCCTCCGGCGCCGAGCAACGCGCCCACAACGATCGCGATGAGCTGGTAGAGGTTGTCCTTCGGACGCAGATTGGGCACACCGCCGACGGTGTCCGCGATCGTGTCGTACGCCGCCATCGGGTCATCTCGTCGCTTCGCCATGGCCCCTCCGTTGTCGCGGCGCCGTTGCGCCTTGGCCTCATTCCATCCGCCGCAGCCACTCTTCTTCGATCTCGTCGAGCTCGC
The DNA here is from genome assembly GCA_030429485.1 of Phycisphaerae bacterium. Classification (GTDB taxonomy): domain Bacteria; phylum Planctomycetota; class Phycisphaerae; order Phycisphaerales; family UBA1924; genus JAUIFD01. The sequence continues at coordinate 8,499 of JAUIFD010000090.1, read as the reverse complement.
GTTTCAACTCCGCCCTCTGATCGTTGAGTTGTGCCGCCCGGATCGCGTCGGTCCAGACCTCGGGCTCACCCAGCGCCGCATCGACCCGAGCAAGCGACGCTTCCAACTCCTCGACCTTCGCCTCCACCTGCTCGTCGCGCATCCAGGAGAACTTGCTCTTCGCGCGAGCCTTCGGCTTCGGCTCCGCCCCGGCGTCGCCATGACGCCCACCCGAGAGCGCGTCGCGCGAACGAGGGGCCGAGCCGAGCGGAGCGGTTGGCGCGTTCCCCTCCCTCACCTGGGCAGCGGGCCCGATTGCCCCCAGTTCACTCTCCACCCACTCCGTGTAGTTCCCCAGAAACACCCGGCACCCGCCCTTGCCATCGAGCACGAGCAGGCGATCGCACGTCGCGTCGATGAGCGCACGGTCGTGCGAGATCAGGATGAGCGTCCCCTCAAAGCCAGCCTCGCCCGCGAGCGCCACCTCCAGGCGCTCGGCGGACGGGATGTCCAGGTGGTTCGTCGGCTCGTCGAGCACAAGCAGGTTCTTCGCGCTCGCGAGCAGCGCCGCCAGCGCCGCCCGTGTGCGCTCGCCGCCCGACATTACCCCGAGCTCCTTCTCCTGATCGCGCCCCGAAAACAGAAACGCCCCCGCCAGATCGCGCGCCTGCTGCTCGCTCATCAAGAGCCCGTCGTTGTCGTCGCGGATCCGCTTCTGCAAATACCGCACGACCGTCAGATCATCGCGCATATCCACGCGCGTCTGCGTGAAATACCCCGTCACCACCCGCGAGCCGAGCTTCGAACTCCCCGCGTCGGGCTCAAGCTCGCCCAGCATGCAGCGCACAAGCGTGGTCTTGCCCGCACCGTTCGGCCCGATCACCCCCCAGCGCTCGCCCCGCCCGATCGTCACGTCCAGATCATCAAAGAGGGTCCGCGTCTTCCCGTCCTCGCTCGTGTACGCCTTCGAGAGCCCGCGCGCCACCACGACCAGGTCCCCCGTCCGCTCCGCTTTGGGGAGCTCAAATCGGAACGCATCGAGCTCGAGCGGGCGCTCAAGCTCCGAGCCCTCCTTCTCGCGGTCGAGCCGCGCCTCGCGCCCCCGCGCCTGCTTCGCCCGCTGCCCCGCCTTGTACTTCCGGATAAACGCCTCTTCGCGCTTGAACCGCGTCTGCTCCTTCTCCCATGCGCGCATCTGCGATTCGCGCCGCTCGGCGCGCAGCTCGCGAAACTTCGCATAGTTGCCCGGATAGTCGATCAGCCTGCCGCGCTCCACCTCCACGATCCGATGCACCACATGATCGAGCAGGCGCCGGTCGTGCGAGATCAGGATCACCGCGCCCCCAAACTCGTCATTCAAAAACCCCTCGAGCCACACGCGCCCGTCGATATCCAGGTGGTTCGTTGGCTCGTCGAGGAGCAGCACGTCCGGGCCCTCGAGCAGCACCTTCGCGAGCGCAAGCCGCGACTTCTGCCCGCCTGAAAGCCCGCCCACCGCGATCCCGAACTGCGCATCGGTAAACCCAAGCCCGTGCAGCACCGCTCCAGCCCGGTGCTCGGTGTTGTACCCGCCTGCTGCCTCGATCCGGTGCTCGAGATCCGCCTGCCGCTTGAGCAGCTTCTGCAGCGCATCGCCCGACGCGTCACCCATGTCGTGATGCACCCGCTCAAGCTGATCGTGCAGGCGCTCAACCTCCGCGAACGCCGACCTCGCCTCCTCGATCACCGTCCGCGAAGAATCGAGCCCCATCTCCTGGGCGAGGTACCCGATGCGCTTGCCCCGCTGAATGCTCACATCCCCAACATCGGGCTTGAGGGCGCCGATCAGCGTGCGCATGAAGGTGGTCTTGCCGCCGCCGTTGCGTCCGACGACGCCGATCCGCTCGCCGTCCTCGACGGAGAGGGAGACGCCATCGAGGATCACCCGATCGCCGTAGGAATGCCGAATATTGGTCGCTGCAAGTACGGGCACGGGAGAGGATAGGGATCGGGGTGCGGCTCCCGGGACCGGCCGAGCGGCACGGGCGTGCTCGGGTAGTGGGTCAGTTTGAAACTGACCCACTACCCGCCCGATCATGCAGACAAAGGGCGCGAGGGGCGCGCCGGGCTTCGGGCACCTTTGTCCGACGCCGTCAGGAGGCCGCTGGAGCTTTGGATTCGGAATGACCCAAACGCCGAACGGGGCTCGGTTCCCGGACTGTCCGCCTGCCGAGGGCCCGGACAACGGCGACGCGCGCGCGCCCATCGCCCGGACCGCGTCCGAGGAACTCGATGCGCTGTACAGGTTTGCGTCGGCGCGCGTCGGTGGAGATTCGCACATGGCGCTCGACGCGGTGCAGCAGGCGATCCGCATCGCGTTGGACCACGCGGCCCCGCCGGAGCGCCCGTCCATCCAGCGGGCTTGGCTGCGCGGGATCGTCCGCAATCTCGTTCGGCGTGAGGTGCGCCAACGGAGCCGGGGGCGCCGCGCGATCCAAGGCCTCGCCAGCGTACGCCCGCACCAGGTGCCCCCCGGGCACAACAACGATGACGCGGGCGAGCGCCTGACGCTCGTGCGCACGCTCTTCCTCGCGCTCACCGAGCTCGACCAGAGCGACCAGGAGTTGTTCTACGCGTTCTACCGGGCCGGGCGCTCGCACGCGGCGATCGCGGTCGACCTCGGCACCTCGGCGAAGAGCGTCGAATCACGCCTGTATCGGATGCGCGCCCGCCTGCGCGCGGCACTCTCGCAGATGGAGGGCGAGCCATGACCTTCCCAGAGCTCGACGATGACCGCCGGTTCGACGCCCTGCTCCGCGATCTGGGCCCGGATGTCCCGCATCCGCAGATGGACGCCTCTGATCGTGCGCGTCTGGAACGACGCCTTGCGTCCACGAGAGCACCCGCGCACGGGAACGGGGTCTTCGCGAGGATGCTGCTCCTCGCGGCGTGCCTCGCGCTCAGCGCCGTGCTCGGCGCATGGGCGCTCGCCACCACCGCGCGCCTCGACGCGACGCACGCGGAGCTGGAAGCCGCGCGATGGGACGCCGATGAAACGCTCGAGCTCCTCACGCGCGCTCGGGCGGCCCAGCCGATTATCGCGCCCCCTGACGGAGCGCTCGATCTGTCACCCGAGGGCGTGGTGGTCATCACGTTCGACCACGAGCTGTGCCCGATCGCTCGCGTGACAACGCCGGCGTTTGAGCGTCTCGCGACGGAGTTCGCGGACCGCGCTCAGTTCGTCAAGCTCGACGTGACGGGCGATCGGCGCGAGGCAGCAGAGGCGCGCGTCGACGAGCTCCACCTGCGCAGCGCGCTGCTGACCCCGCTTGGCGGCGAGACGGGCGTCGTGAAGATCGTCGACACCGCCAACGGACGAGTGATCTGCGCCGGTCCGGGGCGCGTCGGCTTGGAGCAGGCGTCGAGCGTTCTGGTTCGCCTGGCGACCGGTCGGTAGCGAATGTGCGGCGTTCTCGCGAGGGGTGTGGGGCACACCGGGCACTTCGGTGTGCGATCACTTCGACCGCAGAAAGGTGCGGACATGCAGACTCTTCCTCGCGCCGCTGTTCTTGTCGCCGCGTGCGCCAGCGCGTCGCTCGCCCAGGACTGGCTCGACGACTTTCAGGACGGGAGCGCGACGGACTCCTCGCCCGTCACGTGGACACTCTCGCCCGCCTTTGGCGGCGCGTTCAGCGTCGTGGATGGCGACCTGATTGTCTCGATGGACCCCACCGCCGGACCGATCTCCTCGCCACGAGTCGCGAGCTACTTCCCGGCCGGCGCCTCAGTCCGTGCGCGCATGCGCGCGGTCAACGGTCCCGGGCGCTTCACCGTCGCGTTCGCCGATGAGGCGACGGGCATCAAGGGGTACGTCGCGTCATTCTCGACGTGCGGCGACGGGCGCGTCGAGCTGTTCCGCGGCGACCGCCTCGGCGCGATCATCTACCTCGGTGCTGGCAATGTCCAGATGGGGTACACGCCCGACGAGGAGTTCATCGTGCAGCTCGACGTGTTCGGCGGGGTGGTGTCGGCGCGCGTGTGGCGACCGGGCGAGCCCTTCCCCCCCGCCCAGCTCACCGCGACCGACGCCACCTACGCCGATGGCGTCCCCTCCATCGCGATCCAGGACTTCGGCGCCGGCAGCGCGTGCGGCGGCGCGGGTGATCGCACGGATGCCTACGCCGTCGTGCGATTCGCACAGGCCTCGTCCACGCCGCTCACGCACTCGGGCGCGGGCGATCTCGATGCGAGCGGCACGACCGATACCAACGATTTCTTCGCGTTCCTCGCGCTCTACGCCGCCGATGATCCCAACGCCGATGTAACCGGCGACGGGTCGATCAACACCAACGACTTCTTCAGCTTCCTCAATCGATACGCCAGCGACAACTAGCGTGCGGCACCCGCCAACTTGCCCGTAAGCGCGTACCACGGTCCGATCGTGGCGTTCGCGAGCCCCGGCACGCGCCACACCCGGACGACCGCGCCAACAAGGCGCGGGTGCATGAGCGTCTCGGCGGCCGCCCGGCAGGCGGGAAGGCGGGTGCGCAGACGCCCTCGATATGCACGAGCGAAGTCGGTTTGCACTCCCGCGAAGTCGTCCGCAGTCCTCCCGATCCCCGAGAGCATCGCGCCGAGCAGGCGTCCGCTCCAGAGCGCGCTGGCGATGCCCTCGCCGCCGACGGGGTCGGTCGCGGCTGCCGCGTTGCCGACGCGGAACGAGCGTGAGTGGCCCGTTCCTCGATACCGCGACCGCGCGATGCCGCACGCGTGCCACTCGCCGACCCGTGCGTCGGGCTCGAACGCCGGACAGAGCGAGCGCACGAGCGCGTCGAAGTCGCCGTTCGCGGCGCTGACGAGCGGCTTTCGGCACGCGAGCGCGCACGTCTCGAGCCCGCCCTCCACGGCGATGCGCCCGATGTACGCGCCCGGGGCCGCGTGCATCCAGAGCCCTGTCGCGGGGCGCGCGGGCTCGACGTGACACTTGAGGCCGAGCAGGTCCGGATCGGTCGGCGTCGGGCCGAGCGGGTCGAACCGTCCCGAGCCGTCCGCGTGAATCACCACGCGCGCCTCGGTGGCGCCCGCATCCGTGCGCACGCGGACGCACGCGTCGGCGTACTCCACGTCACGCACGCGCACGGGTGAGCGCACGTCTGCCCCCGCTTCGCGCGCGCGGTCGAGGAGCAGCGCGTCGAGCGTGGCGCGCGACAGCACCCATGCCGGGCGCGGCATCGTCCAGCACACGCTGCGCGCACGTGATCCCCTACCAACCTGGATGTGCAGTTCGTGGCATTGGCGTGCGCCCGCGCCGATCAGCTCGCGCACCGGGAGGAGCGATTCCAGATCGTCGGCGCCCGCGGGGGAGATGAACTCGCCGCACGGCTTGACCCTGGGGAACGCGCGGGCTTCGAACACCACAACCTGCATACCGGCGCGAGCAAGCTCGATCGCCACGGCGGATCCCGCCGGGCCGCCCCCGATGATCGCCGCGTCGATCACGCCTCGTCCTTCCACGACGTGAGCGTGAAGCGGTGCGTGAACACGCTCCACCGGTACTCGGGCTCTTCCCACCCGACCCGACGCACCATGTCGACCGCTTCGCCCTTCGTGAACCCCGCGCGCACGGAGACGCGGGCGTCGTGTCGTACGATCTCCGGCTTGCCGAGTGTCATGGCGTGGATCGCAGCGTATCCAACGGGCGTGCGCACGAGATCGTTCCACACGACGCCGAGGCGCGAGAGGCGGTCCATGATGCGCAGCATGGTCAGAGCGCGCAGTTCAGGCAGGTGATGGATGAAGAGCCCGGCGTGGACGATGTCGAACGAGCCCGGGCCGTGGGTGTCGACCAGGGTGAACGCGTCCGCGACGTTGAGCTCTATGCGGTCCGCCGCTTTGGGATGGCGTGCGACATGCTCGCGCGCCAGGTCGAGCGTCGTCTCATGCACGTCCACGCCCACGACGCGGAGATCGATGCCGCGGGCTTCGGCCCACTCCACCGCTGCGATGGGCAGGTCTGCCGACCCGGTCGCGATATCGAGGAGCGTGATCTCCCGCTTCGGCAATCGCCCTCGCCAACGCTCCAGCGTGGAGAGCAGCGCCCGCTGCCCGCCCAAGCGACGGTTCACGGCCCGGATGTACCCGAGCGACCGATCGAGCTCGCCGCGATCGACCTTCGGGTCGTCCATCAGTTCGGGCGTCACCACGCGGCGCATGGCCAACGGTAGGGCCCCGTTGCTTCGTGCCCTGTGCGGAAGGGTGCTCTACGCTTGCCCGTGATCACCCTTCGCCTCGCCCACTCTCCGGATTCCGACGACCTCGTGATGTGGTGGCCGCTCACCGGCATGCGCGACGCGTCGGGCGAGCCCGTGCCCGGCACGCGCGGGGAGCCGGCGATCGACACCGGGCGGTTCCGCTTTGTCACACGGGGTGACGACGTCGAGACGCTCAACAAGGCAGCCCTCGCGGGGGACGAGTCGTTCGACATCACCGCCATCTCGGCCGCGGCCTACCCGCGCCTCGCCGACAAGTGGCTCATCACCGCGTGCGGCGGGTCGTTCGGCGAGGGGTACGGGCCGAAGGTCGTCGTGCGGGAGGACTCGCGCATCCGCGATCTGGATTCGCTGGCGGCGGTGCTGCGCGGCGGCGGCGTGCTCGCGATCCCGGGGCGCAACACGACCGCGTTTCTCACGCTCTCGCTCGCGCTGTCCGCTTCCTCTCACGCTGGGGAGACGCTTCCGCGTGTCGACGAACTCCCGTTCGCGGAGATTCCGGGTGCGGTCGCGGAAGGGCGCGCCGCTGCGGGCTTGCTCATCCACGAGGCGCAGCTCACCTTCGCCGACCTCGGGCTCCGCCCTGTGCTCGATCTTGGGCAATGGTGGGATGGTCAGACCCTGCTCCCCCTTCCCCTCGGGCTCAACGTCATTCGGCGTGATCTCGATGCGCGATTCGGCGATGGTGCGTGCGACGAGGTCGCCCTCCTGCTCCACGCGTCGGTGCATCATGCGCGCACAAACCTTGATGACTCCAAGCGCTACCTCCGCCTCCACGCGGCAGGCCGCGAGGAGTGGCACGACGACGCGCTCGTCGATCGGTATCTCTCGATGTATGTTTCAGACCTGACGGAAGACATGGGCGAGCGGGGGCGCAACGCCCTGCGCGAGCTCTACGGGAGGGCATCTGCGGCGGGGCTCTGCCCGCCGACTGACCCGGAGGTAATCGGATGAGACTCCTGCGTGATGAGTTCGGCGTCTCGGTCGAGCGTGTGAACGGCGAGCTGGTGCCGCTGCGCTACTTCATCGGCATCGGTCGCAACTATGCCGACCATGCGGCCGAGATGGGCGCGGCGCCGCCCGATCGCCCGTTGATCTTCGTGAAATCGCCCTGGTCGGTCGCGCTCTCCGGCGACACGATCGAGCTTCCCGCGGCGTGCCTCGCGGCGGAGACGGGCGCGGGGGCTGTGGACTATGAGGGCGAACTCGCGGTCATCATCGGACGCACCGCGAAGGACGTGGCGGAAGAAGACGCGCTCGGGCACGTGCTCGGCTACGCGTGCGCGAACGATGTTTCGGCGCGTTGGTGGCAGAAGCAGGGCGCGGGCGGGCAGTTCTGCCGTGGGAAGAGCTTCGACGGGTTCTGTCCGATCGGGCCGGAGGTCGCGCACGCGGGACGGATCACCGACCCGCAGTCGTTGACGATCCGCACGCGCATAGGCGGCGAGGTGATGCAGGAAGCGTCGACCTCTGAGATGATCTTCCCGGTTGCGCGCCTAATTGCGGAGCTCTCGCGCGGCGCAACGCTTCACCCGGGCACCGTGCTGCTGACGGGGACGCCTTCGGGCGTTGGCGCAGGGCGCACGCCGCCACGATGGCTCCGTGACGGCGACACAGTCGAGGTCGAGATCGAGGGGATCGGGACATTGGTAAACGATGTGCGTGCATCGGTGACTTGATCAGTGGCGCACTGAGACTCTGACCTGCTCCGAGGTCAGTGTCTTCGGTGGTCGCGTCCGCATGAACACTGACCTCAGAGCAGGTCAGTGGCACGAGCTGGATCAGTGATCGACCTGCGTCCCAAGGTGCGGCTTGAGTTCCGCGAGCGCCGCCCGCAGCGTCTCCTCGTCCTTCGCCTCGGCGTTGAGCCGAAGCAGCGGCTCGGTGTTGCTCTTGCGGATGTTCGCCCACCAACCCTCGCGGTTGAAGCAGTCGATGGTCACGCCGTCGAGCTCGTCGATATCGGCGCGCATCGCGAACTCCTCGCGGAGGATCGCGAGCGCCTCGTCCTTCTCTTCGTTCTCGAAGTTGATCTCGCCGGACTGCACGTACCGCTTGATCGGCTTGATGAGCTTGCTGAGCGGCTTGTCGGATTCGGCGAGCACAGAGAGCACGGTCGCCATCGCGATCGCGCCCGAGTCGGCGTTGAAGTTGTCGCGGAAGTAAAAGTGCCCGGAGAGCTCACCGCCAAAGGCGCCGCTCTCATCGGCGAGCGCGCCCTTCATGAAGACGTGCCCCACGCGCGAGCGCACCGGGCGCCCGCCCGCCTTGA
>JAUIFD010000089.1 GCA_030429485.1 Phycisphaerae bacterium | reverse complement strand
CGAAGGACGCGCCGCCCGAGATCTTGCTCCGGCGCGTGTTCCTCGATCTCACCGGCCTTCCGCCCACACCCGACGAGATCGACGCCTACCTCGCCGACCAACGTCCGGACCGGTACGAGCGCTGGGTCGATCGCCTGCTCACCGAAGAGCCTTACGCGACGCGCTACGCCGAGCACATGACCGCGCCCTGGCTCGATCTCGCTCGCTACGCAGACACTTCCGGCATCCACATGGATAACGGGCGTTCCATCTGGCCCTGGCGAGACTGGGTGCTGCGCGCGTTCCACGACAACATGCCGTTCGACGAGTTTGTCATCGACCAACTCGGGGGCGATCTCATCCCCGATGCGACGCTCGCCGAGAAGGTCGCGAGTGGGTTCAACCGCAACCACGTCACTACCGACGAAGGCGGCGTGATCGCGGAGGAGTATCTCGTCGAGTACGCCGTCGATCGTGTGAACACCACCGGCTCGGTCTTCCTCGGCCTCACGTTCGGGTGCGCGCGCTGCCACGATCACAAGTTCGACCCCGTGACGATGGAGGATTACTACGGACTCTTCGCGTTCTTTAACTCCAACGACGAGCCGGGTCTCTACTCGCAGACGCAGAACCCGCAGCGGGCGTACGAGCCGTTCATCGCTGTGCCAAGCGACGAGCAGCAGAGCAAAATGGAAGCACTGCGGGATTCCCTTGCTCTCCTCGCCGCCGACCGCGACGCGCCCAACGCCGAGGAGGATGCCCAACGCGAGGCTTACCTCGCGGGTCTCGCGGAGACTTCGGGGGTGCATTGGGTGGTGCCCGGGGGCGGCATCGAAGTCGAGAGCGCCGAATCGTCCACCGACTCCGTCCTGGAGATCAAGGACGACGGCTCGGTCCTCGCCTCCGGCCCCAATCCAGCAAAGGACGTCCACACCATCCGCATGCGCACCGAAGCGACCGATCTTCGCTTGGTCGCTCTCGAGGCATTGACCGACGAGTCGCTCCCTTACGGTCGCGTCGGACGCGCGCCCAACGGCAATGTTGTTATCTCCGCCATCGAACTCGAAGCGGTGTCGATCGCTGACCCGCAGGAGCGCCGAGAGGTGTCCTTCATGTGGGCTTGGGCCGATGTCGAGCAAGACAACGGCGACTACCACGTCGAGAACGTGCTCGACCCCTCGCCCATGCGCGGCTGGGCGGTCGGCGCCCATTTCGATGGTGGGGAAGGGCCGCAGGGTCGCGTTGCGCTCCTGCTCGCCGACGAGGCGTTCGGCTACGAGGGTGGCACAGAGTTGGTCTTCACCCTGCGCTACGAGTCGGTCTACGCCCAGCACACATTCGGGCGCGTACGTCTCTCCATGGCGTCGATAGACGATGCCGGGCTTGCGCACCTGCCGATCGCCGGCGCAGGGTTCTACAAGGTCGGCCCATTCACGACCCGCGACCGTGACACCGTCTTTGATACGCCCTTCGGGCCGGAGTCGGTCAAGGCGCTCGACCTCAGCCAGCGTTTCGACGACAAGGCGTGGGCGTTCGATCTTGCCATCCGCGAAGGCGCCACGCGTGCGCTCAGCGACGGCATCTCCGTCGACTACGTCGCATGGGAGGTCTACGCGCCCACCGCGCGCGAAGTCGATCTCTCCCTCGGGTCTGACGACGGCATCCGCTTGTTCGTCAACGGCGAGGAGGCCTTCGCCAACCGCACCGAGCGCGGCGTCGCACCCGATCAGGACAGCGCGACCGTCACACTGACGCCGGGCCGCAACACGCTTGTCTACAAGATCGTGAACACCGGCGGCCCATCGGGCATCTACACCCGCTCGACCGAAGCAGACGCGGTGCCTCGACCGATCGTCACCGCGTTGCTGCCCGAGTCCGCCCAGACCGATTTTCGCATGTCCGGCGCGGTCGATGCGTGGCGGACCAAGTACTCGCCGCGCTACCGCGAGATCACCGAAGCGATCGCGATGCGCGAACAGGAGATCGCCGACCTCGACGCCCAGATCCCGCGCACGATGGTGATGAAGGAGCTCGAAACGCCCCGTGAGACCTTCGTGCTCACGCGTGGGCAGTACGACCATCCGGATAGAGACCGCCCGGTCTCGCGCACCGTGCCCGTCTCGCTCGGCTCACTCTCCGAGAGCATGCCCAACGACCGCCTCGGGCTCGCCGAGTGGATCATGTCCGACGACAACCCGCTCACCGCGCGCGTCACGATCAACCGCTTCTGGGCCATGCTCTTCGGCGAGGGCATCGTGCGCACGCAGGAAGACTTCGGCATGCAGGGCGAATGGCCCACGCACCCGGAGCTGCTCGACTGGCTCGCTGTCGAGTTCCGCGATTCGGGGTGGGATATCCACCACATGCTCCGCTTGATGGTCACGAGCTCGACCTATCGCCAGGACTCTCGCCAAAGCCGGGACGCGGTCGCGATCGATCCGGAGAACCGCTTGCTCGCGTACTACCCGCGTCAGCGTCTTACGGCCGAGGAGATCCGCGACCAGGCGCTCTACGCCGCGGGGTTGCTCGTGGAGAAGATGGGGGGCCCGAGTGTCAAGCCCTACCAGCCCGAGGGGCTCTGGCGCGAAGTCGCGATGATTCAGTCCAACACGCGCCTCTTCGAGCTGGGCAAGGGCGAGGACCTCTGGCGCCGTTCGATGTACACCTACTGGAAGCGCGCCGCCCCGCCCCCCGCGATGCTGACCCTCGACGCGCCGACGCGCGAGTTCTGCACCGTTCGCCGGATGAGCACCAACACGCCGCTCCAGGCCCTCGTGCTGTGGAACGACGATCAGTTCGTCGAAGCGGCCCGCGCCGCCGCCTCCCGCGTGCTGCGCGAGGCCGAGGGTGACGACGCGCGCATCGACTACGCCTACCGCCTCTGCGCCGCCCGTACGCCCGACGCCGACCGGCGCGAAGCGATGGAGCGGGCGCTCACCTACTTCCGCGAGCGCTACGCCGAGGGTGGCGACGACGCGTCAAGCCTGGTCGACATCGGCATGTCGATGACCCCGGACGATGTTGACCACGGCGAACTCGCCGCCTGGACGATGATCACCAGCGCCATCATGGCGAGCGACGCCGCGATCACGAAGCGGTAGGAGAGTGCGATGAGTGAGTTCCGTGCGCACGGCAACGACGACCTTGAGCGCTATCTGCTCAACATGACACGCCGGCGCTTCTTCCGCTCGGCCGCCTCCACCCTCGGCGCCGGGCTCGGCGCCGCCGCGCTCGGGTCGCTCGTCGGGCCCGCGAGCGCGATGGGCATGCCTCCGATCGGCGGGCCCACGATCAACCCCGACCCCTCGGTCGGTCGCCCGCGGGTCGTTCCGCCGCACTTCGCGCCCAAGGCCAAGCAGGTCATCTACCTGCACATGGAGGGTGCGCCCAGTCAGCTCGACCTCTACGACTACAAGCCCAAACTCCACGAGGAGTTCGACGCCGACCTCCCCGACTCGGTCGTCATGGGACAGCGGTTCACCACGATGACCTCGGGCCAGGCGAGATTCCCCGTCGCGCCCTCCAAGTTCAAGTTCACACGCCAGCGCAACAACCAGGACGGCGTCTACCTCTCCGAGCTCATCCCACACACCGGCTCGGTCGCCAACGACCTCTGCTTCATCCACTCCATGCACACGAAGGCGATCAACCACGAACCCGGCATCACGTTCTTTCAGACCGGGCACGAGCAGCCGGGCCGCCCGTCGATGGGTGCGTGGATGTCGTACGGGCTTGGCTCAGAGAACGCCAACCTCCCCTCGTTCGTGGTGCTCATCACGCAGGGCCTCGGCAATATGCAGGCGCTGAGCGCGCGCTTCTGGGGCTCGGGGTTCCTGCCGAGCGAGCACCAGGGCTGCCGTTTGCGAGCCGGCGACGACGCTGTGCTCTACCTGGGCGACCCCGACGGCGTGTCGCGCACCGATCGACGCAAGATGCTCGACCTCGTCGCCCGGCTCAACGAGGAGGAGTTCAAGGAGACGCTCGACCCGGAGATCCAGGCCCGTATCGCGCAGTATGAGATGGCTTACCGCATGCAGATGTCCGTCCCCGACCTCACCGACTTCTCCGATGAGAGCGAGGAGACCATGGCGATGTACGGCCCGGATGCGCGCAAGCCCGGCTCGTTCGCCGCCAACTGCCTCCTCGCCCGCCGACTCGTCGAGCGGGGCGTGCGGTTCGTGCAGCTCTACATGCGCGGGTGGGATCAGCACAACAACCTGCCCACCGAGCTCGCCGCCCAGTGCGGCGCCGTCGACCGCGCACAGGCCGCCCTTGTCACCGACCTCAAACGCCGCGGCATGCTCGACTCCACCCTCGTGCTCTGGGCGGGAGAGTTCGGACGCACCGTCTACTCGCAGGGCACGCTCACCAAAGACAACTACGGACGCGACCACCACCCACGGTGCTTCACCGTCTGGCTCGCCGGCGGCGGCGTCGCGCCCGGCATCACCTACGTCAAGACCGACGACTACTCCTACAACATCGTCGAGAACCCAGTGGACGTCCACGATCTCCACGCCACCATGCTTCACCTCATGGGGCTCAATCACGAACACCTGCTCTACCGCCACCAGGGACGCGACTACCGACTCACCGACGTCTCCGGCAAGGTCGTGCGGGACATCCTCGCGTGAGCGCACGCGTGGCTCGACTCTTCGTGTTGTCGGTCGTGGCGGTCGCTACATGCGCCGCGCTCGGCGCCGACCCGCAGCCCGCAGGCCCGGATTGGTGGCGCTTCCTCGGGCGCCTACACCCCGTGCTCGTGCACTTCCCGATCGGGCTCCTGATCGCTGCGGTGTTTCTGGAGCTGATCCACGCATTGTTCGGGCGCGAGCGTGGTCGCCCCGGAGGCGCGGGGCTCTGGTGCGTGGTGCTCGGCGCACTCGGCGCAGGGGCGGCCGCGTGGGCCGGGTGGACCAACGCGGACGTCGAGACGCACGGCCGCGCCGTTGCGAGCCTCATCGAGACACACCGGTGGCTCGGGATCGCGACGTGCGCCGTCGCCGGTCTTGTCGCCTTGCTCGGTCTTGGCGCTCTGCGGGCGCCGGGGAAGCTCACGGGCGTCTACCGCGTCGGCGTGGTGCTCGGCGCGATCATGGTCGGTGTGGCTGGGCACTGGGGCGGCACGATCGTCTTCGGCGACGGCTATCTCACCGCGGGCCTTTTCCCGCCCAAGCCGGCCGATCAGACCGCGCCGATCGTGGAACCCGCGCCCGCCCTCACGCCCGATGGGCGCGTGCGCACCGTCGACTTTGCGACCCAGATTGCGCCCATCTTCGAGGCACGCTGCATCGAGTGTCACGGCCCGCGCCGCGCCAAGGGCCGCCTACGCCTCGACGATCGCCGGTATGTGCTCGACGAGCCAGACGAGGACGAACGGGTCATCCTGCCCGGCGACGCCGACGCGAGCGAGCTGGTGTATCGCATCACCCTCCCGCACGGCGACCCCGACATCATGCCGCCCGAGGACGGGCCGCTGAGCGATGACCAGATCGAGCTGATCCGCACGTGGATCGACGAGGGCGCGGCGTGGGGCGCGATCGCCATCGCGCCGCCGACCGCGGAAGAGCCAACGAGCGAGCCTCCCGCCCCGGTCGGCGAACCCGAAGCGCCGGCGGTGGAGCCGTCAGATGCGGCGGCCGAAGCCCCGGCCGATCCCGCGAGCATCGAGGCGGCACTTGAGGCGTTGCGCGAGCACGGCGCGGTCGCGACGCGCATCGCGCAGGACGCGGACTGGGTCGAGGTGCGCCTCGATCTGCTCGATCGCGACGTGACCGACGCCGACCTTGCGATGCTCGAACCGCTCGCGCCTGTGCTCGCCTCACTCGACCTCACCGGGACCGACGTGACCGACGCGGGGCTTGAGCACGTCGCGCGCCTCGCGCACCTCCGGTCGCTCCGACTCGGGCGCACCACGATCACTGACGCCGGGCTTGTGCATCTGACTTCGCTCACCGAACTTGAGTACCTCAACCTTATCGCGACGCCAGTCACCGACGCGGGGCTCTCGATGCTCACCGATCTGCCAGCCTTGCGCCGCCTCTACGTTTGGGGCACCGAGACGACACCGGACGGCATCGAGCTCTTCCGATTGCTGCGCCCGGACGCGCAGATCGACGACGGCGACACGCTCCCCGACGTGCCCGATGGTGGGTGATCACCGAGGCCGCGGGTGAGCGACGGAGTCCGGCCTACTTGACCTCTTCGACCCGCTTGATCCTCGCGCCCAGCGGGGCGAGTCGTTCCTCCAGACGTTCGTACCCGCGGTCCAGGTGATAGACACGCCGCACGAGCGTCTCCCCCTCCGCAGCCAGACCGGCGAGCACGAGCCCCGCCGACGCACGCAGGTCGCTCGCCATCACCGGCGCCCCGCGCAGGCGCTCGATCCCGGTCGCAACGACCGTCGGCCCCTGGCGCGACAGACGCGCGCCCATGCGCCCCAGCTCTGGCACGTGCATGAAACGCTCGGCGAAAATGCGCTCGGTGATGATCGAGTTGCCGTCGGCGACGCACGCGAGCGCCATGAACTGCGCCTGGAGGTCGGTCGGAAACCCGGGGTGCGGGTGCGTTGTCACCTGCATCGGCTTCGGCCGCCGCGCCATGCGCACCTGGCAGGTCGATCGCCAACCGTCGCCCTCAGCGTCCGACTCAACCTCGACGCCCGACAGACGCAGCTGCTCCGTCGCGGCCATCAGGCAGTCGAGCGGGCAGTTCTCGAGCTCGATCTCGCCCCGGGTGATTGCTGCAGCGACCATGAACGTGCCCGCCTCGATGCGGTCGGGCATGACTTCGTGTTCCACGCCGCCCAGGCGCTCGACACCCTCGACCGTGATGCGCGGCGAGCCCGCGCCGCGCACCTTTGCGCCCATCGCGTTGAGCATGCGCGCCAAGTCCACAATCTCCGGCTCGCACGCGGCGCTCTCGATGATCGTTGTCCCGCGCGCGAGCGTTGCGGCGCACATCACGTTCGCCGTCCCGAGCACCGTGGGCCCCGATGCGCCGCCCAGGAAGAGCGTCGCGCCCCGCAGCCCGCCCTTGGGCGCGCGGGCGACGATGTCGCCTTCCTCAAGCGTGATCACTGCGCCCAGGGCCTCAAGCCCGCGCAGGTGCAGGTCTACGGGACGGTCGCCGATGGCGCACCCACCGGGCATCGCCACCCGCGCCACGCCGCGCCTTGCCACGAGCGGGCCGAGCACGCAGATACCGGCGCGCATCGTCCGCACGATGTCGTATCGGGCGTGGGGGTCTCCACCGGGCTCGGCCCGGAGTGTCAGGATCGGGCCAAACGCCCCTGGCGCACTCGGCTCGTCCTCGCGGATGCACCCGAGTTCATCCAGCAGGGCGACCATGCTCCGCAGGTCGGCCAGGTCGGGGAGCCCGCGGAGCGTCACCGGATCGTCCGTGAGCAGCACCGCCGCCATCTGCGGCAGTGCGGCGTTCTTGGACCCGTTCACGCGGAGACGCCCCCTGAGGGGCCCGTTGCCTTGGATGAGAAACGCGTCCATGCGGCGCGATCCTACCGGACCGCCGCCTCTTCCGACAGGAAGCCCCCCGCAATCCTGCCCAGCCGCTACAGCCCGCCTCGCTCGCCTCTTTCCTGAGCGCAGTTGAGTTGCCGGGAGGCCGATCGATTGCGAAGTCCGCAGTGGGTTGAATGCACGTTGAGGAGGATGACATGAACCGAACCAATCAACATCGCACTGTCCGGTCCGTCATGGCCGGAGCCGCCTTGGTGGCGAGCGGCCTGATGGCCTTCCCCGCGACCGCCCAGGATGACCTGCCCGATTCGATTGTGCTCACGGGCACCGTCCGCGACTTCCGCCCTCGCAACACCGAGGCCGGGCACGTGGACTTCGAATGGCAGCCGCGCAACGCCGCCGGCAGCGGCTCGTACGGGCAGTACCTGCAGATCGTCGCCGACGAACTCGACGAGGAGGACAAGCCCGTCTTCCGCTCGCGCGGCCACAAGCTGCTGAGCCAGTGGCGCGACGCGCAGGGCAAGAACATCATGGCCCCCCGCGAGTACATCGAGGTGCGCCAGGGTGATGTCTCCGGCTCCATGGAAGGAGAGGGATACGCGGTCGACAACTCCGCAGCCTTCTCCCAGTGGTTCCGCAATGTGGACGGGGTCAACGCGTGGCGCGCCCTGCCCATCACGCTCCAACGCGAGCCAGGGTCGAACCTCTACGTGTTCGACGACCGCACCGCCGAGGCGTTTGCCGGCAAGGGCGGGTTCTTCCCGGTCAACGATGAGTTCTACGGCAACTACCAGAACGGGAAGAACTTCCACTTCACGTTCGAACTCGCGACGGAGTTTACATACGACGCCGACACCGGCCAGCAGTTCACGTTCATCGGTGACGACGACGTCTGGGTCTTCATCGATGGCAAGCTCGTGATCGACCTGGGCGGTGTGCACTCGGCGCAGCAGCAGTCGATCGAGGTCGACCGCCTGCCGTGGCTCGAAGACGGGAAGCGCTACTCACTGCACTTCTTCTTCGCCGAACGCCACACGACCCAGTCCAACTTCCGGATCGAGACGACGCTGAACCTGCGCAACGTCAACATCCCAACCAGCCTGGCGGTCTACGACTGATCGCCAAGCCCTAGCGGCGGCCCGGACGGTCCACAGCTCCCGGGCCCCGCACCCGCTTCCAAAGACGTGCCCCCACCCACACGCGCCCGGCGACGCTCCCGCCCGTCGGGCGCGTTCTTTTTTGCGCGCCGTCGCGACACACGGCGTAACCTCGGGCGCCCATGCTCCCGCTCTCCATCGCCATCGTGTGCAAGAACAACGAGGAGACGATCGGTCGTACGCTCGACTCCGTCCGCGGGCTCGCTCGGGAGGTCGTCGCGCTCGATTCGGGCTCAACCGACGGGACCCTCGGGATCCTCGAAGATGCGGGCGCGATCGTGCATCGCGTCGAGTGGGCGGGGCACATCGCGACCAAGCAGCGGGCGCTTGAGGCCTGCTCGTGCGACTGGGTGCTCTCCGTCGATTCCGATGAGTCGGTCGAGCCCGACCTCGCCGAGGCGATCCGCGGCTTCCTCGCCAACCCCTCGCCGGGTACGGCGGGCGCGCGGGTGAACCGCAAGGTCTGGTACGCCGGGCGCTTCCTCGAACACGCGTGGCAACCCGAGCGGCGCCTCCGCCTGGTGCGATTCGACGACGTGCGCGCGGGGCGGGCCGTGTGGGGCGGCGTGAATCCGCACGACAAGCTCGAAACCGCCGGGCGCGTCATCGACCTGCCCGGCACGCTCCGGCACGACTCGATCCGAACGTTCGCGGACTTCCTCCGTCAGCAGGTCTCGCTCGCGGAGGTCTCCGCCCGCGCACTCAGCGAGGCCGGCGCGCGACCGAGCGGTGCGCGCCTGATCGCCTCACCCTTCACCGCGTTAGCGAAGCAGCTCGTCGTCCGCGGAGCATGGCGCGACGGATGGCGCGGGTGGGCCGCGTCCGGGGCCACCGCCCTCGCCACCCTCGCCAAGCACACGCTGATGTTCGAGCGGGACGGGCTTGATCATCAGCGCTAGTCGCCCGCAAGTGCGCCGATCATCCAGAGTCGGAGCTTCCGTTCCGAGACGCTGCGGCTCATGCGCCACGCGGCACCGCACGCCCGGCACTGGGCGCACCGGTCTATTGCTCGCGGCACATTTCCAGAGCGGTGTCCCACAGGCCAAGCAGAACCAACATGCCTTGCGCGCGATGAGCCGTGTGAAGTAATCGACGAGCCGTATCCGGGTCAGGAACAGCGCATAGAAGAGGAACACCAGTGTACGGACACGAGCTTGCGGACATGCACTGGCATCATTCGCACGCCCCGCGATCGACGTTCTACCCTCCGTCGAAGGAGAACCCATGCCCCTCAACCACTATGTCACGCTCGGGCGCTCCGGGCTGCGCGTCAGCCCGCTCTGCCTCGGCACCATGACCTTCGGCATGGACTGGGGCTGGGGCTCCGAACCGGACGAATCCGCGCGCATCCTCGACGCCTACCTCGCCCGCGGCGGCAACTTCATCGACACCGCCAACATCTACACCAAAGGACACTCCGAGAAGATCATCGGCGACAGCCTCGGTGCCAACCCCGCCAAGCGAGACCGCGCGGTCATCGCGACCAAGTTCCTCGGCAACCTCTACCCGGGTGATCCCAACGGCGGGGGCGCCTCGCGCAAGAGCATGGTCAGCGCGTGCGAGCAGAGCCTCCGCCGACTCCAGACCGATTACATCGATCTCTACTGGATGCACTTCTGGGATCACTTCACACCGATCGACGAGACACTCCGCGCGTTCGACGACCTCGTGCGCGCCGGAAAGGTGCGGTACGTCGGCTTCTCCGACACACCCGCGTGGAAGTGCGCGCAGGCCCAGACGCTCGCCGACGCCCGCGGGTACGCCCCGATCGTCGCCCTCCAGATCGAGTACTCGCTCGCGCAGCGGACGGTCGAGCACGAGCTCATGCCCATGGCCCAGGAGCTCGGCATGGGCGTCACGCCGTGGTCGCCGCTCAAGTACGGCGTGCTCACGGGCAAGTACACCCGCGCGAACAAGGATACCATCGATCCCGGTCGCGGCGAAGGCATCAAGAAGCAGCTCACCGAGCGCAACCTCACGATCATCGACGCGATCGTCGCGGTCGCCACGCAGGCCGAGTGCTCGCCGGCGCAGGCCGCCATCGCCTGGCTGCTCGCCAAGCCGGGCGTGACGAGCCCGATCATCGGCGCGCGCACGATGGATCAACTCGAGGACAACCTCGGCGCCGCCGACGTCGCGCTCGCGCCCGAGCAGGTCGCGAAGCTCGACGAGGCGTCCGCCGTCGAGCCGATCTTCCCGCAGGTGTTCCTTCCCGGCACGCGCACGGTCGTCCACGGCGGCGCCACGATCAACGGCGTGTCCCGCGAGCGATGGGACCTCTCGCCACAGAACGACGCCGAGCGCTGGTAGCCCGCGCTGCCGCCTACCTCGCTGTCTTCCGTGCCACTGACCTGCTCTGAGGTCAGTGCTCTTGTCCTGTGCCACTGACCGGCTCTGAGGTCAGTGCTCTCGGCGCTGCTACCGACAGGCGCGCCACCAGCACCAGGCAATCCGCGTCGCCCGCGTCGTCCTCGATCCGCGCAAAGCCGGGCGGATCGGCGTTCGGTGCGTCAGCACGAAGCACCGTGTCGGGATCATCGGGCGGCGCTTGCCCCCACGCCTCGTCGATCTCAAACCGCTCCGCTAGAAGCCTGCGCACCGACGCGAGATCGAGTGACACCGCGTGGTACGCCGCGTGCTCGAGCCCCCAGTCGTTCGGCGTCGAGAGGATCAGCACCCCCCCCGGCTTGAGCACGCGCGCGATCTCATCCACAAACCGCTCCGGGTCCGGCAGGTGCTCGATCGTTTCGAAGCTCACAAACGCGTCGAGGGTCGCGTCCTCGAGCGGCAGCGCGCGCGCATCGGCGACCCCAAACTCGACGGAATCTGACGCGTAGCGCGCTCGGGCGTAGTCCACGGCGCCGTGGTCCGCGTCAAACGCGAGCACGCGTGCCGCGCCACCGTCAGCGAGCGCGCGAGACCCATACCCCGTCCCGCACGCCACGTCCGCAACCACCATCCCGCGCACGCGCCGGCTCGCGAAGAGGTATCGAGCCAGGTGCAGCGCCCGTCGATCCTCCCGCCAGAGCCCGGAGTGCGCGTCCATCCGCTCCTCGCGGTTCGCGTAAAGCCATGCGATCTCGGGCGACGCGTGCTCCGCGATCTGGCGGAGCAGCGCCTCAAGGCGTCGCTGCACGTCGGCGTGCGCCCGCAACTCGCCCTCGATCCGCGACACCTGATGCACACGATCGCCCAAGCCCCAGCGCTCCACGCGATCGAGCAGATCGGTGAGGCGACGCTCGGTCTCGGCTCGCTCCCTCGCCGCGCGGGCCACCTGTTGCTCGAGCGCCCTGAGCGCATCGGAAGACTCGAGATTGAGGCGTTCCAGGCGTGAGAGCTGCGCCATGCGCTCGCCCAGGTTGTATCCGTCGAGGCGAGATCGAAGCTCTTCGTGACGCGCAGCGGCCCCGCGCTGGGCGTCGATGAGTGTGTCGATCTCCGCCCTGGCTCGGGCGAGTTCGCGCAGGTGTTCCGAGAGATCGGCTCCACCCAGTTGGCGGCGGATCCTGTCCAGTCGCGCATCGGCGGAATGGGCAAGACCGGCGAGCGTGTCGACCTCCCGCTGCAGCGCCGAGAGCTGGCCCATGCGATCACCGAGCTTGTGCGCCTCGATGCGCTGCTCCAGCCGGGCGAGCCGCGTCACGACCCCCTTGAGCGCCGCGTTGAGGCTGACCTGATCGCGCTGGATCGCGGAGAGCTGCTTGAGCCGGTCACCCATGTTCCAGTCGCGGACACGGACGCGCAGGTGGTCGAGGTCGCGGCGCAGCACCTCGTCGGTCGAGGCGCCTTGGTCGATCCTCCCGCGGAGTTCGTCCACGCGCAGCTTGGTCTCATCCGCGATGCGCTCCGCCGCCCTCGCCCGGGCCTCGGTCGCCGATTCGACGTCGTCCAGTCGGCTCTGCAACCGGGCGGCACGATCCTCGACCGGCGCGAGCGAGCCGCGCACGATCCGATCGACCAAGCTCCGAGCAAGGCGCTTCAGCATGCGGAAAGCTCTCTTGCGTGCCCGGTCAGTCTAGGACTCGCGTCGTCACGCCGAGATCGCAGATGCCGCCGTACCACCGCGTGTGGCGATCCATGACGACGGAGAAGAACGCAGCCTCATCGCGCCAGTGGATCACCCGCTGATCGTCCGGCGTCCGTGACCGCTCCTCGGTGATGTACGCCTGCACCTCGTACATCCCCTTGCCCAGGCGGTTGGCGAACTCGAACTCAACGGTCAGCGTCTCGCCCTGCTCGAACGAGCGGTGCCAGAAGCCCTCGGCGCCCGGATCGTCCTGCCACAAGGCCAGGTCGTCGGCAAAGGTGCCGCCCGAGTAGACCTTCACGCCCTCCTTGTTCCGCAGGCGGAACCCAACATGCACCCCCGTGAGATCGGCATGGAACACGTAGGTGATGCGGATCCGCACGCGCTCGCCGGGGCGGAAGGCGGTCGCCGGTGCGCCGTCAGGCCCAGTCATCTCGACGCTCTGGATCACGGCGTCGAGGTCGCCAAACTCCTGCGCCCCCGCGGCTTCGGCAGCCCTGGAGAGCGTCTTCGTGGGCTTGGCCTCCGCACGCTCCGTCAGCCGAGTCGCGACGCGGGCCTCGTGAGCCTTCTCGTCTTCGTGCGTCTGGCGTCGATACTCGAGGATCACCTCTTTGCTCTCACCAAGCGCCTTCATCCGTCCGTCGCGGAGCAGGATCGCCCGCTGCGTGAGCGTGCGCACAGCCTCGGTATTGTGCGAGACAAAGAGCAGCGTCACGCCCGAGTCGAGCAGCTTGCGCATCCGCTGATGGCAGCGCTTCTGGAAGAGGGCATCGCCGACCGCGAGCGCCTCGTCGATGATAAGGATGTCGGGCTCGACCTGCACCTGCACCGCGAACGCCAGGCGCACCATCATGCCGCTCGAGTAGGTCTTGACCGGCTTGTGGATGAACTCCCCGATATCGGCGAATGAAGCGATCGCATCGAAACGCTCCTCGGTCTCCTTGCGTGTGAGCCCGAGGATCCGCGCGTTCAGATAGACGTTCTCCTCGCCCGTGAACTCCGGGTTGAAGCCCGACCCGAGCTCGAGCAGGGCGGCGACGCGTCCTCGCACATGGATCTCGCCCTCGGTCGGGTGCAGAACGCCCGCGATCATCTGGAGCAGCGTGCTCTTGCCCGAGCCGTTGCGCCCCAGGATGCCCACGCTCTCGCCGCGCCGGAGCTCGAACGACACGCCCCGCAACGCCCAGAACGGCTCGAAAAACTGCCGCTTTCCGCGGTGGAGCGTCTGGAGCAGCCGGTGGTGGGGGCGCTTGTAGATCTCGTAGCACTTGCCGACGTTGCGCACGGTGATGGCGGGAGTGCGATCGGATGAAGACGCGTGCGCACCGGGCGAGTGGCTTGCCTCGTTGTTGGCC
>JAUIFD010000088.1 GCA_030429485.1 Phycisphaerae bacterium | reverse complement strand
CTTCGACGTGCTCCTCGCGCAGCTCGACACGCTGCTCGAGAAGTTCCCGGAGACCCCGTACAAGCCCGCCGTGGAGTACCTGCAGGCCCGCTTCGAGGCCGAGCAGGAGCGCCTCGCCAAGGAGTTTGTCGAGTACCCGATCCTGGCGGACTCGATGGCGTTCCTCCCGGCGAACCAGCGCCTCACCATCGAGGCCGGGCCCAAGGGCCTCAAGGTCGGGCGCACCGTGGAGTGCTCGGCGGACGGGCCGGTCGAGCCCGAAGTCGGCAACTCGATGCCGCTGCGGTACATCCCGCTTGGTCTCAACGTGCACTGCGTCGAGCTTCGCCCGGGGCGCGGCGGACAGCTCTGCCGTTCCGCGGGCACCTCGGCTCGCCTGACCAACCGCGAGGGGCAGTACGTGACCCTCGTGCTCCCGTCCGGTGAGATTCGTCGGGTGCTCGCGACGTGCCGGGCCACCATCGGCGACGTCGGCAACGCCGACCATCAGAACCGCCGACTCGGCAAGGCCGGTATCAACCGCCATCTCGGGCGTCGTCCGAAGGTGCGCGGCATCGCGATGAGCCACCACGCCCACCCGCTGGGCGGCGGTGAGGGGCGGTCGAAGGGCGGGCGTGCGCCGGTGAGCCCGACGGGTGTGCCGTCGAAGGGCGGGCCGACGCGAGATCGCAAGAAGCCAGGTGCGAAGCTGATCATTCGGCGTCGCAAGAGCAAGCGTTACGGGCAGCTGCGCTGACGGAGTGAAGCATGGGACGCAGTCTGAAGAAAGGTCCGTTTGTCGACGAGAAGCTCTACCGGAAGGTAGCGGCGATGATCGAGGGCGGTGCGCGCAAGCCCATCAAGACCTGGGCGCGCCGGTCGACCATTGTGCCGGAGTTCGTCGGACACACATTCCAGGTGCACAACGGGCGCATCTTCACCGAGGTGTTCGTGACCGAGGACATGGTGGGCCACAAGCTGGGCGAGTTCAGCCCGACCCGCATGTTCCGCGGGCACACGAACAAGAAGGAAGGCATCAAGACCGGGCGCTAGCCCGGGCTGATGGAAGGGGTCGAGCGTGCGAGTGCGTGGCGATCAACTGAAGAAACTGGCCGCGGAGAGCGGCGTGAGCGTCGAGGACCTCGGCGCCGCGGTCGAGCGAACCGGGCTCGAGGGCGCTCGCGCGGTCTCCGCGGTGCGTAACTGGATGCGCGGGTCGGATCACCCTCGCTGCAAGGCGTCGGACATCCGCCGCCTCGCGGAGGCGCTGAGCGTGCCGGTGACGGCGATCGCCCGGTTCACGAGCGAGGTCCGTCATCACCGCGGGAGCACCCAGAAGGCCCGCCTGGTCGCCGACATGATCCGCGGGCGGTCGTACATCGATGCCGACAAGGTGCTGATGTTCAGCCCCAAGCGCGCCTCGGTGAACTTCCAGAAGGCGCTCAAGGCGGCCGCTGCTGACGCGGGCGAGTTCGGCGCCGATTCTGATCGCCTGGTGATCGCCGAGTGCCGTGTGGATGAAGGCCCGCAGATCAAGCGGTTCCAGCCGAAGGATCGCGGGCGTGCGCATCCCATCATCAAGCAAATGAGCCACATCACGATTGGCCTGGAGGAGCGTGGCTAAATGGGACAGAAGACTCACCCATTCGGGTTCCGCCTCGGGATCACCGAGCCTCACCGCTCGCGGTGGTACGCCCCCAAGGCGCTCTACGGCGAGCTTCTCGTCGAGGACGAGCGGATCCGCAAGTACCTCGACCGCCGCCTGAACCGCACCCCGCCGAACGCTGCGGTTTCGGACATCCACATCGAGCGGACCCGTGAGGAGCTCAAGGTCATCATCAAGACGGCCCGCCCGGGCCTGGTGATCGGCCCGAAGGGCGCGGAGGTCGATCGCATCACCCAGGAACTCGGCTACATGACCGGGCGCAAGGTGGCGATCTCGATCCTCGAGATCAAGCAGCCCGACCTCGATGCGCAGCTCGTCGCCGAGGGGGTTGCCGAGCAGCTCAAGAAGCGGATGTCGTTCCGCCGCGTGCTCAAGAACCGGGCCGAGGGCGTGATGCAGGCCGGCGCCAAGGGCGTGAAGATCATGATCGCGGGGCGTTTGGGCGGCGCCGAGATGAGCCGCACGCTCGACACGCGGCTTGGTGCGCTCCCGCTCTCGAGCCTGCAGGCGAATATCGACTACGGCTTTGCCGAGGCGATCACCTCGTACGGCGTGATCGGTTGCAAGGTGTGGATCTACAAGGGCCCGTACGAAGAGCAGGCCGAGACGGGCGACGACGAGCGGTCCCGCGCCGCCGGCGCCACGCCCCGTGCCCGCGGGCGACGCTAAGCGAGTAGGACGAAAGGGAAGCGATGCCTCCGTACAAGATTCCCAAGCGAGTGAAGTTCCGCAAGGAGATGCGGCGCGTCCGCGATCGGAACGCGACGAAGGGCAACTACGTCGCGTTCGGCGACTACGGGCTCCAGGCGCTCGAGGGCTGCTGGCTGCCGTCCAACGTGATCGAGTCCGGTCGTGTGACGTGCCAGCACTTCCTGAAGCGTCAGGGCAAGATCTTCATCCGGGTGTTCCCGGACAAGCCGATCTCGAAGAAGCCCATCGAAACGCGAATGGGCAAGGGCAAGGCGGACGTGGACTACTGGGCGGCGCGCGTCCGCGCCGGCACGATGCTCTTCGAGCTCGCGGGCGTTCCCGAGGAAGACGCGAAGCAGGCCCTCGCCCGCGTCGCGATGAAGATGCCCGTGCGTTGCCGGTTCGTCGGGCGCAGGGTGCAGGTGTAGGAGTCGGCCGTGGCGAAGAACATCGATCCCAAGAAGCTGTCCGCCGACGAGGTGCGTCGGATGAAGGACGAGGAGCTCCCGATCGTGCTCGGGCAGCTCCGCGAGAGGCTCTTCACCCTGCGGATGCAGGGCGTGAGCGAGAAGATCGAGGACACGTCGCAGTTCGGCGTGATCCGCCGCGCGGTCGCGCGGGTGAAGGGTGAGAAGCGGCGACGTGAGCTGGAGGCGCAGTCCGCATGAGCGAGTCGAGCGTGCAAGAAGCGAAGGTCAAGGGTGCGAAGGTCGGGGTCGTTGAGTCCGACGTGCGCGACAAGACCCGCAAGGTCGTCGTGAGCTATATGGCCAAGCACCCCAAGTACGGCAAGTACGTGCAGCGACGCACGGTGCTCCAGGTGCACGACGAGAACAACGAGTCACACCTGGGCGACCGGGTGGAGGTCGCGCCCTGCCGGCGTGTGAGCAAGACCAAGGCGTGGCGCCTCGTGCGGGTGGTCGCCAAGAGCACGCGGGTGTAAGAGCCCGGCGGGCGCCGGAGATCGGGTGAAGTCATGCTGCAAGCCGAATCCAGATGTGAAGTTGCGGACAACTCGGGCGCGAAGATCGCCTACGTGATCCGCGTGTACGGCGGTTCGACCGGCAAGGGGCAGTTCACACGCAAGACCGCGACCGTGGGCGACCGCGTGCTCGTGAGCGTGAAGAAGTCGCTCCCCGGCTCGGACGTCAAGACCGGCGACAAGTACAAGGCCGTGATCGTCCGCGTCGCCAAGCCGGTGCGCCGCAAGGACGGGTCGTACGTGAAGTTCGATTCGTCGGCGGTGGTGCTCATCGGCGACGACGGCAACCCCAAGGGGACGCGCATCTTCGGGCCCGTCGCCCGCGAACTGCGCGACCAGAACTACATGAAGATCGTGTCGCTCGCGTCGGAGGTGGTGTGATGCCCAAGCATGTTCGCAGGGGGGACACGGTCATGGTGACCGCCGGCTCGCACAAGGGGCGGACCGGCGAGGTGCTGCGGGTGATCCCCGACGACGACATGGTCGTGGTGCAGGGGATCAACCTCCGCACGCGTCACCTCAAGCCCACGCGTCAGAACCCGCAGGGCGGCATCATCACGAAGGAAGCCCCGATCCACATCTCCAACGTGAGCCCGGTGGTCGACGGCAAGCCCTGCCGCGTGCGGTTCAAGATCCGCGACGACGGGTCAAAGATGCGGGTGGCGGTGAGCGGCGGCAAGGACGTCAAGGAGTTGGGAGTGGTCAGCCCGGCGCGGAAGAAGTAGCTCGGAGCGTTCCAAGATGGCGAAGAAAGAGAAGTCAAACAAGAAGGGCGACGAGGCCGCGGCGAACGCCGAGCCCGCGCGGGCGTCAAGACTGCGAGAGCAGTATCAGACGCACGTGCGCCCCAAGGTCACCGAGCAGTTCGGGATCAAGAACCCGATGAGCCTGCCGCGTGTCGAGAAGGTCACGATCAACGTGAACGTCGGGCGTCACCTCGACGGCACGAAGATCCCGCCCAACGTGCGCGAATCGGTGATCTCCACCCTCACGAAGATCTCCGGGCAGAAGCCCGTGCTCGTGAAGGCGAAGCGCGCGGTGTCGAATATCAAGGTGCGCGAGGGGTACGACTCGGCGTACATGGTCACCATCCGGCGTGACCGGATGTGGCACTTCCTTGATCGGCTCATCAACCTGACCACACCGCGTATCAAGGACTTCCGCGGCCTGTCCCGCAAGTCGTTTGATCGTCAGGGCAACTACTCGATGGGCCTGACCGAGCAGGGCGTGTTCCCCGAGATCAACATGGCCGAAGCCCCGTTCTCGCACGGCATGAACATCAACGTGGTGTTCAAGAACTCGAACCCCGCGGTGAGTGAGTTCGTGCTGGAGGAGCTGGGGATGCCGTTCAAGAAGAAGGACGAGGCGAACTGATGACGACCAAGGCGCAGATGGCCAAGGCGCGGCGCGAGCCGAAGTTCTCGACGAGGAAGGTGCGTCGGTGCGAGCTGACGGGCCGCTCCCGCGCGGTGTACCGCAAGTTCCGGATCTCCCGGAACATGCTCCGGAAGTTGGCGCTCGAGGGCAAGATCCCGGGCATGCGGAAGGCGAGCTGGTGATGCAGGTGATGCGGAGGACCGACGCATGGCGATGAGTGATCCGATCGCGGACATGCTCACGCGCATCCGCAACGCGGTGCGCAACAAGGCGAAGCGCGTGACCGTGCTCAACAGCAAGGTCAATCGCGGTATCGCCGGCGTGCTCCAGGGCGAGGGGTATATCGAAGGTTTCGAGGTCGTTGAGGACGGGCGCCAGGGGCTCATCCACATGCGCCTCCGGTACGGCCCGCGCGGCGAGCAGGTGATCCAGTCGATCCAGCGCGCGAGCCGCCCAGGGCGGCGCGTCTACGCGAGGGTCGAGGAGCTGCCCCGCCCCGTTCAGGGCCTCGGCATCGTGGTCGTCTCAACGAGCCGCGGCGTGCTGAGCGATCGGCAGTGCCGCCAGGAACGCGTGGGCGGCGAACTGCTCTGCACCGTCGCGTAACGAGCAGGACAAACGAAAGGGAACCGGTCTGGAATCCCCGGGACACCGGACGACGAGGACAGACGGAAGGAACGAGCGATGTCGAGAATCGGAAAGAAAGCGATTGAGGTCCCGAAGGGCGTGAAGGTGTCGCTCTCAGGGCGCACGATCACGGTCGAGGGATCGAAGGGCACGCTCTCCCACGAGCACCGCCCGGAGGTCGCCGTCAAGTGGGACGAGTCCGAGCAGTCGATCGTGTGCACGATCGACGAGAAGGACGCCGCCAACCGCAAGATCCGCGCGTACTGGGGGCTCACCCGCGCGTTGATCCAGAACATGGTCACCGGCGTCGCGAGCGGGTACGAGAAGAAGCTCGAGATCGTCGGTGTCGGTTGGGGCGCGCAGGTCGCGGGTCAGAATCTCAAGCTCCAGCTTGGGTACGCCAACCCCGTCGAACTCCCGATCCCGACCGGTCTCACCGTGACGGCCGAGAAGCAGAACCTCGCCGTTTCGGGCGCGGACAAGCAGGCGGTCGGCGATTTCGCCGCCAAGATCCGCTCGAAGCGTCCGCCCGAGCCCTACAACGGCAAGGGCGTGAAGTACGCGGACGAAGTGATCCGGAAGAAGGAAGGCAAGAAGATGGGCGCGTAAGCGCTCTCTGGAACGACGCGATGAACCAGAACAAGATCAAAGACCTTCGTCGTTCGCGCCGCCGGATGGGCATCCGCAAGCGCGTGCAGGGCACGGCCGAGCGTCCTCGCCTTTCCGTGTACCGGTCGCTCAACCACGTGTACGCGCAGATCATCGACGACATCGAGGGGCGTACGCTCGTCTCGGCGTCGACGCGCGACAAGGGGCTCTCGCTCAGCAACACCGGCAACGCCGATGCCGCCAAGGCCGTGGGCAAGGCCCTCGCGGACAAGGCCAAGGGCGCGGGTGTGACCCGGGTCACATTCGATCGCGGCGGGTTCCGGTATCACGGTCGGGTCAAGGCGCTGGCCGACGCGGCGCGCGAGGGCGGGCTGGAGTTCTAGTGACGCGCCAAAGCGCGTGGAGATGCAGATGACGGACGTGATGGAACATTCGAGCCAGGTCGAGACCTCGACGCTCGGCATCATGCGCACCGCCGCGACGGTCAAGGGCGGCCGCCGATTCAGCTTCGGCGCGCTCGTCGTCGCGGGCGACAAGAGCGGTCGCGTCGGCATGGGGTACGGCAAGTCCAACGAGGTGCCCTCGGCCATCGAGAAGGCCGAGAAGCAGGCCAAGCGCCGCTTGCTGAACGTCCCCCGAGCGGGCAACACGATCCCGCACGAGGTGGAGGGGCGGTTCGGCGCATCACGCGTGCGGATGGTCCCCGCGTCTCCGGGAACCGGCGTTGTGGCGGGCGGCACGGTCCGCACCGTGCTCGAGCTCGCCGGCATCACGGACTGCCTCACGAAGTGCTTCGGTTCGACCAACAAGATCAACACCATCAAGGCGGTGTTCGCCGGGCTCGAGCAGCTGCGGACGCCCGAGCAGATCGCCGAGTATCGCGGTGTCGAGTTGGCGCAGACCGAGATTGAGTCCCGCATCGAGCGAGGACGCCGGTTCATGCCGTCGGGTTCGACGGGCGAGAAGATGCGTGCACCGGTCAACACCATCGGCCAGGAGCGCCGTGGTGGTCGCGGCGGCGGTCGCGGCGGGCGTGGTGGGGGCGGTCGCGGTGGTCGCGGTGGTCCTGGTGGTCCTGGTGGTCCTGGTGGTCCTGGTGGTCCTGGCGGGCCCGGTGGTCCTGGCGGCGGCGAGGGTGGGGGCGCTCCCGACAGCGCCCAGGCGAGCTAGGTTTCAACGAACGTTTCGGCGGAGATAGACGCCATGATGATCCACGATGTGACAGCCCTGGCCGGCAAGTACAAGGCGCGAAAGCGCATCGGGCGCGGGCACGGCTCGGGTTGGGGCAAGCAGTCAGGACGCGGGCATAAGGGCGCCGGGTCGCGCCGCGGCTACTCGCGCACCTACCAGTTTGAAGGCGGGCAGATGCCCTTCTTCCGGCGCATGCCGAAGATGGGCTTCACCAACGCCAACTTCAAGACCCGATTCTGGATCGTGAACCTGCGCGACATCGTCGCGCACGATTCGTTCGCCAAGGGCGGCGAGGTCACGTCCGACTCGCTCATGCACGCCGGGCTCATTCGCGACGATGCTCGCGAGGTCAAGGTGCTCGGTGACCTGGGCGAGGCCGACAAGCTCGGCGTCAAGCTCACGGTAAAGGTCGCGCGGGTCACGAAGTCGGCTCGTGCCCAGATCGAGGGCGCCGGCGGGTCGGTCGAGGAGACCGGCAGCAGGCGCGATCAGGTTCGTGGCATCGACCGCAACAGCGACGACCAGACACCGAAGAACCTGACCAAGAAGCTCCGGCGCAAGTCGCAGAAGAAGAGCTGACAACGCCTACGGGCAGGACGGAACCCGAGCAGGCATGCTGAGCACGCTGGTCAATGTCTTTCGAATCACCGAGCTGCGGAACAAGATCTTGTTCACGCTCGGGATGCTCGTGGTCTACCGGATCGGGTTCTGGATTCCGATCCCGGGCGTGAACCAGGACGCGCTGTCCGAGTACTTCCAGCAGGCCGCCGCGCAGGGCACCGCCGCTGGGCGACTCGCCCAGTACGTCGCGGTGTTCTCCGGCGGGTCGTTCGCGCAGTCGACGATCTTCGGGCTCGGCATCATGCCGTACATCACGGCCGCGATTATCTTCCAGCTTCTTCAGTCGGTCTCGCCGCGTCTTCAGCAGCTTCAGAAGGAAGGCCCGACCGGGCGCATGAAGATCCAGGAATGGACGCGCTACGCGACGGTCGGCCTCTGCCTTGTGCAGGGCTTCTCCTGGCTCACGTTCATCACCCAGAGCGGGCTCGTCTACCAGGCGCAGGCCAACAACCCGGTCTGGTGGATCACCGCGGTCGCGGCGCTCACGGCGGGCACGGTCTTCTTGATGTGGCTCGGAGAGCAGATCGACCGGTTCGGTATCGGCAACGGCGTTTCGCTCATCATCACCGCGGGCATCCTCACGGGCATGCCCGGCGCGGTGTTCTGGATCGTCGACAACTTCAACCCCGCAGACCCCGACGCCCTTGATTGGATGGCGCTCATCCTGCTTGTCGCCGGGTTTGTGATGGTCGTGGGCGGGTCGGTGTTGCTCACCGTCGCGCAGCGGCGCATTCCCGTGCAGCAGGCCAAGCACACCCGTGGGCGACGCGTTTTCGGCGGGCAGAAGTCCTACCTCCCGCTCCGTGTTAACCACGGCGGCGTGATGCCCATCATCTTCGCCAGCTCGCTCATGATCTTCCCCTCGGTCATCATCGAGGGCATCTCCAACTCGCTCCGGCAGGGGCATCTCTCAGGGGGCACCGATCCGGGTTGGTTCTCGGGGCTGCTCGCATGGCTCTCCGACGGCCTGCAGATGGGCCAGTTCCCGTACGTCGTGCTGTACATCGTGCTCGTCTACTTCTTCAGCTACTTCTGGATCACCGTGCAGTTCAATCCCGAGGAGATCTCGCGTCAGCTCCGGGACAACGGCTCGTTCATCCCCGGGCTCCGTCCCGGGCCCCGCACGGCTGAGTATCTCGAGACGGTCATGGAGCGCATCACCTATGTCGGCGCCGCGTTCCTCGCGATCATCGCGGTCCTCCCGATGGTCGTCACCTCCTCGCTCGGGATCCCGTTCAACGTCTCCCAGTTCCTGGGCGGCACGGGCCTGCTCATCGTCGTCTCGGTCACGCTCGACTTCCTCCAGCGGGTCGAGGCGCACCTCCTGATGCGGAACTACGCCGGTTTCTTGGGCGGCGAAGGCTCGAAGGCGGGCAGGATCCGCGGGCCGGGCGGGTGATTTGGTTGGAAGGTCGGGGGCGTAAGCGCCTAGTATCTCCGCCCGCGTGGCGGGTTTGGCAGACGGAAGGGTGTACGGATGAAGGTCCGGTCCAGTGTGAAGAAGATCTGCGCCAGGTGCCAAGTGGTGCGCCGGCGCGGCAAGGTGCGCGTGATCTGCAAGGCCGATCCGAAGCACAAGCAGGTGCAGGGCTAAGCCCGGGAGCTTGAATCGTGCCACGTATCGCGGGTGTTGACGTTCCCGAGCGAAAGAAGGTGCTCTTCGCCCTGCAGTATGTGCACGGCATCGGCGCCAAGTTCGCCAAGGAGATCCTCGACGAAGCGGGGATCGATCCTGATATCCGGGCGTCCGAGCTGAACGACCAGCAGGTCGCGCAGGTCAACACGATCATCGACAATGGGTACTTGGTCGAGGGCGTGCTCCGTCGCCAAGTGCAGCAGAACATCCAGCGACTCAAGGACATCCGCTCGTACCGTGGCGATCGCCACCGGCGCGGGCTCCCCACGCGGGGGCAGCGCACCCGGTGCAACGCTCGCACGCGGAAGGGTCGGAAGAAGACGGTCGCAGGCAAGAAGGGCGTGAAGGGCTAACGCGCGATGGCGAAGAAGCAGAAGAAAATCCGCAAGAACGTCGTCCGCGGTATCGCGCACATCCGCGCGACCCAGAACAACACGATCATCACCGTCACCGATCCCAACGGCGAGACACTCGCCTGGGATTCGGCCGGCACGATCGGGTTCAAGGGCGCCCGCAAGTCCACCCCGTTCGCCGCCACGCGTGCGGGCGAGCAGGTCGGGCAGAAGGTCCGGAAGATGGGCATGGCCGAGGTCGAGGTCCGCATCCGCGGCACCGGCGCCGGTCGAGAGTCCGCGGTCAACGGGCTGGTCTCCACCGGCATCCGCGTCTCCGCCATCGAGGATCACACCCCCGTGCCCCACAACGGGTGCCGACCCCGCAAGAAGCGCCGCGTCTAGGCGCGTAGAGTTAGCTCGGCGGGCCTGACCCGCCGTCGGTCCCAAGCCGGATGGAAGGGCGATCGCGACGCGGCATCGCGAGCCAGCCCGTTACCGGCTCTGGGCGGTCCAGAAGGGCTTGCCGTACTGACAAGGGCGTTGTTGCCATGACCACTCGCGTGCGCTGGCGTGGGCTCGAGCTTCCGAGCCGGGTTACCCCTGATTCCAAGTTCCGCTCCGATTCCTACGGACGGTTCTCCGTCGAGCCGTTTGAGCGCGGCTTCGGCACCACGGTGGGCAACTCGCTCCGCCGCATCCTGCTGAGTTCGATCGAGGGCGCGGCGGTGCGCTCCGTCAAGATCAAGGGCGCCGATCACGAGTTCACCTCGCTCGAGGGCGTGCTCGAAGACGTCACCGACATCATCCTCAACATCAAGAACCTCGTCGTCAGGCTCGATGGCGACGGTCCCAAGACGATGCGTCTGGCGGCCCGCGGTCCGGGTGAAGTCACGGCCGACCTGATCGAGGCCGATTCCTCCATCACCATCGCCAATCCCGATCTCGTCATCGCGACGCTCACCGACGAGATCGATTTCGAGTGCGAGTTCGACGTCGCCCGCGGGCGCGGGTACGTGCCCGCCTCCGAGCACATGGCCGAAGAAGACGAGCCCGAAGCCGGCCGCATCTGGGTCGATTCGATCTTCTCACCCGTGCAGCGTGTGCGCTACAAGGTCGAGGACACCCGCGTCGGTCAGCGGACCAACTACGACCGCCTGTCGATCGAGATCTGGACCGACGCGACGGTCACGCCCGAGATGGCGCTCGTCGAGGCCGCCAAGATCCTCCGCAAGCACCTCAACCCGTTCGTGCAGTACTTCGACCTCGGCGCCGAGCGAGTCTCCGAAGAGGCGGCCGCCGCTGCGGGCGTGGACGAGGAGCTCATCCGCAAGCTCGACAAGCCGATCTCCGAGCTCGATCTCTCGGTTCGGGCGAGCAACTGCCTCGAATCCGCCCGGATCGAGACTGTCGCCCAGCTCGTGACCCAGACCGACGCCGATCTCCTCAAGCTCCGCTCCTTCGGGCGCACCTCGCTCCGCGAGGTGAAGCGCAAGCTCCAGGACATCGGGCTCGACCTCGGCACGGCCCTGCCCGACGGCTACCAGATGGTCCCCGTCGGCTGAACCCCCAAGCCCCCGCCGCCCGCCGTCGCTGAGCCGGTGGGGCGTCTAGAGTTTCGACCCGGCGGCCCTCGCCCGCCCGTGTTTGTAGGAGTATCGCGATGCGTCATCGCAAGGCAGGATTCAAGCTCAACCGCACGTCGACGCACCGCGAAGCGATGATGCGCAACATGGCCGCAAGCCTCTTTCAGCACGGGCAGATCGTCACCACGATCCCCAAGGCGAAGACGGTGCAGCCGTTCGTCGAGAAGATCGTCACCAAGGCCAAGCGTGGCGATCTCCACGCCCGACGCCAGGTGATCGCCATGCTCGGCGGCGACAGGCGCGCCTTCGACTGGCTCTACCTCCCCAAGCAGCCCAGCGAACAGGAGCGCGACCGCGTCGAGCAGATGCGCGAGCGAGCCGAGGCCTACTTCGACGTCCCCGAGTCGGCGAGCGTCGAGCGCAACCGCTACGGCGAGCTGCGCAAGGCGCCCAAGCTCGTGCGCCACATCTTCGAGAATGTCGCCCCGCGCTTCCAGGATCGCCAGGGCGGATACACCCGCATCATCAAGATCGGGTACCGGCGCATCGGCGACGCCACGCCCATGTGCGTCCTCCAGTTCGTCGGCGCCGAGGAAGGCCCGGAGATCGGCGGCAAGCCGAGCACCCGGCGCAAGCAGGCCGACCGGCGCACCGCGTACTACGCGCAGCTCCGCAAGGGCGCCCCGGCTAAGGCCGCTGCAACCGCGACCGCTGAGCCCGAGTCCGGCGCGGGCGAAGCGTCCAACGAAGAGTAGTTCCCTCCGCGGATTACGACTTCATCTCGCAAACCAACGAAGCCGTGCGGCTCGCCGCGCGGCTTCGCTCATTTTCCTCGCAACGACACTCCGGTACCGGCCAGGCTTAAGCGTTCGTAAGAGTCGAGGTCGCCCGAGGTATTGCACTCGGGCGTTGCCACGACGAAGTAACCTCGTACGACGAGAGGAACTCACGATGGCCGACGCCCCCGACCCCCGCACCCTCAAGAAGGGGAGGAAGACCGTCAACCTGCTCCGTGTGGCCCAGTGCCAACGGGGGCTCGTGCTCTGTGTGGCGGCCTTGGTGTTCATCCAACTGTTCAACGTGTTCGTCGGGCAGTCGCTCGGGGCACGGTACGGCATGTGGGCCATCTTCCCCGGCATGCTCGCGTATCTCGCTGCGAGCATCACCGCGATCGTCTTCACCACCCGCCTTGCGCTGGCGATGGGCTCTCACCCCGCCCTGGCGGCGCTGGGCGCGGTGCTGATGCTCATGCCGTGTGCCAACATCCTGCTCCTCCTCGGGGTCAATGGGCGCGCCACGTCACTGCTCAAGAAGCACGGGATTAAGATCGGTCTGCTCGGCCCGCCACCAACGGAGTATCCCAAGCTCTACCAGAACGCCTGCCCTGAGTGCGGGTACGACCTCAGCGGCAATCTCACGGGCGTGTGCCCGGAGTGTGGGACCGAAATGGCGGCGACGGGCTGACCGGTAGACGAGCCGTCCGTGAGCGGGTTCGAGGTGACGTGAGTCCTCCTCACGAGGGCAAAGCCACGCATTCTGAGCCGTATCAGGCAGCCCGATCTCACTGCGCGCTAGGGGCACCCAGCCTGATACGCGGCGAGGAAGGCGAAGAAATCGTTGGTGTTGACCCCACCCCCCGGGGAGAAGTCGGCGGCGGGGTCCTGCGCCTGGTAGTACGCGAGGAACTGGAAGAAGTCGTTGGTGTCGACCGAGCCGTCGCCTTCAGGCGGGGGTGAGAGGTCGGCGGGGCAATCGATCGCGGGACCCGTCACCTTGATGAAGGCGTTGCCGCCACTCTGGCTGAACGTTGAGGCCGGGTGAAACGGGGCGATGGCCGCTGAGAACGAGAAGTATGTGCCACCGACCGAGGCGTCGGCGTGCGTGGCATAGGTCGCCGAGGCACTCTGTGAGATCAGGCCGCCTCCGCCCGTGTCGGGCCCGCCGAGGACGAGCCAGTATGAGCCGGGGCCGAGATCGAGATCGGAGAACAGCGCGACGTAGCCGAGGTCCGCGTTGACGTCGCCGACGACGGTGAAATCGAACACGACCTGCTCGATGACGTGTGAGGCGTCGGTCCCCGGGCCGACCTGCGTCGTGAGGTACGCCGTGCCCGTGCTGGCCCCGACCGAGACGAGCGACGCCTCGATCGCCACGCCCGAGAACGCGGACGCGAAGCTGAAGTTGACGGCGCTGACAAACGTCGACGCGACACCCGACGCGCCGCTCGGTGTGCCGATCGTGTCGATGACGGGCTGCGCACTGGCGCAACTTGCCACGATCGCCGCAATCGCAGGCCCGGTCCGTAGATGCATGGGAGCTCCCCTCTCTCTCGCGACCGTGTGCCGTACCCCTGTGGGCCGCGTCCACGTACCTCCCAACTTACGACATGGCCAGCGCCGTGCAAGCCCAATCCAACGCAACCCACCACAGGGAACACCGAGGGCGGGGGGAGGGCCGGCTTTTCCCCGGGCCCCCGGTGGATGTTCTCCGGCCCCTGCTCAGCACCCCGCCTGATACGCGGCGAGGAAGGCGAAGAAGTCGTTGGTGTTGACCGCGCCGCCAGGCGCAAAGTCAGCGCGCGGGTCCTGGGCCTGGTAGTACGCGAGGAACTGGAAGAAGTCGTTGGTATCGACCGAGCCGTCGCCGTCGGGCGGCGGAGAGAGATCGGCGGGGCACGTATCCGTCGCGTGCGCACGGATCATGAACGTGGTTCCGAGACTCCCGATGTTGAACCAACTCGCGGCGTGCGCGCTATCCGGCCCGTGCGCCATGGTTGAAGTCTCTTGCCACGACCCGGAGTCCGCGAGGCTTGAATCAAGCCCGACGATGAGCGAGTAGAAA
>JAUIFD010000087.1 GCA_030429485.1 Phycisphaerae bacterium | reverse complement strand
ATGCGGATAAATTATCGGAAACAGAGAGGGAAAGGATCAAGCCATGGGACGGACCGGATCGATAGCTCAGGCGTGGGACACCGGCCTGATTGTTAAGGTTTTGGTCGATATCCCCGATCACGCGCGTCGAGCGTGGGGCGACTCGCTGCTCCGTGAGCAGCACCGCCCGCCACAGGAGTGCGGGTCTATGGACTCTGATCAGATCGAGCACGTGGTCGGCTTCCTGTGCCAAATGAACGACCAGGACCGACGTGCGCTCGGCAGGCAGTTGATCGCCCTGTCAGACGCCAACGAGTGCGACGAGGAATCCCAGAAGAGAGAGCGGAGCTACTTTCGCGAGGGGATTGCCGAGATCGTCGAACTCGCCGCAAGACGTGCGGCGTAACTCGATCAGCTGAGCGCCCCCAAGACCTCTTCGATGTTCATGGCGTCCTTGATCTCGCGGTGCTGCGCCCAAGCCACGGTGCCGCGTCCGTCGTCGGACTGCGCGATCACGACCGTGCCGCGCGACGCGACGTTGAGTTCGGGCCAGTAAAACCCGTACGCCTTACACACCTCGCGGTGCATGTCGGCGAGCAGGGGCTGCTTGAGCCCCTCGGCCTTCGCCCACGCCTCGTGCACGAAGAACGAATCACACGACACCCCGACCACCGTCGCACCCGCGTCAGACCACCGGGCGAACTCGTCGGTCACGCAGCGCATCTCGACCGTGCAGACTGACGAGAAGTCCATCGGGTAGAAGCAGAGGACCACCGGGCCCTTGCGGACCTGGTCGGCGAGTGTCCAGTCGTTCCGATTCTGGTCCTTGAGTGTGAACCCCGGGGCGGGTTGGCCGGGACGGATAGGGTCGGTGCGGGGGGTCAGATCGCTCATCTGGCGGCTCCGGGGGGTTCGGGTCACATGAGGGTCGCCCGTATGCTACGGTTGTGGAGATCGCGCAGTAGCCGCGCGGGGGCGCGGCTACGCGCGGCATAGGAGGGCACGGATGCCCACAGTCGAATCCAACGCATTGCTCGGAGGCGCCGCCGGAGTGGACGGCCTGCCCGATCCCCTAACCCCGGAAGCGTTTGACGCCCTGCGCGAGCGCTATCGCTCGGTCCGCGAACGTATCGCGGCGGCCGCCTCGCGAGCGGGGCGCGGCGCGGACTCGGTCATCCTGATCGCGGTCACGAAGAGCGCCGCGCCAGAGGACATCCGTGCGCTCGTGGACATGGGACACCAGGACTTCGGTGAGAACCGCGTGCAGCAGCTCGCGCAGCGGGCCTCGATGATCGGCGAGTACGTGGATCGCGTACGCGTGCTCCGAGAGACGCGGGCGGCGCACGCGCCGCATTTGCCGGCGGTCGCGGGGCCCGTGCGATGGCACATGATCGGGCACCTGCAGCGGAACAAGGCTCGCAAGGCGGCGGAGGTGAGCCGCCTTGTCCACACGGTCGACTCGCTTCGTCTGGCTGAGGAGCTTCAGCAGATCGCGCTGAAGCGTGACGAGACGATCGAGGTGCTCGTGCAGGTGAACTGCTCGGGCGAAGCGCAGAAGTACGGCTGCCCGATCGCAGCGACCCCCTCTCTCGTTGAGCAGGTCTCGACGATGTTGAACGTGAAGGTGCGGGGGCTGATGACCATGGCAGCCGAGGGTGATCCGGAGAGCACACGTCAGACCTTTAGGCGGTGCTTTGAGATGTTCGACGAACTGCGCACGAGCGCGGGCCCGGGCTCGCGGTTCGATCTGCTCTCCATGGGCATGTCGGGTGACTTCGAGATCGCGATCGAAGAAGGGGCGAATCTCGTCCGCGTCGGGTCCGCGATCTTCGGCGCCTCCGGCTCGCCTGATGAGCCCGAAGTGGACGCCGATTAGCGGTGGATCGCCGAGGCAACGTGGTGTTGCGCGCGACGGGTTGAGGTAGAGTGAGCTGTCCACCACCCCCGTCGAAAGCCCCACGATGCTCGCGTCAATACTCGTCGGCCTGGCTGTTCTACTCCCTGCGTTCACGGCATCAGCTGGGCAGACCGCTCACCAGGCGGAGCCGCTCACGCTCGCCTTTTACTACCCGTGGTACGGCTCGCCCGACGGCCCATCGAGGCGGTGGGTGCATTGGCAGGACATCGACCCCGACGCCCGCACCATCGCCAACTCCGGCAACTTCCCGACGCTTGGCGCGTACGACTCGCACGACCCGGCGATCGTCGCCCAACACATGCAATGGGCACACAAGGTCGGGCTTGACGGGCTGGTCGTCTCATGGTGGGGCGAGGGCGGACACGAGGACCGAGCGATCCCGTTGATTCTCGACGAAGCGGCGAAGCACGACCTCCGCATCGCCCTGTACATCGAACGCACCCCGGGTGACCGCACCGGACCTGAGGCGGGTGACGCGACCGCGGACGAGATGCTCGATCTTGGGCGCAAGTACGGC
Source organism: Phycisphaerae bacterium (assembly GCA_030429485.1). Taxonomy (GTDB): domain Bacteria; phylum Planctomycetota; class Phycisphaerae; order Phycisphaerales; family UBA1924; genus JAUIFD01. The sequence continues at coordinate 11,762 of JAUIFD010000087.1, read as the reverse complement.
ACACACCCCGCGTTCCTCCGCGTCGATGGGCGCCCGGTGCTCTTCGCGTACGTGCGCGTCAATCAGCAGCTCACGGACGAAGGATGGAAGCGGGTGTTCGGACGCCTCCAGGCTGAGGCCGACGCATCGGACCAGGCGGCGCCGATCATCATCGGCGACCGCCCGCCGCGCCCGATCCGTGCGCTGTTTGACGGATGGCATACCTACGACCCGATGGGGCAGATCTTCCACGAACGCGGTCGATACACCGACCTCGCCGACTGGGCGCAGCACGTCTTCGCGGATTGGATCGCGAATGGAAAGGACACGGGCGGCATCACGTGCGTCACGATCTGTCCGGGGTACGACGACCGGTACTTCCGCAAGCCCGGTGTGTTTGTGGAGCGCAACGATGGGCAGACCTACCGCACGCTGTGGGAGCAGGCGATCGCGGCCGACCCGGATTGGGTGCTGATCACCAGCTTCAACGAGTGGCACGAAACGAGCGAGATCGAACCCTCAATCGAGCACGGCGAGCAGTACCTTGAGATTACGCGGGAAATGAACGAGCAATGGCGAGCGTCGAGGGGGCGATAGCGGGCGAGACGAGCACCTAGGCCGCCTGTTCGCACGCGTGCGTGCTGCGCTCGATGCGTGCGATGCCGAGCAGTGGCGTAGTGGCGCCGTCGCGATTGTCGCGAACGAGGAACTTGCCATCAGAGCCGAGCAGGATTGTCACAGGCCCCCGCACGTCAGCATGGAAAGCGGCACGCCACCCGTCGGCGAACAGCACGGCACCAGTGTGCAGACGCTCGGTGACTGTGATCTCCGGGTTTCGGAGCTGCGTGTAGGTCGATTCAAGGTCATGGAGCATGGCCCGCAGCTGCTCGACCCGCGCGTCCCACTTCGCGATGCGCTCGCGGAGCTGGGCGAGGCGTGCAGCGCTGAACTCGCCGATCGAGCGCTGCGACTCCAGGAGGCTCGCTTCGTGCCGAACATGGGCGCTCTCCCGGTCAATGCGGGTGAGTTCGTCGCGGAGCGAAGCGAGCGCGGTGCTGATCCTCGGCGAAGACCCGAGATGGACCAACGTGGGGACGTGCCCGGGTGAGCCGAGTGTGCCGACGACCGCCGGACCGAGCACGTGCATCTCCCCGCCCGCGAGGACGCCCCGCTCCATACGCAGCGAGCCCCCCACGACGATGTGCGACGCGAGGATCTCCTTGACGACGAAGAGGTCCCGTCCGATCTCGGCGCGGGCGTTGGAGAGGTACCGCATCCGGGCACACTCACCGACCGTGACGCGCGCTTTGTCGCGCCCCGCGATGCCGGCGTGGGCCGTGAGATCGCCTTTGATGTCGAGGATCGCTCCCTCGATCGTGCCGTGGATCGTGAGGTCTTTCGATACGGTGACGCGGAAGTTGTCGCAGATGCCGCCGCGCGCTTCGATGGAGCCGTCGAAGTCCAGGCTTCCGGTCGAGAAGTCGATCTGCCCTTCGATCAGAAGCGAGTCGGTCACGCGAACGGCGTGCCCCTCGCGAACGACCGCCCCCGCACGGGCTGCGATGAGCCTGGATCGCTCGTAGATCACGGAGTCATCGTGCTCGACGCGCGCGGCCTTGCCATCTTGGGCCGCGACATGGCGTCCGAGCAGGTCGCAACCCGGCTTGCCCGGCTCGGGCGGGCGGATGACCGCGAGCTCCTGCCCCTTGCGCACGCAGGCGATCTGCGATCGCCCATAGTGATCGATGCGCGAACCGTCGTCAATCTCCTCAGTGATCGAAGCGCCGACCTGCCACTCGACCGCACCATCCTCACCATCGATCGGCGGCTCGCCGCACACCTCGATGTGGCACGGCTCCTTGGGCGACTCGACGCAGCGCTCCAGGCCCTCGTCGACAAGGTCCTCGAGCTCTCGCGACTTCGGAATGCCGAGCGAAACGAACTGCTGCACACAGAGCGCGCGCGAGCCGGCGGTCGGTTTGAAGCCCGCCTCAATGGTGAGCACGGCGCGCATGGCGTCCGGGTCCATCCTGACCGAGATGTTCGGCGACGTGTGCGACATGAGGTCTCGCGCAGGTGTAGTTGGTGCGTGCGCTTAGGAGGCAGTATCGGACATCCGAGCGCCGGAGTTGGGCCGGATCCGAACTGCCGACGGCAACCCGATAACACCCTCGATAGAGCGTTCGCTGTGCGCCACTCTGCCGCACCGCGAAGTCTTTGCGCGATCTGAACGGAAACCGGACCCCGTGGTGGCGATGCTCTTGGCAAGCTACGCCCGGGCCACGACGGCTCCACCACCGGGCAAGGACCGCCGAGATGCCGAAACTGCACTACCGAGCCGTCTTCGTCAGCGACCTGCACCTCGGGTCCAACGGCTGCCGCGCCGGCGAGCTGGCGTCGTTCCTCAAACACATCAAGTGCGACTCGCTCTACCTCGTGGGCGACGTGATCGACATGTGGCGCCTGCGCCAGCGCTGGTACTGGCCTGAGAAGCACAACCGCGTCGTCCAGCGCATCTTGAAGATGGCGCGGAAGGGCACGCGCGTCGTGCTCGTGCCCGGCAACCACGACGAGCACGCCCGCCCGTACGCCGGGCTGAGCTTCGGCGGAGTCGACATCAAACTCGAGACGCTCCATACAACCGCCGACGGTCGGCGCATGCTGATTACGCACGGCGACCAGTTCGACCTGGTCGTGAAGCACGCGCGGCTGCTCTCGATCATCGGGAGCTGGGCGTACGACAACCTCGTCCGCATCAATCACTACTACAACCTCGGACGCCGCGCGATCGGGATGCCCTACTGGTCGCTCAGCCAGGCGGTGAAGGACAAGGTCAAGTCGGCGTGCTCGTACGTCGCCCGGTTCGAAGAAGCCCTCCTGGATGAGGCCGCCCGCGGCGGATACGACGGCGTGATCTGCGGGCACATCCACAAGGCCCAGATCCTCCGCGCGGACGATGAACGACCCGTTGACTACTACAACTGCGGCGACTGGATCGAGAGCTGCACCGCACTCGTCGAGCACGACGACGGGACCATCCGCCTCGTCGACGGCGCGGCGCTCGTCGAACAGCTCAAGGAGCAACGGCGCAGCTTGCGTGCCGCGACGCGCAAGACTCGGAGCCCACAAGACAACGCGAGTCCCCACTCAGCGCCCGCAGCCGAGGCGGCGGACTGAGGCTCACCCCGTAGGAGGAAGATCGTCGTCGGGGGTCTCGATCGGCGCGACGATCCCGCGCAACAGGGATTCCAGTTCGACGATCCGACGCTCGGCCTGCACCAGCCTTGTGCGCAGCGAGGCGACCTCCTCACCCGCTTCCTCGTGGGCATGCTCGAGGAAGGAGACCAACTCCTCCAGACGTTGGATGCGCTGGTCAGGCAAAGTCACCCACCATAGCCATAGTGATGAGCCACGCTGCGCAGGCAACGAGCAGAACCGCGCTTGCCAGGTCCCCTCTGCGCCGCACGCGTGAGCCACACATCAGCCTCGCGAAGAAGTGATCGACGCCCATCGACGGGAGTCTACCTGCTACGCCGCGGCGGCTGCCTCGCCAGCGCTCACGGGCGTGCCGTCGACCAGGCTCGCCGTGACCTGATCACGGCCGCCTTCCTTGGACTGGTACAGGCACTTGTCCGCAGCAGCGATCATGGTCGCGGCGTCAGGCACACTCTCGCCCGCGGTCAGCCCGCTGATCCCGATCGATACGGTGACCTGCCGCTCCGGATGGTGCGGCCAGCGCATCTCGCTGAGCTTCACGCGGACACGCTCGCACACAACGACCGCCTGAGCGGGTGTGGTGTCGGGCATGAGCAAGGCAAACTCCTCGCCCCCGTACCGGCACGGCACGTCGCAGGTTCGGCACTCGGCGCGGATGAGCTTGGCCATGCCCTTGATCACGGCGTCGCCGGCGGGGTGTCCGTAGGTGTCGTTGATCGACTTGAACTTGTCGAGGTCGAAGATCGCGAGTGAGAACACATGTCGATTCCGTTCGGCGCCCGAGATCAACTCGCCCAGACGTGCGTCGAAGTGCGCGCGGTTGTAGGCACCGCTCAGCCCGTCGATCTGCGCCTGCTCACCCAGCATCCGCACCAACTCGCGAGACTGCAGCGCCACCCGCACACGCACACGCAGTTCAAGCATGTCGAACGGCTTGGTGATGTAGTCGGCTGCGCCGAGGTCGAATGCGGCGACCTTGTCCTGCGGGTTGGACATCCCCGAGATGACCATGACGTGTACGTCCTTGGTCTCGGGCGTCTCCTTGATCTGCCGGAGCATCTCGTATCCGGAGTCGTCCATCCGGTCGAGCCCGAGCACCACCACGTCGGGGGCGTACTTCTTGATCAGATCGATGGCGCCCTGCGGGTCGTCGGCACAGTGCACCGACGCTCGTGCGGACTTCAGACGCTTCTCGAGCAAGCGGCGCAGGGGCTCCGCCTCGTCGATCAGCACGATCGCCTGGTGTCTCGCCTCTTGCTCGGGCTTACTCATGTGCGCTCCGCCACCTACGGTCAAGGTGCCAACAAACCACCTGCACGCCGCGCGCAAACGCGGAGCGTCCCCTGTCGACGGCGAAGCCGAACCCCCCCAGAACCTTCGGCTGGCGTTGCGGTGTCACGTGAGTTCCAGCCCTGGGGCGGTGCTTTGTGCCCGCTGTTGGCTGACGAACGAATGACACGGCAACCCTCCACGCCTCGGGTCCTGCAACCTCATCGACCGCGTGGAATCCCCGATCCAACGGAAACACGCGGAACCCGATGACGCCAAAACGCAACATGCGACGGCTGGCGCCGTCGCATGCGAATGACCCCACGGGGATTCGAACCCCGGTTTTCAGGATGAGAACCTGACGTCCTGGACCTGACTAGACGATGGGGCCGCGTCTTTTTCTGGACCTGAGGCTAGGACGCCGCCGCCCGAGGTCAAGCGCCACTGGCGAGCACACGGGCCCGGCGGAACTGCGAAAGCGCGTAAACCGCCGCTTCCTCGGCCGTTTGCCCGACCACCGCCCCGAGGGGCTCGCCGTCCTCGTCCTTCCACTCGGCTCGGAAGCAATCGAACAGCTGAACGTGACGGACATCGAACCCGCACCCGGCGTCGGCAAACTCCTGACGCACCCGGCCCTCGGTCGGATACGACCGCCCGTTATCGAGGCGCACACACCCGGAACTGTCGAGCGGTGACCATCCGGTGCCGTACAGCTCGTCGATGGCGAACTCAAGCCCCATGGGACACCTCCTGCGAAACCCGCCCAACCTACAGGATAGCCGTGCCACCCGAGTTGGAAACCTCTGTCCGGGAAAACGCGGGCCTCATCCGGACGCGGTATCGGCAAGACCCGGGAGAAGCACCAGGGCGACGGTGTCGTAAAGCGCGTGTGTCGCCGCCGCCACGCCAAAGCCTCTCCCCAGGTAAACCCCCGCAAACAGGGCTCCGGCAAAGAGATAGAACACAATCGCGCCCCCGACCGGGCGGTGATACCCCGCAAAGACCCCGGCCGAGATTGCCACGGCGAGTCCGGCCGATAACTTCGGACCGAGCTGAGCCAGGTCGGACGCGACCGCATGCACCACGGCGATCAGGATCAGACGAAAGACGAGTTCCTCGTAGAGCCCCGCGCCAATCGCCAGGGTGAGACGAGAAAACCAGGGCAGCTCGCCGAGCGGGTCGGAAAGCACGGCCGGGCCGATGCCGCCCAGCATGGGCCCCACCAGCAACAGCGGAATCGCCCAGACGCAGGACTCGACCCACATCCCCACCAGCACGCTGGGACGGACGGTCCACGAGTACTTGCCGATCAGCTGCCAACTGAGCAGCAGGGCCACCAGCAACGCCGCTGGCAAGTGAAGGCCCGCGACACCAAACAACGAGAAAAACCCCACGAGCACGCGGCGGGCCTCGAGCACCTCGCCCGCGCCGTCCGCGCCTGCAAAGAGCATGGTCGCCCCCACCTCGTACGCCAAGATCAGCGGCGCAAGGAACACGAGGACGTAGAGCGGGCGCTTTGTTTTCTGGAAGTACCCGTCAGGGTGCGGAGTGTGCTCGCTTTGGGCCAAGCGGCGCCCCCACGCCGTCCCGGGATCAGGCCCTGGCCGCGAGCGCCTTGGCGAGGCGGCTCTTGCGTCGTGCGGCCTGGTTCTTGTGGATCACGCCGCGCTGCGCGTTGCGATCGATCTCGGAGGTCGCCTTGCGGAGCGCTTCCTGAGCCTCGGCCGAGCTACCGGCGGTCAGTGCGTGGCGGAAGTCCTTGATCGCCTCGCGCATCGCGCGCTTATGCCACCGGTTCCGCGACCGGGCAGCCGTGTTCTGGCGGATTCGCTTCATCGCCGACTTCGAGTGCGCCATGATGCCTCCGTCCGGGCGGTCCCCGGGGGGGAATCGTTGCCGCGCCGGGCCCGGAATCAAGCCCCGATCAACGGATCGGCGTCATCTCCTGCATCTGTCCCGGCGGCGTGGCTGGCGACGGCGGCTGCTCCGGGGCTGCCGACGGCGCCACCGGCGCTGGCGACAGGGTCGGTCCCAGGTCAAGCACCCCACGGTCGGAGAAGCCCACCGACGGGCGGATCAGGCGGGCGTCGAAGAACACGTCCGCGAGTTCGCTCGGCGTCACGTACTGGATGCTCCCGGTGAGCAGGTACCGACGCTCCCCCGAGGCCCCCGCTGCCGGGACCGGCACGGGCAACACGATCCGCTGGGTCGAGCCGCGCCCCAGGGTCGCCTCAGCCGACCTCGCCCCGTGGAACACCTGACGCCCGTCCACCGAGAGCGAGTAGGACGCCTCGTGCATCGGAAGGTCAAAGTCGTTCGGGTTGGTCGCGTCGAGATCAAACTCGACGAGCACCGCCTCGGCGGTGCGCCCCGTCACCCGGGCGTCCACCACTTCGATCGTCGGCTTGGTGTGGCATCCCGAGAGCGCGGTCGATGCGAGCGTGGCGCCCAATGCCCAGAGGAACTTCCGCATGCGCGGAGCGTATCACACTCAACGGACGATGCGTGGCGCCTCGGGTGGGGCGCTGACGGTCACCCAGTCGTGCACCTGCCCGTTGGTGAGTGAGCAAAGCGCCGGGGTCAGTTCGTGCGCACCCTCGACGTACGCAAACCACTGAACCATGAGCCAGCCCAACAGCAGGCACCCGAGCACGGACCCGAACTCCCCGATCGCGCGTCGAGAGGCCGCGATGAGGATCCCGCAGGCGAGTCCGACAGTCGCGAGCTTCCACGCGACCAGCATCCCCGGTCCCCCGCTCTGCACGACGGCCCGGGCGAGCGGGTTGCTCTCGAGCATGCCGACCGAGGTCATGTACGTCAGTGTCATGGCGAGATCGGCGAGGCTCATGACCGCGATTGCGGCGACAAGGAGCGTGACCCGCGCCCGACGGTGTCGCCGCCCGACACACACCGCTCCGAGACGCCGAAAGGCGAGGGGAGGGATCAACTGCGTGGCTGGCTGGCTTGCGGCATCCATGGCCGAACTGCATCGGTCGGCTCGCCGGGCCTTCCGAACCAACGCGCAGGTTCTGACCACTCAGCGCGTGAGCCGCTGCCCGCACTGCCGATAGAGTCTGACGACCGGAGGGCCAAGAACCATGCCCAGGACGGCGCTCAACATCCTGAAACTGCTGGCGCTGTGGCTCACCGTGTCGAGCAACGGTTCCTTTGCACAGTCCGAGAACCCGGTGTTTCCGGACGATTCGCTCCTGGCGCGCGACACGCTCGCGTCGCTCCGAGGCCTGATCGAAGGCGGCAATGCACCTGAGGCGATCCGGCACGTCCAGACGCTGCTCGTGAACGAAGCCGACCGCATGCTCCTATCCGAGCACGATGAGGCGCTGTATGTGAGTGTCCGATCGCGCGTGCATCACCTGCTGCTTGAATCGCCCGAGTTGCTGGATCGCTACCGATTGGCCGAAACGCCGACCGCCGAAGCGATGCTCACCGACGGGCGCGCAGCCGAAGTCGAGCGCTCGTGGTTCCTCACGCGCCCCGGGTTCGAGAGTGCGCTCCGCGTAGCACGCGACCATTACGAATCGGCGCGGTTTGAGGCGGCGCGATTGGCCCTTGAAGGACTCGCCGATCACCCGGATCGGAACGACGCCGCGCTGCGCGAGCGAGCGGCGGAGATGTGGTCGCTGGTTTATGCGGTCCTCCCGAGGGAGGACGTTGCAGCGTCCGCGCGGGCGTGGGGCGACGCTGCACTCCCCGAGCCGATCCCATGGCCCGCGAGCGCGTTACAGCCGTCGTTCCGTCCGAGTGGACGGACCGAGCCGCTTGATCCTGATTCGCTCGTCGCACGCCCGCTGCGCACCGTCGAGATCCGCCCGGGCGCCCAGGTCGAGCGCGACTACGACCGAGTCCATCCGTGGATCGAACCGGTGGCCTCGGGCGAGATGCTCTTCGTCAACGACGGATCGCACGTCGAGGCCCGCGATCGGTTCACGCTCTCTGTGCTATGGCGCACGACGATCCGCCCCGGTGGCGGCATGGAAGTCGATACCCCGCAGATCCCGAGCGGGCGGCAGGGGCTCGATGAACCCGCCACCGTGAGCGTGGCTGGGCACATGGTGCTCGCGGTCACCGGGCTGCCGTTCGCGAATAACCCCGACCGCGAGGGTGACGGGCGCCTGCACGCTCTTGACCGTGACTCCGGGCGCGTGCTCTGGTCGATCGCGCCGGGCGACGGGCCCGACGAGCTCGAAGGCGCTGCGTTCCGCGGCGCGGTGCGCGTCGAGGGCGACATGGGCGTGCTCATCGCTCGCCATTCGAACTCCGCGCGACGTACCGGCAGCGCCTACGTCGTCGGCATCAACCTGCGTGAGGGGCGGATCGCGTGGTCCCGCCTCATCGCCAGCGCCGGTTCGGTCGGGTATCAACGCGACGACTGGCCCGGCGATTGGCCCATCGTGCATCGTGGCGTCGTATACGCGCCCGACCGAGTTGGCGCGGTGGCGGCTGTGGAGCTCGCCTCAGGCCGGCCCCGCTGGGTGCGCGTGCTCCCGACCCGCGGCGTCCGTCGGCGGACGAGCGAGGCCATGCCGTGGGCGGTCAACATCCCCATCATCACCGAAGAGGGGCTCTTCACGGTCTCGCCCGATCGCTCGCTGGTCGTGCTGATTGACCCTGACGACGGGCGTTTGGTTGGTCGGCGCCCCGCGACCGATCTCGGCGACCCGCGGTACCTTCTGAGCATCGGCACCCATCTGGTGGGCGTGAGTGCCGAGACCATCGGCTTCGTCGCCCGGCACACCTTTACGAGCTCGCCGCCGGCGCTGACGCGATCCCTCTCCGAGAATGGGCTCGTGGGCCGAGTGATCGTCTCTGGCTCACAGATCGTGGCGCCGACACGGCGCGGCGTGGCGTTGATCGACCCCGCGCATCCCGAGGCGCCGCGCATGATCGCCCTGGACAGCCCGGGCGCGCTGCTGCCGCTCGGTAGCCAACTCGTGACATGCGACGCCCTTGAGTTGCACTCCTACCTCGTGTGGGAAGCGGCGGCGACGCTGCTCGACCGCCGCATCCGCGAGAATCCCGACGATCCCGACCCCGCGATCACGCTCGCCGAACTCGCGCACCGCGCCGGGCGGCACGAGCGCGTGCTCGAAGGCGTCGATACCGCGCTCCGTGCGCTGAGCCCCCCGGGCGCCGGGCTCGAACAGCCTTCCGACCGGAAGCGCCTTTTCGAGGCGATCCGCTTCGTGGTTGAGTCGGGCGGCCGCGCGTGGGTGAGCGAACCCGGCCCGGGCGGGATCGCGGAGCGCGCCCAGACGCCGGCGATCATGGACTCGGGCCTGATCGCGAGCCTGCTTGATCGCCTGGACCGGGTGGCGGACACGCCCGAGCAGCGCGTCGTCTATCTGTTGCTCGCGGGCAAGTTCGACGAATCGACCGACCACCCGAGTGCCGCGGCCGAGCGGTATCAGTCGATCGTGGGTGAGCCGGCTCTCGCGCGCGCCACCTGGCAAAGCGCCGAACTCGCGGTCGGCGCAGGGCGCGAAGCCACTCGCCGCTTGTTGACGCTGATCACGACGAGCGGAACCGGCGTGTACGAGCCGTTCGAAGCCCAGGCCGAGCAGGAGCTGGACGCCCTGCTCGCCCTCAACCCCGACGCGAACGAACTCGAGCGCGTGGCGCGGGCCTACCCGGTGTCGCGTGCGGCGGCCCGCGCGTGGCTCGAGGCGGCGCTCCTACGCGGGCAGGCCGAGGACGCGATCGGGTCCCAGGCCGCGCTGCTGGCGGGGCTTGAGACGGTCGAAGCGCGGCGCGCCGGCGGCGGCACGGTCGCGCCCGGCATCGACGCCGAGCTTGCGGGTCGCGCCGCGACCTCGCTCGTCGCCGATGGGCGTCTGTCGTCCGCCGAGCGGGTGCTCGACCGCTTCCTCGCACGCTCCAATGGCGCGCGCCCGACCGTCGATGGTCGGCCCATCGATGCCGGCGTCCTGGCGACCGATCTCAAGCGCCGCATGGCCGCCGGACGTCGTCTGAGCGCCATCGGCGAGCGGTTCGGCTCCGAGGTGCAGACGCTGCGTGGCTGGATGCTCGCCGAGCCGATGTCGGCGCACCGCCGGCACAGCGCGCAGTCAACGGTTCTGCTGCGTGACGCGGGCGCGAGCTCGCTCGGGCTATTCGCGCCCAACGCCGAAGGGCGATTCGTCGCGAGTTGGACGCGCCGGTTCGAGGTCCCCCCCGAAGTCGTCTTCCGTGACGCGGAGGCGGTGTATGTCTTCCTTGACGGCCCGCTCGGCCAACGGTCCCTGATGCGCATCAACACCGCCGACGGACGCACAGCGTGGAAGACACCGGGGCTGTTGACGCTCATCGGGCATGATGCTCCGCAGCGGGCCGTGGAGACGCCGCTCGACGGTTGGCGAAGATCGGACGACCTCTTGCTCGCCATGGATGGTCAGCTTGGCGTGGTCGCGTCGCGCACCGGGCGGGGCGCCGCCATCGATCTGCGCGACGGGCACGTGCTTTGGCGCGCGCAGTTTCCGCCCGATCGCCTCGCCGACCTCGACGCGGAGGACGGCATGGTGGCGGTCGCGGGCGAACGCTCACGTCCGAACACGCCTCCCAACGCACCGGGCGACCCCGTGCTGGCGCTGCTCGACGGACGAACCGGGCGCGTCGTCTCGCAGATCACCGACGACGCCGGGCGGATCCGGTGGGCCCGCCTCGTGCGCGGCGACCGCGTGCTTGCCGGGTTCGAGGCGAGCGTTGTGGCGCTGACCGCGCCGGGAGGCCAGGTCGCATGGGTCGCGCGCGACACCGTCCTGCACGAGTCGCTCGGCGCGTGGGTGTTTGGCGAAAACGCGGCGGTGCTAACCAGCGACACGGGCATCGCCCTCGGCTCGCTCGAATCGGGGCGCTTCGGCGTCGCGTCGGTGGATGTGCTCGGACGGCGTCAGGCGCAGTTCGCGCGGTCGCGCCTGGTTGCCGACGGCGATCGGCTTGTGCTCGCGTCGGAGGCGGGGGTCGCGATCTTCGACCCTCAGGGCCGCCTCGTCGGAGCTGACGGACTCGCGGGCACGACTCGGCTTGTGCTTCCGGTGGTGGGCGAGGGCGCGGTCTTCTGCGTCGAAGCCGACACCGCCGAGTTGACGGCCGACGGGCGTGGGATCTTCCGGGTGCACCTCATCGGCACCGAATCAGGGAAGCTCCTGGATACGGAGCGCCTCGTGCTGCCCTCGCCGCCCGATTCGTGCGACGTGGCCGACGGTGTAGCCGTGCTCACCGCCGGAGGCACGACCTACCTCATTCCGGTGCCCTGACCGCCCGGCCCGCGCGGCGCGGTA
>JAUIFD010000283.1 GCA_030429485.1 Phycisphaerae bacterium | reverse complement strand
GAACGCAACGGGGCTCTTGCTGCGCGCGACCCAGCGGCTCATGGACGTCTACGGCGTGGACGGATTCCGTCTTGATGCCGCGAAGCACATCCCGAGCTGGTTCTGGGACAACCTGTGGGACTCGGTAGTGCACGAACGCCGGCGCGCGCCGGACGGCTCGCTCCAGACGGCGTTCACGTTCGTCGAGTCGGTGCAGGACAACTTCGGGACCTACTCGCAGTACACGCGCAAGGACGGGTTCGCGGACCGCGATGCGCTCGACCTCAACGGCGCGGGCGCCCTGCGTGGGATCGTCAATGCCAACGGGTTCGGAGCCTGGAGTTCCGTGCTGGGAGCGCACATCGATGCGACCGACGATGGCGTCCAGAACGGGTCGCTCCACGTCTTCAGCCACGACAACGGGTCGGTGGGCAGCGGCGGATCGATGCCGGCGCTTCCGAACGTGCGCCAGCAGGGGCTCGCCGAGATGGCGTACGTGCTGTTCAGGCCCGGGCCGCCGATCGTGTATCACAACGCGCGCGGCATCTCGCGGTCCGGGGGGTTCTTCCCGCGCGAGGGCTCGCCGAACGCACTCGGAGGCGACCCCACGGGCAACTCCCTAAGCGACGCGATGACGAAGCTCGTGCGCGCACGCAACATGGTCGCACGCGGCGACTTCTACGTGCTCAACGGCACCGATCCCGTGAACCAGTCCACCGACGACGTGCTCGTCTTCGAACGCCGAACGGGCGGCGTCGCCAACTGCCTCGTCGCGGTCAACGACACCTGGTCGAATGGCACGAGCTACCGCAACGTCCAGACCTCGTTCGCACCCGGCACGCGCCTGCACGAGATCTCCGGCACGGCGACCGACGCGCGCACCGATCCCTTCGACGACGTGGACGATGTGCTCGTCGTCGACAGCGCGCAGCGCGTGCTTATCCCGGTGCCCAACAACCGGTCGGGCAACATCGATCATGGGCGCGGGTACGTGGTCTACGCGCCCACGCTGCCCTCGGGCACGCTCGAGCTGACGGGCGTGGCGTCCACGATCCCTGCGGATGACGCGGGCGTGCCGACGCATCAGCGCCGGCTGACCGCCCTGCCGGTGATCACCGGCGATACGTTCGAGGTCCGTCTGACGACCACGCAGACCGACGCGCTCGATCCCAACGTCGACGATAACGCGCTCTTCCGCCTCAACCAGGGATTCCGCGACGACAACGGGAGCGGCGGCGTGGACATCGGCTCGGGCGCGGGGCCGATCTCGGGGTACGAGGAGTTCCTCACGCTCCACGAGCCGCTTGCGGATACCGGCACGACGGGGCGGTATCACCAGACGATCGACGCGACGACGCTGCCTGAGGGCTTGAACTACGTGTCCGTCGTTGCGTTCCGGGGGCGACCGAGTGGCACCGCGCCGCTCTTCCGAGAGTGGCGCGAGACGTTCTATGTCGATCGCGTGGGGCCGGACGCGGCGCTCCTTACACCCGGACCCGTGACCCAGTCCAGCTACACGTTCGCCGTGGAGAACCCCGATCGCACGGCGGAACGCACGCACTTCTTCTGGGACCTGCCGGCCGGACCCGATCCCGCACTCGACGCGAGCAGCCTCGGGCGGCGCATCGGGCAGCACCGGTGGAGCTACACGCGCCTGGGCTTGACACACGGCACCCACACGCTCACGGCGTTCACGGTCGAGCGGCACACCGGCACGACGGCGCGCCACGACTTCGCGGTGTTCGTCGATCGGTGCGCGGCCGACGTGGACGACTCGGGTACCGTGAATACGAACGACTTCTTCGCGTTCCTGGCGCTCTATCAGGCGGGTGACCCGGGCGCCGACTTCACCGGCGAGGGCGACATCAACACCAACGACTTCTTCGGGTTTCTGGCGGCGTATCAGGTGGGATGTTGACAGGGAGTGAGTGGCTGGTGAGCAGGGCGATGGGCCCGACACCCCAGGATGCAACGCGGGGGTACGGGTTCCGTACAATCAGGGCGTGAAGCGAACCCTGATTGGCGTGGCGTGTGCGGTGGCCGGCGCGGTGTTTGTGGCGGGGCTCTCGGGTTGTTCGAAGCCCGCGCCCGAGTATCCGCGGACGACCCCTGACGAACTCATCGCTTCCGCGAAGGCGATGGTCGCCAACAACGACGCCGAGCGGCTCGCCGACCTGATTCACGCCGACGACGACTATCAGCGTGCGGTGCTCAACCGCGTTGGCTCGATGCTCGGGCACTGGCAGGACCTCGCGTTCGCGGTGCAGGAGCGATTCCCCGAGGACGTGCAGCAGCTGAAGGACGATGCCGAGGCTGCGGCGGAGCGCGGCGCGGCATCGTCGATGATCGGCGGCATGCTCACCGGACGCGGCGGCCCGGGCGGTCGGCGCGGGCGAGGGGGCGATCCGGGCGCGCAGCGTGAGATGTTCGAGGCGTCGATCAAGCGCCTCTTC
>JAUIFD010000282.1 GCA_030429485.1 Phycisphaerae bacterium | reverse complement strand
GGGTGGCGAGCTCGCCGTCACCTGGTGGGTGCCCGGATTCGGTGGGCGGTGGGTGACCAACTCCCTGTCCGAGGCCGCTGGCGAAGGCGCTCCGTCACTCGTCGCCGACACCGTCACCAGCTACGTCACGCCCTGGAACGGGCTCAACGTCGCGGGCCTCGACGCCGACGGCAACGTGCAGGTCTTCTGGTGGACCCCCACCACCCAGATGTGGGTCTCCTCCAACCTCTCCGAAGAGGTCGAGGGCGGCGTCACCTTCGCCGAAGGCCCGCTCTCTGCGGTCTCCGGCTCCGACGCCTCGATCTACATCTTCGGCACCGACGACGCTGGCGATGTCCAGACCTTCGCCTTCGGCAACGACGCCTGGCAGGTCATCAACCTGAGCGAAACCGCGACGGTGCGGTAAAGGGCGTAGCCCGGATCAGACTCTGCTGACGGAGCCGAGGAACGTAAGCGAGCGCTTATCGCTCACATGCTGTCCGCGAGAGTCACCGAGCCGGGAACTGCTCCGCAAATCGCTCAGCGCACCCACGAACCTCGCGCCATCACCCGGCGCATACCGGATCGCCATCGCGAGCCCCTCGCCCCAACGCACATCGTTGTCGACATCCTCCGGCAGCGCCTCGCCCCGCAGCGTTATGCGAAGCTGAGCCTCGGCGTCGGGAACCCACGCAAACGCGATTCCATCCAGCCGATTAGCGCCTCAAGCTCCGACGTCAGCAAGCACGGATCAAGAAACCGCCACGAACGCTCGCCGAGCTCCACCACGCCCTCGACTATGAGCCAGTTTGCGTCGGTGTCACCCCGCTTCTTTGGACGATGCCCGAAAACTGATACCGCGCGACGCCAAGCCCAAGCCGCGCGATGCCCGGCGTGCCGATCTTCGCGAGCGGGAATGCGCAGTGCCGCGAGTGCATCAGTCTCGCACCGGTGCGTTGCACTCGGGACATCGCGACGCATGGAGAGCGGAAAGGTCGTAGCCACACCGTCCGCAGGCCCCCGGTCCATACCGGTGCCGAAGGTGGTGACGCCAAAGTACGACAGCGGGAAACACAAGTGCAACAACGGGGATCCACAACGGAAGGCTCACGGCCCTCCGTCCAGTGGGGCTCGACGTGCATACCGGGACCCACTCGATTGGCCTCTTGCGGACGCCTGCCACAGCACTCCATTGAGGCGGACCGAAACGCTCGTCGAGTCCACGGCGTAGCTCCGGTGTCGTCCAAAGGACAAGGGCGGTTCCTCCGCCGACACCCGCAGCATCGCCGGACGTGGTCCGAAAGATGGAGAGCGTGAAGCACACGCTTATGACATAGACCAACAGAGCTGTACCGAATGCCACCGTGGCCGCCCACCGCATGGAGGTCCGTGCTCTATTGTGGCGTTGCTGCACAAGGAGCGATCGTAGGGAGCGGTCCTAATCACACAATCCGATCGTCACTCGCCACATTGTGCGCCGGAGCCGTGTTGAGTTGCACGAGCGTCTCGCTCTGGATGCGCTTCGCCTCATCCGGATCGACGTAGTCCGAGTGGCACGCGAGCTTGGACTCGCCGTCGGCGCCCCCTCCCTCGCTTGCGCTTCGGGCTCGCTCGGCGCCGGCACTGCCGCTCACCGCCTGCTTCGTCTTCGCGGCCAGCTTGTGGATCTCCTCGGGCGAGAGGTACCCGCGCTGCTCGAGGATGCGCTGCTGCTCCTCGGAAAGCGCCGCCGACTTCACCGGCGCCCCCATCTTCCCGTCCTTGCCGACGCGCTCAAACCCCTCAGCCTTGCCCGACGCAAACTCCTGGATCTCCTTCGAGATCCGCACCGAGCACCAGTCGTGCCCGCACATCGCGCAGAAGTCGGTATCGACGTCGAGGTCCTCGTCGTGGTACGCCCGCGCGGTGTCGGGGTCGAACGACAGGTCGAAGTGCTTCTGCCAGTTGAGCGCCGCGCGCGCCCGTGTGAGGTCGTCGTCCCAGTCGCGCGTGCCGGGGATGCCCAGCGCCACGTCCGCCGCGTGCGCCGCGATCTTGTACGCCACGCACCCCTGCTTCACGTCGTCGCGCTTCGGAAGCCCCAGGTGCTCCTTCGGCGTCACGTAGCACAGCATCGACGCGCCGTGATACGCGATCGCCGTCGCACCGATGCACGACGTGATGTGGTCGTACCCGGGAAACACGTCCGTCACCAACGGCCCGAGCACGTAGAACGGCGCGCCGTGGCACAACGCACGCTGAAGCTTCGCGTTGTACTCGATCTGATCGAACGGCACGTGCCCCGGGCCCTCGATCATCACCTGCACGCCGTGGCGCCACGCGCGCTCCGTCAGCTCGCCGAGTGTTTCGAGCTCCGCGAGCTGCGCACGGTCGGTCGCGTCGGCGAGACCGCCGGGGCGGAGGCCATCGCCGATCGAGAACGACACGTCGTACCGGCGCATCAGCTCGCAGAT
>JAUIFD010000086.1 GCA_030429485.1 Phycisphaerae bacterium | reverse complement strand
CTACTTCGTCTCTTACTACGACTACTACCAGCCCGAGGCCTACATCCCCTCGCGCGACATCTACATCGAGAAGGACGCCGCCCGCAACGACGACCTGGAGCTCCTCCGCCTCGCCGCCACGTCCAACCTCCTCTCTCGGCGCGACACCATCGTCATCGCGTCCGTCTCCGCCATCTTCGGGCTCGGCTCGCCCGAGGCCTACTCCGACAAGGTCCTCACCATCACCCGCGGCTCGCGCATCGACCGGCGCGAGTTCTTCCTCGCCCTCCAGGCGATGCAGTACCGACGCTCCGATATGGAATGGAAACGCGCCTGCTTCCGCGTCCGCGGCGACGCGATCGAGGTGTGGCCCGCGTACGAGCGATTCTCCGTCCGCATCGAGCTCTTCGGCGACGAGATCGACCGCGTCGACCTCCTCCACCCGACCTCCGGCGAAGTGCTCGCCGAAGAGAAGCAGTTCTTCCTCTATCCCGCGGTGCATTACGTCATGCCCGAGGAGCAGATGCAGGGCGCGGTCGACGGCATCCGCAAGGAGCTCGACGCGCGCGTGCTTGAGCTGCGCTCCGAGGGCAAGCTGCTCGAAGCGCAACGCCTCCTCGCACGCACCAAGTACGACCTTGAGATGATCGAAGAGGTCGGCTTCTGCTCCGGCATCGAAAACTACTCGCGCTTCATGGACGGGCGCATGCCGGGGGAGCGCCCATTTACGCTGCTCGACTACTTTGATTTCGCGCCGCCTGCGAGCAGGCACGAAGACACGGAGGCACGGAGGCACGAAGGCGAAGTCGATCCGCTCCAGGCGCGTTCGCCCCGCCCCAACCTCAACGACTGGCTCGTCATCATCGACGAATCCCACGTCACCATCCCGCAGATCCGCGCCATGTTCAACGGCGACCAGGCCCGCAAACGCGTGCTCGTCGATCACGGCTTCCGCCTCCCCTCCGCCCTCGACAACCGCCCGCTGCGCTTCGAGGAGTTCGAGTCCATCGTGCCGCGCCTCATGTACGTCTCCGCCACCCCCGGCGACTACGAACTCGAGCACACGCACGGCGTCATCCACGAACAGGTCATCCGCCCCACGGGCCTCGTCGATCCCGAGATCGAGATCAAGCCCGCCGACGGCCAAGTGCCCGACCTCCTCGAACGCTGCGCCGAGCGCATCGCCGCCGGCGAACGCGTGATCGTCACCGCACTCACCAAGCGCCTCTGCGAAGACCTCGCGAGCTACCTCGATCAGCAGGGCCTCCGCGTGCGCTACCTGCACTCCGAGATCGACACCCTCGACCGCGTCCTCATCCTCACCGACTTCCGCCGGGGCGAGTTCGACGTGCTCGTCGGCGTCAACCTCCTCCGCGAAGGGCTCGACCTGCCCGAGGTCTCACTCGTCTGCATCCTCGACGCCGACAAGGAGGGCTACCTCCGCAGCGCAACGAGCCTCATCCAGCAGATGGGGCGTGCGGCGCGCAACGTCAACGCCCGCGTCATCATGTACGCCGACAAGATGACCGACGCCATGCGCCAGGCGATCGAGGAGACCGAACGCCGGCGCGCCAAGCAGCTCGCCTACAACGCCGAGCACGGCATCACCCCGGAGACGATCCGCAAGGAGATCCGCGAAGGGCTGGAGACCGAGCTGCGCGCCCGGCGCAAGGCCCGCGAAAGCGTCGCGGAGAGCGAGCCGAAGATCGCCGCGAGCGACCTGCTCAAGGAGCTGGAGGGCGAGATGCTCGCCGCGGCGGAGCAGATGGAGTTCGAACTCGCCGCCGAGCTGCGCGACCAGGCGGGCCGCGTGCGCGAGCTCATCGATGCGCATCGCGAAGAGGCGCGCGCCCAATCGGGTGATGAAGAACCTGAGCCCCTCATGCTCCAACGTGCCGAGGTCGCCGCCGCCCTCCGCGGCAAGAACCCCCGCCGCAAGAAAGCCGGCATGCCGGGCGTCCGCGCCACCAAACGCAAGAAGCGGAAGACCAAGAACCCATAGAGGCCTCAGCGCTCAGCAAGGGCCAGCGGCTTGAGCGCGGCGCGAAGAGCGTCGATCACGAGTAAATAGAGGATCGGCGCCGCGATCACGCCGACGCCGCATAGGAATAGTCCCAGCGTCGCCCAGAGCGTGACGGTGATGCGCCGCGTGCGCGCCAGCTGTTGCACGCGAGGGTCTGGCACGCGCGCCGCGACGAGTGAGACATAGTGCATCGCCATCCAGCTGTGCCACCCGAGCAGCATGAGCGGGAGAAACGAGAGCGCGAGTTCGATGATGCCGGTCGTGCGTCCAGCGAGCAGAGACACGCCCGCGATATTGAGCGAAAACCAGACCGCCCCCACGATGACGCTCACGCGCGTCCACAGCGCCGCTCTATCGAGCGTCGTGCGCGTGAGACGTGAAGGGTCCGGTCCGGTGAGGATGAACCAACCGATTGGGAAAGCGACCACCGCCCCGAGCACCCCGAATCCCGCGACCAACGCACAGCCTCCCACCAGCTGGTCGGGCAGCCCCTGGCTTGCGCCTGCGATGATCACGATCGGGCCGCCCATTGCGAGGATCATCGCTCCGAGCCCCGCCCACCAAATCACCCGTGCCCCGCGGTACAGGCGCCGCCGGTACGCCAGGGGGGTTGCTGCCAGGACGTCCCCGACCAGCGTGCGCGAGACCGGGTCTCCGCACTCCGGGCAAAGAGCGTCGCGCGCCAACCCCCGCAGCGAATACCCGCAGCGGAGGCACGACAGGTCGCGCGTGATCGTGGTGGTGGGCGGCTCGTCGGCAGGCGGGAAGTCCACGCCACCGAGCATACACCTACCCTCGCCTGCTAGGCTGGTGAGGTGCCCCGCGTGCTGCAGCGATCCGAACTTCCAATCGGCGTGAGGGCGGTGGAGTCGTTCTTCGAGCGGCGCGATTGGTGCATCTGGGGCTTCCAGCAGCAAGCGTGGGATGCCTACGCCGCGGGCCGCTCAGGGCTCGTGCATGTGCCGACCGGTGCCGGCAAGACCTCCGCCGCGTACATGGGCGCGCTCGCCGAGTTGATCGACGAAGTAGGCTTCGTCGGCCAAGACACGCAGACGAGCGGCCGAGGCGAGCGCCGCGGCGAGGCGGAGAAGCAAGCACCTTCGACGCGAGGGGCTCGCAGGGCCGATCAAGGCGTCGGCCTCCGCATCCTCTACCTCACCCCGCTCCGAGCCGTCGCCCGCGACATCGAACTCGCCCTGCGCGCGCCCATCGACGAACTTGCTATCCCCGCACGCGTCGAATCGCGAACCGGCGACACATCCGCCTCCATGCGCGCCCGCCAGCGTGCGCGTCTCCCCGAAGTCCTCGTCACCACGCCCGAGTCGCTCTCGCTCATGCTCACGCGCGACACCGCGCGCACACTCCTCGCCGGCGTCCGTTGCGTCATCGTCGACGAGTGGCACGAGCTGCTCGCCTCCAAGCGCGGCACGCAGACCGAGCTCGCCCTCTCCCGCCTCCGCGCCTTCGCCCCGCACATGCGCACATGGGCGCTCTCCGCCACGCTCGCGAACATGGAAGAGGCCGCCCGCGCTGCGGCCGGCCTCGGCGCCGAGCCCGCGATCATCACCGCCGACATCGATCGTCCCGTCGAGATCACGACGCTCACGCAGATCGAGGGGCGACACCTCCCGTGGGCGGGCTTCATGGGCATCATCATGCTGCCTGCCGTGCTCGAAGCGCTCGACCCGGATCGCTCGACGCTCATCTTCGTCAACACGCGCGCGCAGGCGGAGCGGTGGTTCCAGGGCATCGCCATGTCGCGCCCGGAGTGGGCGCCGATCATGGGGCTCCACCACGGCTCGATCGACCGCGAGGAACGCGAGCGCATCGAGGCCGGGCTCAACGACGGCTCCGTGCGCCTCGTCGTCGCGACGAGCTCGCTCGATCTCGGCGTCGATTTCTCTCCTGTTGAGCGCGTGTTTCAGATCGGCTCGCCCAAGGGCATCGCGCGCCTCATGCAGCGTGCGGGGCGCTCGGGGCACCGCCCGGGCCAGACGGCGCGCGTCACGTGCGTCCCGACGCACGCGATGGAGCTGATCGAGATCGCCGCGGTCCGGCGCGCGCTCGCGAGCGGTCTCATCGAGCCACGCACGCCCTTCGCCGAGCCGGTGGATGTGCTCGCTCAGCACCTGGTCACCTGCGGCATGGGCGGCGGGTTTGAGGCCGACGAGATGTACGCCGAGGTGCGCACAGCTTGGAGCTACCGCAACCTCGGCCGCGAGACCTTCGACTGGACGCTCGACATGGTTACCCACGGCGGGACCACGCTCGGCGCGTACCCCGAGTATCATAAGCTCGAACGCGATGATTCGGGGCGCTATGCCGGTGCGGGCGGACGCATCGCACAGATGCACCGGCTCAACGTCGGCACGATCACGGGCAGTGCCGTTCTCCCGATCCGGTATCGCAACGGGCGCCGGCTCGGGCACATCGAGGAGCACTTCGTTGCGCAGCTCCGCCGGGGCGAGCGGTTTGTCTTCGCCGGCAAGATCGTGGAGTTCGACACGATCCACGACATGACCGCCCTCGTGCGCCCCGCGCGTGGCAAGACCACCTACACCCCGCACTGGGCCGGCACGAAGCTCCCGATTTCCGAATCGCTCGCGGAGGGTGTGCGCGAGGCGATCCGGATCGCGCGGCGCGGTGAGCTCCCCGGCGTCGAGGGCGAAGCGACGCGCGAGCTCATGGAAGCCCAGGCCCGACTGAGCCGCGTGCCCGACCCGACCGAGCTGCTCATCGAGCTCTGCGAGACGACCGAGGGACGCCACCTCTTCGCGTTCCCCTTTGACGGGCGACTCGTCAACGCCGGCCTTGCTGCCCTCACGGCGCTGCGCCTCGGGCGGCGGCGCCCCGCGACGTTCTCGATCGCTGCGAACGACTACGGCTTCGAGCTGCTCGGCGCGGCGGATTACCCCTTCGAGGAGCACCTCGACGCTGCGCTGTTCTCGCCCGAAGGGCTCGCTGCGGACGCGATCGAGAGTGTGAACCTGTCGCAACTCGCCAAGCGCCAGTTCCGCGACGTGGCGCGCATCGCGGGGCTCGTGTTCCAGTCGTACCCTGGTGCGCGCAAGACGTCCCGCCAGGTCGGCGCGTCGTCGGAGCTGATCTACGACGTGTTCGAGCAGTTCGACCCGGGTAACTTGTTCCTCGGGCAGGCAAAGCGCGAGGTGCTGGAGCGCCAGTTTGAGCGCACACGCCTGGGGCGATCGCTTGCGCGCCTCCACGCGGCCGAGATCACGGTTGTGCGCACGCGCCGCCCCACGCCGCTCGCGTACCCGCTGATCGTGGAGCGATCGGGCGGGTCGGTGAGCGTGCAGACGCTGCGCCAGCGCCTCGAGGCGATGCAGCGGGAGTGGGAGGGCGCGGGTGTCTGAACGCGCGGGCGAGTGTGCTGGTGGCGCGCCGGGCGGCGTGCTGTTTGGCGGCGTGGCGATCGACGCGGCTGGCGAGCGCGTCGTGCTGCTTCCCGAGCGGGCGGCGTGGTGGCCCGGCGTGCGCACGCTGCTCGTCGCCGATCTACACCTGGGCAAGGCCGACGCGATGCGCGCGCACGGCGCAGCCGTGCCCACCGCGACCAATCACGAATCGCTCACCCGCCTTGCACGCCTTGTGGAGCGCCACGCGGCTGCACGCGTGATGGTGCTCGGCGATCTGCTGCATGCGCCGCTCGGCATCACGGAGGACCTTGTCGAGAGCGTGGCGGTGTGGCGTGCGGGTGTGGATGTCGAGCTCGTGCTCGTGCCGGGCAATCACGATCGGAAGGTGGAGCGCGTCGCTGAGCGGTGGGGGATGCGCGTGACGGCGGGCGTGGTGCGCGAGGGCGTGTTTGAGTTTGTGCATGACGACGCGGCCCGTGCGCACGCGGAACAAGCGTCATTCGTTTGGTCCGGGCATGTGCATCCGGTGGCGCGGGTGCGCGCGCCGGGGGGGATGCTCCGTCCTGCGTGCTTTGTCGTGGGCGGGCGGGGGTGCGTGCTGCCAGCGTTCAGCTTGTTTACGGGAGGGGCGCCCGTGTGCGCGCATGGTGGTGAGCGTCTTTATGCCTGCGCGGATGATGTCGTGATTGAGCTGCCGCCGGAGCCTGCGAAGCGTTCGAGGACGCGGGCGACGAACTCGCGGTGAGCGCCGAGCCCGAACTCGCCCCTCGCCACATCCAGGATCGTGCGGTCGGCGTCGATGAGGAAGCTCGCGCGGCGCTGGATGAGCCCGAACGGGCGGGCGACGCCGAACGCTCTGGCGACGTGCTTCCCTCGGTCAGCGAGGATGGGGAAGGGGAGCGAGAAGATCGTCTTGAACTTGCGGTGCAGGGATTCGGAGCCGGGGTTGACGCCGACGATGCGCACGCCCGCGCGCACGAGCCCCTCGTGCTCGTCGCGCATCATGCAGGCTTGCTTCGTGCAGGTGGGGGTGAAGTCGGCGGGGTAGAAGTAGAGGACGAGCGGGCCGGCCGCGAGCAGCCCGGAGAGGGTCACGACGTCGCCCGAGTCGTCGGTCGTCGTGAAATCGGGAGCGGCATCGCCGGGTTTGAGCATGGGGGAGGGTACCGGCAGGCGTCGGATCGACTCACAACCGCCCGATGGGTTGGCGTAATGGGCTCACTTGATGGCGAACGTGACTTCGACCTCGACGGGCGCGCCGAGTGGCAGCGACGGGCAGCCGACGGCGGCGCGGGCGTGCTTGCCGGGCTCGCCAAAGACCTGGACCATGAGCTCGCTGGCGCCGTTGGCGATCTGCGGGTGCGCGGTGAACTCGGGGCGACAGGCGACAAAGACGCCGAGGCGGATCACGCCGGCGATGGTGTCGAGCGTGCCAAGTTCGGCTTTCGCAACCGCGAGGGCGTTGAGGGCGCACTGGCGAGCACAGGCGATGGCCGTCTTGGGCTCCACTGCGTCCGGAACTGCCCCGGTCGCGATGAGCTGGCCGCCGAGCATGGGGATCTGACCGGAGACGAAGAGGAGGCTCCCCGCGCGCCGTGCCGGCACGTAGGCGGCGACCGGCCTGGGGGCCTCGGGGAGTTCGATGCCGAGCTCTGTGAGTATCCTGTCAATATCGGGCATTGCGCAAGGGCCTTGTCAGGTATGGCCCGAAAGAATCACGGGCGATGCAACCGTCGATACTTGATTTGCGGACCGGATACTGTAGTGTAACGCCGCTGCGCAGCATGGCGTGGCGAGTTGAGCCCGAGAGTATCGCGTTTTGCATGCCCTCATCGGCGGGTTTCCCCGCCTCCCTGATTCCCAGAATCGGGCTCCGCTTGCCGACAACCCGGGCTTCGAAGTGAAGGGCGCGGACACCGCACGCCCGGATCCAGAGGCCGAGACCAGCGCGATGACGCGTCGGTTACCCGCAGGCGATCGTCGGCGGCCCCCTCGTCTCCACCCGTTGGTCAGCAAGCGTTGTACGACCCGTTTCTGCGGCTGATGGTGTACCCGCACACACACCTGTCGCCCCCATCGAGGATTCGCGACACAGTTTGGAGTTTCACATGAAGAAGGCCTTTACCCTCATCGAGCTGCTGGTGGTGATTGCGATCATCGCCCTGCTCATCGGCATCCTGCTCCCGGCTCTCGGCAAGGCTCGCGCCTCGGCCCGCCAGCTGCAGGACTCGACCCAGGTCCGTGGCACGCAGCAGGCGATGGTGCTCTTCGCGCAGAACAACCGCGACGACTACCCGCTCCCCAGCCGCCTCGATACCGCCAACCTCACGATTGGCAACGCGACCACCAACCCCGTCCAGAAGGACCTCACTCGTCACATCTTCTCGATCATGATCTATCAGGGGTTCATTCCCACCGAGATCCTGGTCTCGCCGGCCGAGTCGAACGGCTCGATCACGGAGTACGAGGGCTATCAGTTTGACGAGCCCCAGGGCGCGTCCGCGACCGGCGGCGATCCGGACAACGCGCTGTGGGATCCGTCGTTCCGTGGCACGCCGGTCGATCAGGCGATCGGCACCGGCCAGACCGCGAACGACCCGGGCAGCGTTTCTTACGGGCACCTTCCGCCCTTCGGCCTTCGCAAGGCGAAGTGGGGCAACACGTTCAACGCCACCGAGGCTGCCATGGCCAACCGTGGTCCGACCTACCGCCTCGCCTCGGGCAACACCGGCCCGTGGGCGCTCACCGATGACGCGTTCGGCACCGGCTCCAACACGCTGCTCATCCACGGCGGGCGTTCGACCTGGTCCGGCAACGTCGGCTACAACGACAACCACGTGAAGTTCGAGAACGAGCCCGATCCGGACTCGATCCCCTTCACCTTCGGCGGTCTGGCGGCGGATCAGCGCACCCAGAACGACAACATCTTCGTCAACGAGAACGACTCCACCCGCACGCCGCAGACCCAGTCCTACGCGGACGCCGCGAACGTCTACCTTCGCCTGATCTCGCAGGTCAGCGCGAGCGGCACGACGATCAACTGGACGGAGTGGAAGGACTAATCCAAGTCCTGATCGAGACCTAGGTCTCGTCTACTGATCATGACACCGCCCCTCGAAGGAGGGGCGGTGTTGCTTTTGAAGCCAGTTCGGTGTTGCTTTGGCTCGATAATCGAGTGGAGCTGCGAAGTGTGACGTCGGAGACGAGGGGGCTGCCACGCTTGCCGCCGCCGTGTGATCAGGACTCATGCCAGGACTCGACACCAATCGGGCGGGCAGATTGTGGTGCTGGTAGCTGCCGACCACCCCCTCGGCGATCTCAAGATTTGGCATCCTCGAAAGAGAAGCGACCCGGGCGCCAGGCCCGGGTCGTCTTTCATGCCCGGGGGTCCGGGCGGCGTGTTGGGAGAAGGGCGTGCCGCTTCGCGGCGCGTGAGCCGTGCGGCGAGTCGCGGTCAGCACCCGACCTGATACGCGTTCAGGAACTGGAAGAAGTCGTTGGTGTTGATGAGCCCGTCGCCGGAGATGTCGGCTGAATGGTCCTGGTCCTGGTAGTCGGCGAGGAACGCGAAGAAGTCGTTGGTGTTGACGTCGCCCGACCTGTCGAAGTCGCCGGTGCAGCCGGTGACGATGAGCATGGCGTTCACCGGCGAGCCGACGTTCATGGTGCTGATGGTCGCGCCGGTGTCCGGGTTCATGCGGACGATCTCGCCGGAGGAGTCGGCGACGAGCAGGTCGCCGTCGTGGAAGGCGAGGGCGTTGCAGTCGGTGCCGGTCGCGAAGGTGACCTGGTACTGCCCGGTCGAGGCGTCGAAGCGGTAGACGGTGCCGTTGTCGGCGCCGAAGAAGAGGTCGGTGCCGTCGGTGGCGGCCGAGTAGACCGCGCCGCCGCAAGCGCTGAAGAACTGGTAGGCGCTCTGACCAACGTCGGCCCGGGAGATGAGCGTGGAGGGGCCTGCGACGTAGAACATGCCCTGCGCGACGACCGCGGCCTGGATATCAAAGTTCACGTAATAGGTGTCGTCGATCGTGTGCGTCGCGGCGTCAACGAGGCGGATGGCGCCGTCGCTCGCGGTTGCGAGGAGCATGTTGCCCTCGATGGCCATGGCGGTGTTGTCGAAGGTGGGATGCGAGGCGTTTCGCAGCGAGAACGTGCCCGTGGGGAAGCCGACCGAGGTGTCGATGAGGTAAACGGCGCCGGTCGAGTCGCCCGCGAGGACGTGCCGCCCGTCGTACGCGAGCGAGTTGATGGGACCGCCGCAAGAACCGCCAAAGCTGAAGGCGCCGACGTTGGGGTCGGCCTTGAGAAGCACGCCCTGTGGACCACCCACGTAGAGAGTGTCCTGCGCGGTGGCGGTTGCCGCAGCGGCGGCGAGGATCATCATGGTGTGACGCATCGGGGTTCCTTCCGCGTGTGTTGGGTTGTTCGATACGTCCCGATTGTGCGGACAACCGCCGAACGTTCAACCCCTCTGTTTTGGGGGGTTCCGCTTTCCGCCTCGGCGTGCGCGGCGGATCGCTGGAAGAAGCCCGAACACCGGAGCGAGGGTCTTGGCGTATCGGGCGTTGGCGCGCGCGAACCGGGCGATTTCGGCGTCGGAATCCGGGCAGGCGTCGTGCAGACGGCGGTCGAACAGCGTGCGTGCGAACTCGTGGAGTTCGGTATCGAGGGTGTTCATCGCGCGGATGCGCTCGGCGAGTTGCGGCGCGAGGTCACTCATCCGCTGGCGTTTGCGGGTGACGTTTGAGCGGACGTAGTACGACCGTCGCCACCCGAGCGCACGACGGAGCAGGATCAGGGACTCGTCGAAGCGTTCGGTGAGTCCGAGGATGGCGATGTCGTGTTCGAGGCGGTGCTTGGCGAGTTCGAGCATGTCTCGCGAGACGGCGCCGAGCGGCGCGTCGATGATCTCGCCGCGCTCGGCTGCGAGGTAGCGGACTTGGGCGTTGTCCACCCACCACACACGGTCGCGCGGCTCGCGTGAGAGGAACTCCTCCAGGGTGATGTCCGCGTCGAGTTCGCCCGTCGCGCGCGTGTGGTCGTATACGGAGAGCACGCGGTCGCACGGTTCGCGAAGAAAGGTGATGTAGCGGCACTCGCGAGGGAGCGTCTCGTGGACGCCGAACCCGCAATGCGCCTCGAAGAACGCGATACGTGCGTTCGCCCGGGCCGGGCGTGCATTGATCGCGGCGACCCGCCGACGCCAATCGCGCACCGCGTCGTGCCCCAGGACGTCGCGCGCGTACAGGGCGTTGCTCGGCGGGTGAGTGAGCAAGCGCATCTTGACCATGCGCGAGAGCGACGTGCCAGCGTTCTTGGGGATATGGAGGTGGACGAGAATGGGATCGGGCACGGGGGAGCTTAGAGGAACATGCCGAGGTGCAGCGTGAACCCCGTCGGTACGGAGCGAAGGGAAGTTGAAGCACAGGAGCACTGACCTCGGGGCAGGTCAGTGGCACGGCGGACCTGAAGCGGCGGCGGTTTCGCCACTCAGCACATCGTGAGCCCGCCGTCGACGGCGATGGTCTGTCCGGTGAGGAAGCCGGCTTCGTCGGACGTGACGTACGCGATGGCGGCGGCGATATCCGCGGGGTCGCCCAGGCGGTTGACCGCCATGGTGCTGAGCACCTGGGCGGTGACGCTCTCGGGGAGGTCCTTGGTCATGTCGGTCTGGATGAAGCCTGGGGCGACGGTGTTGCAGGTGATGCCCTTGCCGCCGAGCTCGCGGGCGATGGTCTTGGTGAGCCCGACGAGCCCCGCCTTCGCTGCGGCGTAGTTAGCCTGCCCGGCGTTGCCGACAAGCCCGGAGGTGGAGGCGACGTTCACGATGCGCCCGAAGCGCTGCTTCATCATGGGGCGGGCTGCCGCTCGGATGGCGGCGAAGGCGCTCGTGAGATTGACGCGGATGACTTCGTCCCAGTCGTCGTCGCTCATGCGCAGGGCGAGCCCGTCGCGGGTGATGCCGGCGTTGTTGACGAGGATGTCGAGGCGCCCGCGCTCCTTGATGACGCCCTCGATCGCGCCGGAGAGCGCATCGCGATCACCGACGTCGCACGCGCAGACGGAGGCTGCGCCGCCGTTGGCTTCGATCGTGCCCGCGAGGTCGTTGAGCGGCGCGGCGCTGCGGGAGCAGAGCACGACGTGGCGCCCATCGTTGGCGAGGCGCTCAGCGACGGCGCGCCCGATCCCGCGTGAGGCCCCGGTGACGAACGCAACGCGTTGATCGCTCATCATCCGCCTCCCGGCGCGCTCGGGCCGCCACCGGCGTCTTCGCTTTCACCCTCGCCAGCGCCGTCGTCGCCCGTGTCCGCGTCGGCGGTGCCGTCCCGCAGTTGGGCGATGAGCGCACGGATCTTCTCAACCACCTCTGGCGGGAGGGTGCTCTCCAGTTGATCGAGCATCGCCTCGAGGTCGTCTGGGTTGAGATTGTCGAGATCGACGCCGTACTGGTAGAGGTTGTTGACGAGATCGCCTGGGAGATCCCCGAGGATGGTGCGGAGGTCGAGATCGCCCTCGGCGAACTGCGGGGCGACGAGTTGATCGACGTTCGTGCCGTCCCAGTCAGAGGCGAGTCGACGTGTCTCGTCGGTGCATGCGGTGGAGTCGAAGGTCCACTCGTCGAGGATCGCCTCACCAGTCCACGCGAGCACGTACGACTCGTGCGCATCCTGGATGGCGATCGCAAACTCGGCGAACTCGGGCGCCTCGCTGAACTGCGCCGCGTCATCGAGCGTGAAGATCCGGACCGCCTCGATGCCGGGGGTGGCTTCGTACCACGATCCGTTGCCTTCGAGGGTGTCGAGTGATGCCCGCGCATCGGGTGCGAGCATGGCGCGCAGCTCGCCCGAGTCGCCGGTTGCGAAGGAGTCGGCCAGACGCAGTATCGCCTCGGCCAGTTCGCGGTTGAGCGGGGCTTCGCCCTGAACGAACTCCACCATCGGGCTCACGTCCATCGACTGCTTGAGCGCGTTCACGTCGATGGGCTCGGGCACAGGCGCGGGCGGCGGCGGCGGAGGTGGCGGCGGGGGCGGGGGCTCCTCCTTGGCGCATGCGGTGAGCAGCATCGCAGCCCCAGTCGCGAGCACTGCCGGGGTGCGGGTGAAGCCGCACGCCTTCCGGGTTGCCAAACGTCGCACGAATCCAGGCGCCATCGAGACCTCCAGCCGCCCTTGGTGGGCTCTACCCCATGGTACGACCGGGCCCCCGGTCCGTTCCTCGCGATATCGTCCGGGCGTGCAGACGCTCCCCGAACAGGTCACCACGCGCCTCGACGCCCTCGCCGATCAGCACGACGAGATCGAGCGCCAGCTCGGCAATCCGGAGGTGCTCGCGGATCACAACCGCGTGCGGGAGCTCTCGATCCGCAAGGCTGCCCTCGCGCCGACGGTGGACGGATATCGACGATACCAGGCGTTGATGGAGGAGGCGGGCGAGCTTCGGGCTGCGGTCTCGGGCGATGACGCGGAGCTGGCGGAGATGGCCCGCGAGGAGCTTCCGAGCGTGGAATCGCGGGCCGATGAGACGCTCGCGGAGGTCAAGGCGAGCCTGGTCAACGCGGACGATCGGCGGGTGGGCTCGGTGATGATGGAGGTGCGTGCCGGCACCGGGGGCGACGAGGCGGGGCTCTGGGCGCGGGACCTCATCGAGATGTACGAGCGCTACGCGGCTCGCAAGGGGTGGAAGGTCGAGGCGATGGAGACCACCGCCGACGAGGGCGTGGGCGGCGTGCGGTACGCCCTGCTCAACTTCCGAGGCGAGGGCGTGTGGAGTGAGCTCGCGTTCGAAGCGGGGGTGCATTCGGTGAAGCGCGTACCCGCGACGGAGAGCCAGGGGCGGATTCACACGTCAACGGCGACGGTGGCGGTGCTGCCCGAGCCGGAGGCGGTCGAGGTCTCGATCGACTGGGCGAACGACGTGGAAGAGCACGTGACAACCGCCCAAGGCCCGGGCGGGCAGAACGTGAACAAGGTCGCGACCGCGGTCCAAATGGTGCACAAGCCCACGGGCGTCGAGGTGCGCATGCAGGAGACCAAGAGCCAGGCGCAGAACCGCGAGAAGGCGCGCCGGCTCTTGATGGCGCGCGTGCATGAGATGGAGCGGCAGAAGGCCGAGGCTGAGCGCGCCGCCGAGCGCCAGGGCCAGATCGGCACCGGCGGGCGCAGCGAGAAGATCCGCACGTATCGATACCAGGACGGCATCGTCGCGGATCAGCGGCTGGACGAGAAGCTTCAGCTTCGCCCGATACTGGCGGGGGAACTCGAGGAGATGATGGCCTCGCTCATCGAACAGGAGACGGCGCGGCGACTTGCGGAGCTTTGAAGCTCTAGCAGAGCGCGATGAAGCTCAGCAGCACGAGCAGCGCGATCTTGCGGCGTTCCGGGGTCGAGCGGGTGATCGAGTGGATGATCTTCGACATGTTGCCCGGAGAGGGGCAACGGGCGTGCCGGAGTCGGTGCGGGGCGGTGGGGGCGGTTTCGAGGGCGTGCGGGGCGGTTGGCGTGCGTTATCGGGAGGCGGGCCGTAGCATCGCCGCGACATGTGGTGTGGACGCAACATCGGATGTGGGCTGACGGCGGCGCTGCTTCTCGCGGGTGCTCCAGTGGTGGAGGCTCAGGATGGAGTCACCAGCCAGACCGAGCCTGGGGCTCCTGCCCGCGAGCCCGACGCGAGCGACGCGCTGGCGGCCCTCGACCTTGTGGAGGCGTGGGTCCGCGATTGGGCGGTGTCAGCGACCGACGCGGCTCTGGCGGGGCAGGCGGCCGCTGTGACGATCCGCGCAGACGGCGCGGTGGTGGGACGCTC
>JAUIFD010000085.1 GCA_030429485.1 Phycisphaerae bacterium | reverse complement strand
TCGTTCTGGCTCAACCGGAAGGGACGGATCGACGCGGACGTGCGGGTGGTGCGGTCCGGCGAGGCGGTTTGGCTCGATACCGACGTCCACGCCGCCGCGAGGCTTATCGAGACGCTTGGGTCCTACCTGATCACCGAGGACGCGGAGATCATCGACCGCACGCAGGCGATGCACCGACTCGCGCTGCACGGCCCGGAAGCCCCGAGTGTGATCGAGTCTGCGGCTGGCGGATACGACGACCTCGTGATCGATCGTGACGATCGCGCGGGCGTGCCGGGCCTCGAACTCACGGTGCCGGTCGAGCGAGCCGCGGCGCTCTTCGATGCGCTCACAAGCTCAGGCGCGCGCCCGGCCGGTTGGCACGCCTTCAACATCGCTCGGGTCGAAGCGGGCACGCCGCTCTACTACCTCGACTTCGGCCCCGATTCGCTCCCGCACGAGACGGGCGTGGTCCGCGAGCGCGTCGATTTCAAGAAGGGGTGCTATCTGGGGCAGGAGATCGTCGCGCGCATGGAGTCGCTCGGGAAGCCCAAGCAGCGCCTCGTCGCCCTCGACATCGAACACGCCGCGCGCCCAGAGGATCCCTCACCCCAGCCCGTGACCGGTGCGCCGGTGTATGCCGGTCGTGGTGAAGAGGATGAACCCGTCGGCGCGGTGACCAGCTCGGCGATCTCGCCCATGCTGGGCGCTCGACCGATCTGCTTCGCGGTCGTGCGCACCGCGCACACGGAAGCAGGAACTCCCCTCACCGTGCCCGCCGAGGGCAAGCGTCTCCGGGCGCAGGTGCGAGAGTCGCTGCGCTTCTGGCCCTGACTCGGTTGCGCCCGCGCGGGGTCTGACCTGCCGGACGCTCAATCGAGCCGCTTGATCCGCAGGTCGCGCCAGCGCACGTCGAGCGGATCAGCCCTGTCGCCCACGCCGTGGACTTGCAGCCCGAAGAAGCCCCGCGCCTTCGCGCCATCAGCAAGCACCGCGACAGGTGTGCCGTTGAGGTAGGTGCGGATGACGTCGCCCCGAGCGACGACGCGCACCCGGTTCCACTCGTTCTGGCGGAAGGCTGCCTGGGCCGCGGGCTTGCCTTCGAGCGACTGCAGCCAACCTCGCTGCGCCTCGTCGTACACGCCCGCGGTCCACGCGCGGTCGGACGGATCGATCTCGATCTGATAGCCATGGACCCGCCCGTTGCGGTACTCGGGGCTCGACGCGCTACGGATCTGCACACCGGAGTTGAGGCTTGGATCGACCTTAAACTCATACTCCAACTCAAAGTCCCCGAAGGTGTCCTTGGAGCACAGGAAGGTGTTGGGCGTGTTGGGTCTCGTCGAGCCGACGACCTCACCGGAGTCCAGCACCTTGTAATCGGCCTCGCCACCTCGCTTCGACCACGTGGTGATCGCGTGTGAGCCGGTCAGAGGCTCGTAGCCGCTCGCCCCGGCGCCGTCCCACGAGGTGTGCGGCACGATCCAGATGTTGCGGAACTTGATGGGGTTGCCATGGTCCTGGAGTCGGATCTGTCCGCCACCTGGCTTCTCAGGCCCGCCTGCGCCGGTCGGTCCATCCACGTGTACGTCTCGTTG
The DNA here is from genome assembly GCA_030429485.1 of Phycisphaerae bacterium. GTDB lineage: Bacteria > Planctomycetota > Phycisphaerae > Phycisphaerales > UBA1924 > JAUIFD01. Next base: position 12,610 of record JAUIFD010000085.1, on the reverse strand, counting down.
CACGAGTACGCCGTTGTGCCAGACGGTGAGGCGGGCGGGCGAGACCTTCTCGCCTTTGTCGTTCCACCGAGCCGCGGTGAACTCGATGTCGTAGGTCTGCCACTCGCCGGGCCGGCGCGACGCGTTGACCGTCGGCGCGCGCACGCGGTAGATCGAGCCGCACCCGTTCTCCATCGGCTCAAGCCCCCACGAGTCGAGGACCTGCACCTCGTAGCAATCGAGCATGTACACGCCCGAGTTCGACCGCGCCTGCCCGGTCACGCCCGGCGGCACGCCCTCGGGACACATGAACTCCACGTGCAGCGTGAAATCCTCGAACGACTCGCGTGTCACGGCGTCACCCGAGCCGGGCTTGACGGTCATGGACCGGTCGTCCGCGTTGACGTCCCACCTAAGCGAGTCGCCGTTGCGATGCTGGAGGGCGTCGGTCGATGAGCCGTCGAAGAGCACGATCGCATCCTCGGGCGCAGCGCGCCGGCGCTGATGCGCGTCGGCGTACACGCCCCTGAGCGGCAGTCCGTCCGGCGAGCGCAATCGACAAGCGAACTCCCACCCGCCGTTGCCCTGCGAGATCTTCATCAGAAGCGTGTTCCACCCCTGCTTGAGGTCCGCCTGGGCATGGTCTTGCCCGATGCTGAGCGCGCGCGACGCGTTGTTGTTGTGCACGAGGTCGCCGTTGACCCACACCTTCACGCCGTCGTCGGAGCCGATATCGAGCCGCACCGGCTGATCGGCGGGCGACCACACGTGCGTGAGCGCGTACGCCACGCAGTTGGAGGGGTCATCGAGCGTCTCGAGGTTGAACCGCCCGGGCGAGCCCGCGTTGCTCGCGTAGAAGTCCTGCCACAGGATGTCCGGGCTGGCCGCCGGGTCGGCGGGGTCTTGTTCCGGGGAGAACGCGTGGTTGAGCACGTCGCCACCCCCGACCCCGTCGGCGCGATACGGCCCGGCGACACGCCACGCGAGCACGTGGTCGAGTTCGCTCTCGATTCGGTCGAGCGCCGGAGCCGCGAGAGCGCGCACGTCCTCGGGGGTCTCCGGGTCGTAGTAGAGGGCGTAGATCGCGCCCGCCGCCTGGTCGCGGTTGTACGCGGGCAGCTCCGTCGCGATCTTCATCGCCGTCCGCTGCGCGCGCTGCGAGGCTTCTCCTTCGCCGTTCTTCGCCCAGTCCATCGCGAGCGCCAGCCCGTCGCGCGTCGGCGCCCGCTCGAGGAGACCGAAGGCGACCTCGAACTCGCTCGGGAATCTCGGGTTGTTGCTCGGTGTGGCGGCGTCAAGCGCGGGCTCGATGAGGGCCACCGTCTGATCCCACGAGCGTTCCTCGATGCCCGATTCGACGCAGCGCAGGTACGCGCGCACGGGCGAGCCCATGCGACGTCCGAGGTCCTCACCGAAGAGATCGCGCAGGGCTGGCAACGCTTCATCGCCTTCCCACCGCATGAGCGCGGAAACCGCAGCGTTGCGCGAATCGGGCTCGTCCATCTTCGCCGAGACAATCTCGAACGCGCGATCACCGCCGACGACACCCAACGCCTGGAGCATCGACGCCTCGTACTCGGGCTCGCCGAGCGCATCGAGGATGTCGTCGATGGCTTCGTCCGTGTCCGGGTTGCGGGAGGCTGCGGTCCCGACGAGCCCGGCCGCCATGCGCTGCGCGAAGCCCTGCGAGCTCTTGACACGCTCCGCGAGCGCACGCACGTGGTACGGGCGCACGGTCTGCATCAGCCCGGTGGAGAGCGCACGTTGCACGCTTCCGCCCGTCATGTACTCCGAGAGCCAGAGCAGGCCGTCGGCTGCGGCTTCGGTGTTCTGCTCAGCCAGAAGGTGAATGAGCTGCTCCTGCGCCTCCGTGCTCTCGATCGCTTCGATCGAGTCGAGGATCAGCTCGGTCGGCGGCTCCTCGGCGAAGGTGCTCAGCGTCTGGAACGCGAATCGGCGCGCATCGAGCGTCGCATCGGGGCTTGTCAGGAGTTCGCCGAGCGAATCGCACAGCGCCTCGCGAGCGCCTTCGCTGTCCGCGTGGTCCATCGCCTGTGCGATCACCGCGAGCGATTCGCGGCTCTGCCCAAACTCGTACGAACGAGCTTGCTCCAATGCGCGCTCGATCTCCTGCGGGGTCTGTGCGCACGCCTCGTGCGCGGGGATAAGGGCCAAGAGCAGAGCGAGCAGAGCCGCGGGCGCGCGGGGTGCTCTGCGTTCCGGTGTGTCGAAGCCTGTGTTCGGTGTCATGTGCGTGGTCTTCACAGTTGCCACTCCCCTCGGGGCGTCCGCCCGAGCATGTGCGATGCGCCAGCGTCGTTGATGATCTGCTCGCTCGATGGGTCCCACTTGATCGTGCGCCCGGTGCGCATCGCGATGTTGCCCAGGTGGGCGACCGAGATCGTGCGGTGCGCGTCCTCGACGGGCGCGATCGGCGTCTTCCGCGAACGCACGCAGTCGAGGAAGTTCTGGTGATGATCGTTCGAGACGGGCAGGCGCTTGTCGGTTCCCGTGAGCTTGGTCTCGAGGATCGATGAAGGGCTCGCCTCGATGTGCCCCCGGCGAACGTACAGCGTGCCGCGCTCGCCCTCGAAGCGCACGCCCTGCGATGCATCATTGCCCGGAGGGTTGCTCCTGATGGTCATGACGAGCCCGTCGTCATAGGTGGCGTCGTACGACCATTCGGTCGCGGCGTTCCAGAGCCCGTCGGTCGGGTAGTGCCCTTCGCCCTTGTAGGTCACCGGTCCGGTGTGCGTGCGTCCGAGCGCCCACTGGGCGATATCGATGTGGTGTGCGCCCCAGTCGGTGAGGATGCCGCCCGAGTAATCGAGGATGTAACGGAAATCGAAGTGCGTCCGGTTCTGGCAATACGGGGCATACGGCGCGGGCCCGAGCCACATGTCGTAGTCGAATCCCTCGGGCGCGGGGATCGCGGGGTAGTTCGGTGATTGCCGCCCGGGGGGGAGCCCGACGGTGATGTGATGTAGCTTCCCGAGGTACCCGTTGCGGACCAGTTCGCACGCTTGGCGGAAGCGCGAATCGGAGCGTTGCTGGCTCCCGGTCTGGAAGACGCGGTTGTGCTTGGCGATCGCGTCCGACATCGCCCTGCCCTCGGCGATGTTGTGGCAGAGGGGCTTCTCGCAGTACATGTCCTTGCCGGCTCTCGCGGCGAGGATGGCGATCGTTGCGTGCCAGTGGTCCGGGGTTGCGATGATCACAGCGTCGATGTCGTCGCGGCCGAGGACATCGCGGAAGTCGTTGTAATCACGACACCCGCTCCACGAGCCGCTCCGTGCTTCGTCGGCGTAGTGCTCTTCCACGCTTCGTCGGGTCGCGATCCTGCGCTCGCGATCGGGGTCGCAGCACGCGACGACCTGGACCTCCGCCTTGTTCATGAGGGCGTTGAGGTTGGCGTTGCCCATCCCGCCGCACCCGATGAGCGCCATGGTCAGGCGATCCGAAGGCGCGGGACGCCCGGAGGCGAGCGAGGTGAGGATGGTGGGAGCCGCGATCGCGGCGGTCGTGGCCGCCGCGGAATCGGCGAGGAAACGTCGTCTGGTGATGTTCGTCATGGCTTGGCCCCTTGCGAGCGGATTTGCACTCTACCACGAGCCCGCCTGAGGCCACAGGCGGACGGTGGTTCCCCGGGGCCGAGGAGCCGGGCCCCGACTCGGCTTAGCATGGTGCGCCGAGCACTTTTTCAGGACACCACCACGCCGCATGTCGCTTTCGCCCGACGCAGTCAGGATTGGTCCTCTCGACCCGGCGACGAGCGCAGAGCGGTTCGAGCTGCACCAGGCCGCGGTGCGGGCCTCGCTCCGCCCGCCCGTGGTGGTTGCCGACGAGCAGGACCTTCTGGGGCGAGAGGCGTGGGGTGATCGCCTCGACCCGTTCCCACACCAGGTGGACAACGTGCTGGCGTTCACGCGACGCCCGCCCGTGGGGCTCCTCGCGGACGACGTGGGGCTTGGGAAGACCATCAGTGCGGGGCTGATTCTCGCCGAGCTCATGGCTCGCGGGAAGGTCTCCCGAGGGCTTGTGGTCTGCCCGGAGCTCCTGGTGGCCCAGTGGCGCGAGGAACTGGCGGAGAAGTTCGGGATAGCGGCGGCGTGCGGGACAGGGGCTGCGGTGGAGCGGCAGTTCCGCTCGGACGCTCCGGTGGTCATCACGACCTACGAGACCGCCCAGGAGCACCTGGAGGCGGCCGGGCCGCACGGGTTCGGGCTTCTGATCCTGGACGAGGCGCACAAGCTCCGGGGGTTGCACGGGCCAGGGGCGCGATGCGAAATCGCGGACGCGACGGCGAGGGCGCTGCGGGGACGGGCGTTTCCGTACCTGCTCATGCTCACGGCGACCCCGATCCATGAGCGGCTCTGGGACCTCTACTCGCTCGTGGACCTGATGGCGATCGGGGCGGGCGAGCCGAACCCGCTCGGCGACCCGGAGGAGTTTGTCGACGAGTTTCTTGCCGACGGGGCTGCGGGGACGCGCCTGCGCGAGGAGCGGCGGGAGGCGTTTCGGGATCGGGTCGGGCGGTTCATGCGTCGGACTCGACGCGAGGATTGCGATCTCGACATCCCGCAGCGGACAGTCAGCGTCGTGCGCGCGCCGGTGCGCTCGGGCGAGGTTCGCCTCGCGGGGCTCACGCAGAGCATGATCGGATCACTCTCGTTTGATCCGGATACGCGGCGCGACATCGCGCAGGCGATGATGAGCAGCCCCGAGGCGCTCATGAAGGAACTCGACGGTGCGTCGGCGCACCGGAACGACATGCAGTCGTACGTGCATGCCGTGCGCACGACCGTGGATACGTCGTTTGTGCCCGGCAAGCTCGCGGGCATGCTCGCGCTCACCGAGGACTTGGCGAAGGAGAGCCCTTCGGATTGGCGCGTGGTGGTCTTCACCAATCGCTCGGCGACGCAGGAGGCGATCGGGGCGTATCTGCGCCCGCGGGGTGTCGCGGTCGGGTTGATCCGCGAAGGGGAGACCGAAGAGAACGAGCGCACGCTCGCGAAGTTCCGTGCGATCCGCCCGGAGGTGCGGGTGCTCGTGCTGACCGACGCGTCGGCGGAGGGCTTGAATCTCCAGGTCTGCCGAACGCTCGTGAACTACGACTTGCCTTGGAGCCCGACGCTGATCGAGCAGCGCGTGGGGCGGATTCAGCGCCTGGGCTCTCGCCATACGAGCGTGCGGGTGCTGAGCCTGGTGGGATCGGGCACGGTGGAAGACCGCGTCGTAGCGCGCGTGACGGAGCGTTTGCACGGGGAGTCGCATTCGCTCGGTGATATCGAGGCGATTCTCGAGTGCGCCGGCGGGAAGCTGGCGGACGCGGGCGGGTTTCGGGCGACGCTTGAGGAGTTGGTGGTGCGGTCGCTGCGGGGCGAGCGCAACGAAGGGGGGATCGAGGCGCTGGAGGAGGCGATTGCGCGCGGGCTCGCGATCTATGAGCGCGATCGCGGGAGTGTGGAGTCGTTGCTCGGAAGGCTGCCGGACTTGAGCGCGCCGGGCGCGGCGCCCGTGCCGCGGTGGGATGGGGAAGAGCAGGCGCGCCGGTTTGTCGAGCGTGCGCGCTCGGCGGGGGAGAAGGGGGAAGATGTCGGGGCGTTGAGGGCGAGGTGGCGCGAGCGCGAGGCGGCGCTGGTGCGCGACGCGGGCGAGGGCGACGAGCGCGTGTGGCGGGCGGGGATTGCGCGCTGGCTTCGTCGGGTAGAAGGCGCGCAGCTCACATCGGTGGCGCGGGGTGAGGAGGCGGCGCACTTTCAGGGGGTGGCGACGTGCGTCGCGACACTTTCTGGCGCGGGTGACGTCGCGGATCGGGTGGTGGATGTCGAGGTGCGTCCCGAGGGGCATGAGGTCATCGGGGGAGAGGCGTTCGCGTCGGCGCCGCTTGCTGCGGTGGATGTGCAGGGGGCGATCGAGGACGAGCGCGCGGTGGTGGCTCGGGGTGTCGAGAGCAACGACGGCGTGCGCTCGCTGCGGGAGATCTATGACGGGGTGTCGGCGCAGGGGGCGAGGGTGGAGGCGCGGGTCGTCTCGGTGCGCGGGGTGCGGTATGCGACGCTCGGCATCGACGCGGTGTTCACCATCGATGGGGCGGGCGAGTTTCGTGCGGCGTTTGAGGTCGTGGGGTGTACGGGACAGGTGCTGGACGGGCCGGCGCTGGTGGAGTGTGAGGAGACGGGGCGTCGGGCGCCCGCGCCCTGCTTTGACCGGTGCGCGGTGACGGGTCGGCGCGTGGTGCGCACGCTGCTCGAGCGTTCGGATCGATCCGGGCGTCTTGCGCTGCGCCGTGTGACGCGCGAGTGCGAGGCGTCGGGCAAGCGGTTGATCGAGGACGAGTGCGCGACGCTCGCGGATGGGCGGGTCGTGGATGCGACGCTGGCGGCGGCGTCGGAGGTTTCGGGCAAGCTCGGGCTCGCGAGCGAGATGCCGCGGTGCGCCTTTACCGGGGTGCGCGCGCTCGCGGAGGAGATCGCGACGAGCGGTGTTTCGGGCAAGCTCTATCGCATCGACGAGCGCGAACGCTCGGCGGCGACCGATCGGGCGGGGCACCGGACGGAGTTTCTGGAGTCTTGCGAGCCCGCGGGTTTGATCGCGCAGGATGAAGCGGGGCGGTCGAGCGTGTCGGGGGATGTGGTTTGGGAGGAACTGCTCTCGGCGTCGGAGGGCGATGCGGATCGCGTGGGGCTTGAGCGCGAGTTTGTGACGTGCGAGGCGTCGGGCAAGCGGGTGCTCGTGGATGAGGTCGAGGCGTCGGCCGTGAGCGGCAAGCGAGTGCTCAAGTCGATGCTCAAGGCGTCGGGCGTGAGTGGACGGCGGGCGCTACCCGACGAGCTTGTGACGTGCGAGCAGACGGGTGTCCGATTGCTCCCCGAAGAGTCGGGGCGTTGCGAGGTGAGCGGGAAGGTGGTGGACAAGCGCCTGCTCCGGCGGTGTCCGCGCACGGGCAAGCTTGCGTTGGAAGAGGCTTTCGGCACGTCGGGTGTGAGCGGCGAGACGGTGCTCGCGAGTGAGCTAACGACGTGCGCGACGTCCGGCGCGAAGCTCCTTGCGGAGGAAGTCGGGACGTGCGAGCCGACGGGTCGGAGGGTGGATGCGAGGTTGCTGCGCGAGTGCCCGCTCACGGGGAAACTGGCGCTGGCGGATCAGTTTGGGCGTTCCGATGTGAGCGGGGAGGAAGTGCTCGCGAGCGAGCTTGTCGAGTGTGAAGCGACTGGCGCGAAGCTCTTGCCGGAGGAGGCTGGCGAGTGTGAGGTGACGGGCAAGGTGGTGGACAAGCGCCTGTTGCGCCGTTGCCCGCTGACGGGCAAGGTCGCGATCCAGGACCAGTTTGGGCGCTCGGATGTGAGCGGTACAGCGGTGCTCGCGAGCGAGCTGATCGAGTGTGCGGAGTCGGGCGCGAAGCTCCTTCCGGATGAAGCGGGCCCTTGCGAGGTAAGCGGCAAGATCGTGGACAAGCGTCTGCTCCGAAGGTGCCCGCTGACGCAGAAACTCGCGCTCGCGGATGCGTTCGGGTGCTCGGACGTGAGCGGCACGGAGGTGCTCGCGAACAAGCTTGTTGCTTGTGAGGTGAGTGGTGCGAAGCTGTTGCCGGATGAGGCTGGCAAGTGCGAGGTGACGGGCAAGGTCGTGGACAGGCGGTTGCTTCGCAAGTGCCCGTTGACGGGGATGCTCGCGCTGGCGGAGGAGTTTGGGCGTTCGGATGTGAGCGGCGCGAGGGTGCTCGCGAGCAAGCTCGTGGAGTGTGCGGTTTCGGGCGCGAAGCTCCTGCCTGAAGAGGCTGGGGTTTGCGAGGTGAGCGAGCGGACGGTGGATGCTCGTTTGCTTCGGCGCTGCCCTGTGACGGGGAAGCGAGCGCTGGCGCGCGAGTTTGGTCGCTCGGACGTGAGCGGGCGTGAGGTGCTCGCGAGTGCGCTCAAGACGTGCGAGGTGACGAGCGCGAGGCTCTTGCCCGAAGAGGCGGCGGCGTGCGATTCCACGGGGCGTCTGGTGGACGCGCGCCTGCTGCACTTGTGCCCGCTGACGGGCAAGCGTGCGCTCGAGAGTGAGTTTGGTCGGTCGGACGTGAGCGGTGCGGTCGTGCTGGCGAGCGCCCTGGTACGTTGCGAGGCGACCGGCGCGAAGCTCCTGCCGGAGGAAGCGGGGGAGTGTGAGGACACCGGACGGACGGTGGATCGTCGTTTGCTTCAGCGTTGCCCGTTGACGGGGAAGGTCGCGGCGAGCGATCGCTTCGGGCGATCGGGCGTCAGCGGTACGGTCGTGCTCGCGGGATCGCTCGTGGAGTGCGAGGAGACGGGTGCGAAGCTCCTGCCGGACGAGTCGGCCGCGTGCGAGGTGACGGGCAAGGTCGTTGACGCGCGGCTGCTCAAGCGCTGCCCGCTCACGGACAAGCTCGCCCTCCCCGAAGCGTTCGGGCGTTCGGGCGTAAGCGAGACCGAGGCGCTCACGAGCGAGCTGGTGACGTGCGCGTCGAGCGGGATCACGCTCTTGCCGGACGAAGCCGCGACGTGTGAGGTGACGGGGAAGGTCGTCGATGCGCGTCTGCTCAAGCGGTGCCCGTTGACGGGGAAGACGGCGCTGCCCGAGGTCTTTGGGCGTTCGGACGTGAGCGGGACGGAGGTGCTCGAAAGCGAGCTTGTCGAGTGTGAAGCGACCGGCGTGAAGCTCATGCCGGATGAGACGGGCAAGTGCGAGGTGACGGGCAAGGTCGTGGACAGGCGCTTGCTCAAGCGGTGCCCGCGCACAGGCAAGCTCGCGATCGAGGGTGTGTTCGGGCGATCGGGTGTGAGTGGGGAGGAAGTCCTCGCGGGCGAGCTTGTGCAGTGTGAAGAGACGGGGAAGAAGCTCCTGCCGGAGGAGGCGGGGCGTTGTGAGGTCAGCGGGAAGTTGGTGGATGTGCGTCTGCTCCAGCGGTGTCCGTTGACGGAGAAGCTCGCGCTGGCGGAGGCGTTTGGGCGTTCGGACGTGAGCGCGACCGAAGTGCTGGCGAGCGAGCTCGTGGTTTGTGAGGCGAGTGGCGCGAAGCTCCTGCCGGACGAGGCGGCGACGTGCGAGGCGACGGGGAAGACGGTCGATGCGCGCCTGCTGCGCGAGTGTTCGCTGACGGGCAAGAAGGCGCTGGCGGAGGCATTCGGCAGGTCGGGGGTGAGTGGGCGCGAGGTGCTCGCGAGTGCGCTTATCGAGTGTGAGGTGACGGGTGTGCGGATAACACCCGAGGAATCGGGGCGTTGTGAGGTCACGGACCAGGTGGTGGACAAACGCGAGCTCCGCGAGAGCGCAGCTTCGGGCAAGGTGGCGCTGGCGTCGCTCATGGTGGAGTCGGGGGTGAGCGGTCGGCTCGCGCTCAAGGATGAGGCGCTGGAATGTGCGAAGTCGGGCGCGGTGCTGCTGCCGGACGAGGCGGGCGTGTGCGAGGTCTCGGGGGACACGGTGGATGCTCGTCTGCTCAAGACGTGCGCACTGACGGGGAAGCGGGCGAGAGAGGACTTGTTTGGACGTTCCGCGGTGAGCGGGACCGAGGCGCTCAAGAGCGAACTCGTGACGTGCGCGGAAACGGGCGAAACGCTTCTGCCGGATGAGGCGGGCGCGTGTGAGGTGACGGGCAAGGTGGTGGATACACGCCTGCTCAAGCGTTGCCCGCGGACGGGGAAGCTTGCGCTGGCGGAGGCGTTTGGGCGCTCCGGGGTGAGTGATGTGGAAGTGCTCGCGAGCGAGCTGGTGGAGTGCGAGAAGACGGGCGTGCTGTTGCTCGCAGAGGAAGCGGGTGCGTGTGCGGCGAGCGGGCGGACGGTGGATCGTCGCTTGCTGCGCGAGTGCCCGCGGACGGGGAAGATGGCGCTCGCGGAGGCGTTCGGTAAGTCGGACGTGAGTGGTGAGGAGGTGCTCGCGAGTGAGTTGGTGGAGTGCGAGCAGACGGGCGCGACGCTCTTGCCGGAGGAAGCGGGGCGGTGCGAGGTCACCGGGAAGCTCGTGGATCTTCGCGAGCTGCGCACGAGTGCGGTGTCGGGCAAGGTGGCGCTTGGATCGTTGATGGTCGCGTCGGACGTGAGCGGGCGGCTGGGTCTTCGGGATGAGTGCCTGGAGTGTGCGGAGACGGGCAAGACGCTTCTCCCGGAGGAGTCGGCGACGTGCGAGGTGACGGAGAAGGTGGTCGATGCGCGCGTGCTGCGCCGGTGTCCGTTGACGGGGAAGACGGCGCTGGCGAGCGAGTTCGGTCGTTCGGACGTGAGCGGCACGGAAGTGCTCGCGAGCGAGCTCGTCGAGTGTGAAGAGACCGGCGCGAAGCTGCTGCCTGATGAGGCGGGACGGTGCGAGGTCAGCGGCGCGGTCGTGGACAAACGGCTTCTTCAGCGGTGTCCGCTGACGGGCAAGCTCGCTTTGGCGGGTGCGTTCGGTCGTTCGGACGTGAGCGGTACGGAAGTGCTGGCGAGTGAGTTGATCACCTGCGACGTGACGGGGAAGCGGGTGCTGGCGAGCGAGTCGGGGGTGTGTGAGGCGACGGGCCAGCGCGTGGAATCGTCGCTCCTCCGCGCGTGCGGGCTTACGGGGAAAGTCGTGCTCGCGACGGAGCTCGCGCCGTCAGCGGTGAGTGGGGTGGAGGCGCTCAAGAGCGAACTCGTGACGTGCGAAGAGACTGGCGTGCTCTTGCTGCCCGCGGAGAGCGCGGTGTGCGAGGTGACGGGACGCAGAGTCGATGCGCGACTGCTGCGTGCGTGTCCGCGCACGGGCAAGCGAGCGCTCGACGAGGCGTTCGGGGAATGAGGTGTGAGCGGGGCGGAAGTGCTCGCGAGCGAGTTGGTTGAGTGTGAAGTCTCGGGGGCGAGCTTGTTGCCGGAGGAGGCGGCGCGGTGTGAGGTGACCGGCAAGCTCGTGGACATGCGGCTGCTTGAGACGTGCGCGGTTTCGGGGAAGCGGGCGCTCCGGGGCCGCTTTGTCAAGAGCGCAGCGACGGGGGACCTGTTGCTCGAGAGCGAGGCTGTACGGTCGGATCTTTCCGGGGCGTTTGTGGAGCCGAAGCTTGTGGTGCGGTCGGAGAAGTCCGAGCGGGTTGGGCTCGAGGAGGAGTTCGCGTCGTGTGAGGAGACGGGGCGATTGCTGATGTGGGATGAGACGGGCGTGTGCGCGATCAGCGGCAAACGCGTGGATCGTGACCTGCTCGTGCCGAGCGATCGCACGTCGCGGACGGTGTTGCGCCGCCTGACGACGGTGTGCGCGGTGAGCGGGAAGACGCTTGCGAGCGACGAGGTCGGGTATTCGAGCGTGTCGGGCGTGCGTGCGGATACGGAGTTGCTGATCTCATCGGCCGTGAGCGGGAAGCTTGCGCTCAAGGACGAACTCGTCGTGTGTGCCAGTACGGGAGAGCATCTGCTCGCGGACGAGACCGAGCGATGCGCCGTTTCCGGTAAGGTCGTGGACGCACGCCTGCTCCAGGAGAGCGAGCTCTCGGGGCGGCGCGGGCTGCCGACGTACATGCGCACGTGTGAGGCGACGGGGCGGCGTGTGCTCGAGGACGAACTCGAACGCTGCACGGCGAGCGGGAAACGCGTGTGCCGCGAGCTCTTGGCGACGTGTTGCGTCACGGGGCGGCGGGTGCGCCGGGAGCTGCTGACGCCGATCCCGGGGACGGACCGTGCGTTTTACTGGGACAAGCACACGGAGGCCGCGCTCTCGGTGAAGGGGAACGGCCCGGTGCGTCAGCGGTGCGCGTGGCACGGCATCGAACTGCCTACCGGAGAGACCGCGGTATGTGCGCTCACGGGGATCACGTTCGCAAAGACGGAACTCAACGACGAGGGTGAGTTTCGCGTTGTGCGAGAGTTGCTTGACGGCACGCGCGTGGGGCCAGATCCGCTAGACCCGGGCGCAGCCGGGGTGATCGCGACGGCGGTGGGCGCCCGCGGTCGAGTGAAGCAGATCGACACAGCAGTTTCCGCTGATGGTCGCATCGCGTTCTGCGCGGTGACGCTGGGGAACGGCGGGCTGCTCGAGCGGATCGGGCGGAAGCCCGCAGCTCGGATCGCGGGTGTTGCGGTGGAGGTGGGGCCGCCGGCGAGGCTGGCGTCGCCCGTGCGCACGGGCGAACGCACCGAACACGGATGGGACGAGGACGCGGGTTCGGGCCATTAGGACAGAGCCGAAGGCCGACGCGGGGACTGATGGCAGATCAGTGGCGTTCTTCTAGATCATGGTCTGCCGTTGGTCCTCTCCGAACCAGCGCAGCTCTTTGTAGTGCTTGAGCGCGGACTCCTTGTCGGGGAAGTCATGCACGGAGAAGCGCAGCGCGGTGTCGCCGAGCTTGAGTTCGTCGCCATCGGCGAGCGCCTCGCCCTCCGCGGTGAGCGGTTTGCCGTTGAGCATCGAGCCGTTGCTTGAGTTGAGGTCGGCGGCGACATAGGCCTTGTTGTCGCGGTCGAATCGGATGCGGAGGTGGCTTCGGCTGATGCGATCATCGAGGAGCTGGGCGGTGTTGCTCGCCTCGCGTCCGGCGGTGAACGAGCCGGCACCGAGTGGGTAGTAGTCGCCCTTGTTGATGCCCGCTGTGACGAGAATCGATGCCATGGATCCCTCCCGATTGCGCGATGGTGTCGCCAGATGATAATGTGGGTCGGTTTCATACGCCAAAAGCACAACG
>JAUIFD010000084.1 GCA_030429485.1 Phycisphaerae bacterium | reverse complement strand
GTGCCGTCATGATCCGGCAACCCTTTCACCGTGGCTCATGTTCATTATCCGGAGTTTTCTTGTTTTGCCATGAATGCGACGGCGCCGCCAGCGTCCACCCCCCATGGAGGCACGACGCCTCCGCAACACGCTGGAGAGAAGATGTCCGACACTCACGATGCCACTCAGACCGTTCGCGACGCGCTCGCCCGCTTCGGCCGCGGCGCCCTCCCCTCGGCGGCCGAGTACCGCCAGGACGCCTCGCGCTACTCGAACGAGGACGGCGACTGCTTCGAGCCGAGCGAGATCGCGTGGCTGTGCCGGCTCGCCCCGGCCGCCGTCGCCGTGCGCTGCGCGGACACCGCCCAGGAACGCGAACGCGCCCTCGAGCGACTCGCGGCGGTCGTCGACGAGCTCCCCGTGGCCCTCGGCCTGATGCGCTAAGTAGAGAAGGGAGACGCACCATGAGCACGAATGCCACCTTCGATCGTGACCAGCTCCGCGCTGCCGGCGTGGAGGGAGGCACGGTCGAGTCGGTTCTCGTCAACGAGTACGGATTCCTCGTCCTCGTGGTCCGACCCGACGGCGCCTCACGAACCCGCGTGCTGGTCACCATCCAGCAGGACCACGAGGGCAACGGGCCGGGAGCGGCGATGCCGCGGGCGGTCCAGGTCCCCGACGGCGCTCGCATCGAAGCGGACGCCTCGGGCGCCCTTGTCGTCGTCGCCGCATCCGCGGAGGCTCGGGGGTGAGCGCCGACGCAGAGCGAGCCGGCCGGCGCTTCACGCTCGACGGCGAGCCGGTCGATCTCCAGGAGCTGCTCGACGCCAACCGAGACGGCCTCGACCCCGACGAGCTCGACGCGATCGGCGCGCTGCGCCCTGGCGAGTCGATCACGTTCGGCGGGGGCGCGTGGGCGACGTTCGTGGTGGCCTGCGAGCACCACGAAGGAGAGACCCGATGATCCGCGAGGCAGCGTGCCCGCGCTGCGGCGAACCGATGGTGCTCAGCGAGAACAAGCCCGAGGGCGAGTTTCGCTTCGTCGAGCGTCACCGCGAGACGCCGCCCGTCGCGCGCGACATCGTCTACGGCCGGTGCGACGCCTGCTCGCTTCTGGTCGTCGACGTCGCAGCGATGGAGCGCACCCAACAGCAGTCCCGCGACGACATCCTCGACGCCATCGACCGGGCTCGGCGGGCGCGCGCGATCTTCGATCGTGGACACGGCGACAGCCACGCCGCCATGACCGAGCTCGCGCGCGCCTTCCACGCGCTGCGCCGGATCGAACCGCCTGGGATCGAACCCTGGGCGCCCGACGCCCTCTGGGGCTGGCTCCAACAAGCCGCCGCGAGCCGCCATGAACTCGCGTGCGCGCACTTCGTGCTCTCGGTCTGGGACAGTCGCGGCCCCGCGGGGACGTTCGACGCGATGGCGGCGCTCGCCGGCTGGGACCGCGCGCACCGCGCGGCGTTCATCGAGTGGGCGCGCGAGCCCTGGTGGCCGTAGCGCCCCGGCCCTACTGGAGGTTGGCGCGGACGCAGGAGATCTGCCCGCCCTCGTCGACGCAGCGGTAGACGCCGTTCCGCGACTGCTCGTTGGTGTCCATGTAGATCCACACCCGGCTGGCGTCCTGCGACTGGAGCGGCAGCAGCGCCCGCGCGCCTACCACGCGCGTGCCCCCGCACCCCACCACACCCAGGGCGAGGGCACCGAACACGACCAGGGCCACGATGGTCTTCTTGATCACGATCATCTCCTCCCGCGCCTCCGCGGCGCCTACTCGACGGACTGACCCGACATCGGGTCGTCGTTCGGCTGAGACTCGTTCGCTTGCTCGGGTGAGACCGAGCCCCGGCTGAACAGCGGCGCCGGCTCGTGGACTCCGAGCGGCGTCACGCCGACGCTCCGGAACCGGCCGCCCTCGATCGCCGCGTAGTAGGTGCGCGCGCCACACGCCTCGACCGGAACGACCCGAACCTCGCCGACGTGGATGGCGTCGGCGAGAGCCACCTCGCCCACGGGACAGCCCAGCTCGCTGGCGACCTGGGCGCGCAGCATGAGGCCCACGTCGAACTCGATCGAGCCGGGCGGCAGGGCCACCGTGCGCTCGTCGCGCCATGTCGCCTGCTCGAGCCCACCGTGCTCGGCCGAGCTGATCACCGCAGCACCGCTCGCGCAGCCGATCAGCGCGAACCCCGTCGCCATCACCACTAGCCCCGTCGCCCGTCGCATCCCGCCTCGCCATCAGCAGCCCCGCCGGCCAACCGACGGAGCGTCGAACTACGACGGATCTCGTCGTGCCGCCTTGCACAAGCGTTCAGATTCCTGACACGAACTCGCGACCCGTCTCCGTCTGCGTCGCAGCGCGCTGGGACAACTCCTCGGACTGCGCCATGTGGCGCACGAGGTCGACGCCGATCACGGAGTAGGCTCAGCGAGAGGCCCCATGACCGATCCCTCAGAAGAGACGGCGTTTGAGTCGCCGATGGACCTACGCCTGCGCGTCATCGGCGTGATGCTCGAACCGGCGCTGACGCTCGCGTGCATCATGCGCCTGCCGCTCGCGGACGTGACTCAGCTCGTGCGCACGACCTACGTCCGGATCGGCAAGTCGCGCGGGTTGAGCGTTCGCGCGCTCGCCAAGCGCTATGGCGTCGCACCGAACACGATCCAGTCGATCTCCAACGTCCTGCGCGACCACGAGCTGCCCGATCGATTCGGTGCAGCCGTCACTCGGCGCCGCTCGATCGTCGCCCACCTCACCTCGCACCCGCGCTCTACACGCGCGGCCGTTCACGGCTTGCACCCCGAGTCCACGGCATCAGAGATGGACGAAGCCCTCGAGCACCTCGTCGACGAGGGGATGATCCACGTCGACGAGGACAAGGTTCGGCTCGCCAAGACGCATCTCTGCATCGCGCGTGACGATGCGGAGCACCGCCTCGACTCACTTCGGCAGATGGCCGAGACGTTCTGCAAGGTCGTCTACCGCCGCTTCTTCCACCCGCCCGTCGACGGGGAGGCGTACGGAAGGGTCTTCACGTTCGCGTGCATCCCCGAGGAACTGGTCGGTCTGCGCGAGGAGACCTACCTGCGCATGTCCCAAGCGATCCGCGCCGCGGACGCGCGCGCGACAAGCGGCGACGAGGGCGCAAGCGCATCGGCGATGCTCGTCTACGTGCAAGAGCCCGAGGACCCGCTGTATCGAGGACGCCGACGCGCCTCGGCCGAGTGATCGACCCGCTCGCCTACTCGAGCGTCCTCTTCTTGCACTTGGGGCACTGACTCTTGCCGGGCCCCGCGTGGTCGTAGCAAAACCAGAGACGGCAGCTTCGGCAGCGCTTCACGCCGTTGAAGCCTGAGTCAGTCTTCTTGTCACAGATCGCACATCGCACCTCGGCCATCGAGCCCTCCTTCAACGAGTTGTGGCGGTGACGGCGATCCACACGGCCGCCACGACGTAGGCGAGCGGAACGAGCAACGCGAAGACCCCGCCGATCGGGTGGCGCTCCCGCTCCCGGATGGAATAGGCCAAGCACTGAAACGGCAGGAGCAGCGCGACGGTTAGCAGCCAGAAGCCGACGAGCATCGCGAGGTCGACAACTGCACCGAGGCACCCCTTCCCGCCCCCTCCGGCCTTTGACCACGCCTTGGCCTGCTGCCCCATCCACGCAAACGGACTTGCCGTCCACCGCGCTCCGCATCGGTCGTGTCGCAGCCGCCCCAGGAAGCGCCAGCGTGCCAGGCCCACCGCTCGGCAGCCCGGACACTCGACCCCGCGAAACTTGTGCGCGCTGAGCGAGTCCCAGAGCAGAAGCCGGTCGAGGTGGGGCCCGTTGCCCGCCGTCATGAGCTGCTCGAAGTCTTCCGCGTCGATCCAGCTTTGCTGCTCGAGCCCAAGAACCACCTGCACCGGCTCGGGCTCGTCCGCGTAGAGTTCAACGAGCTCGGACCTGGTGATCTCACCAGACATCAGAACGAGCACCGCCCCGCCGAACACAGCCCACTACAGCAATCCGAGTTGCTCGAACAACGCGCGTCGTGCGTGCGGCAGCAGCGGTTGCCGCGGCAGATGTGATCGACCAAGCAGCAGTCGACGCTGCTGGCGCAGTAGTCGCCGGTTCGCCCGCAACAGAGCCCCTCGTTGCAGATGCCCGAACAGCAGTCCGACTCCCGCCGACAGCTCCCGACCATCGCGCAACCACACCGGTCGCCTCCCGAGATGTCGGTCTCGCAACCGTCGGTGAGGTCGGAGTTGCAGTCGGCCCAACCAGAATCGCAGGAGGGCTCGCACGCCCCTTCGTTGCAGTCCATCGTCCAATGGAACCCGCCACCGGAGCAGCTGTTGTCACAGCTCCCACACGTAGCCCTCGACGAAAGGCTCGCCTCGCATCCATCGGCGGGGTCGCCGTTGCAGTCGACGAGACCCGGCGGGCATGCCGGCTCTCGGCACACGCCCTCCTCACACTCCATGTCGCCCTGGCAGTCGCCCGCGTCGTTGCACGGACGCCCTTCGACTCCCTCGGCACACTCGCCCCCCTGACACCGACCGGCGCAGCATCCATTGCAGAACCTCCCGCTGGCAGCAGTGCCGGCCGACCAGCAGAGGCACGCCCCCGACCCGCAGGACAGTCCGTCGCAGCAGTCCGGATCCGACGCGCAGGACCCGCCCAGCCCAGCGCACATACCGGCGTCGGGGACGTCCGGCCGCACGCACCCGCGGACGACGTCGCACACGAAGCCGGAATCGCAGTTCAGGTCGAGCGGCTCGCTACGGCACAACATCGTGATCCGGTCGCAGTGGTCGGACGTGCACGCGATACCGTCATCGCACTCGGCCTCGCTCGAGCACGGAGAGTTTCCGGCATCCACGCGCAAGGAGGCATCCATCCCCGGCGACGACGCATCGGTGGCCGTCGGGCCAGATGAGTCGCACGCCAGCAGCAGGAGCCCGAACCCAAGAGCGTGGGCCAGAATCGGGCGCCACCCCTGTCGAGCGCCCCCCCGTCGACCCAACCTCCCCCCACCACCTCGTGCCATGCGTCGCCTCCGCAGATCACGTTGCCCCCTTTCCCTGAAGCAATGTCGGCTCGCTTGACGTCTTCCGCGGTTTGCGTCGCAGCTGACTGCGACAGCACCGCTCGGTCCCCTGTCGCAGACCGTTGTCACGCTTTCCGCATCCGTGTACGTGGATCGGGATGCGGAACGGGGGGACCGTCACTATCGGCGTGTGCGCGCTGGTCGTCTTGCTCGCCTGCGAGCAGCAACCGTGCGGCGAGGGTGCAAACGAAGTGGTCGACGCGGACGGCGCGCGCTTCTGCGTGGCGGAGACGCGAGCTGTCATCGAAGGCGGGATCACCTGCCCCGCCGAACTGCCGTTCGAGGTGCTGCTCGAGGAGGGCCTGGTGTGCACGTCCGAGCCGGCGAGCGCCGAGGATCTGCCGCCCGAGGTCTGCGCCACGCTCGGCGGCTGCACGGCTCGCGAGCCGGCGCCGAGCGCCGACGCCGGCCTCGCGCTCCTCGATGGCGCGACCGACGCCGGCACCGCGGAGCCGGGCCACGGCCGCTGGGCATCGATCGCGGCGTCGGGACCCGCGCGGAGCGGAGCCTCCTGCGCTACCGACAGTTCCGGCCGCCTGGTCGTGATGGGGGGCTGGGCGGGACCCACGGGCTCGGCCGCCGCGCAAAGCTCCGATGCCCGCCGATTCGACCCCGGCTCGGGGGACTGGACCGAGCTCCCCATGTCGGGTCGCCCGTCGGCGCGTACAGGCGCCGCGCTCGTCGCTTTCGAGTCGGACGCTGTCGAGGGCCTGTTCGTCTTCGGCGGGGACGATGGTGACGCGGCCCTGGGCGACGCTCACATCTTGGTGGGCGGGTCGTGGAGTATGGCCTCCACGTCCGGTGCCCCGAGCCCGAGGGACGACACCTCCGCGGTCTGGACGGGCTCGGAGGTCCTGGTGTGGGGTGGGCTCGGCCCGAACCCTCTCGGCGACGGCGCCGCCTACGACCCCGCCACGGACCGCTGGCACCCGCTGCCGACCGAAGGCGCGCCCACGTCCCGCGGACGGCACGCAGCCGTGTGGACCGGCTCGGAGATGATCGTCTGGGGAGGCATGTCCGACCGCGCCCTCGCAGACGGAGCCGCCTACGACCCCGCCGCTGACCGGTGGCGTCCGGTGACCTCGATCGGCGCGCCGACTGGTCGACAACGGGCGTTCGCCGAGTGGACAGGATCGATAGTTCTCATCTGGGGCGGCTCCGCGGGCGACGGACGGCAGCTCGCCGATGGAGCACTGTACGACCCACGCAGCGATCGCTGGCAGGCGCTCCCCGAGCCTCCCCCGGAGCGCACGCCCGTCCTCGCAGGCTGCGCGGCCGGATGGAACGGCGAACGCTTCGTCATCTGGGGCTCGAGCGACGCCACCGAGCTGCGCAGCACGGGCGCCGCGCTCGACCCGACAACGCGCACTTGGTCCCCGCTGAGCAGCGCGGGCGAACCGTCGCTGCGGCTGGGCGCCTGCGCGGTCGCCGGGCCCGTGGGCCTGTACCTGTTCGGTGGGCGTTCACTCGGCGCCCAGCTCTCTGATGGAGCACTCCATGCGCCGTAGCTGGCTCGGGCTCGCCGCGCTCGTGTCCTCGCTCGGCTGCGGGGGCGAGGCACCGGACTGCCCCGGTGAGCGGGTCACCACGGACGGCGAGACCTTCTGCGTCGTGCCCGCGGACGCGGGGGCCGCCGAAGACGCCGGCGCGATCGAGGTGTGCCCCGGCTTCGAAGGGATCAACGACCGGATCGAGACCGCCAGCGACGGCGAGCGAACGCAGATCCTCGCGGAGACGCCGCTCGGACGCACGACGTGGTCCCGCGATGGTGCACAGCTCGTGCCCCGTGGCGGCTGGCTCTGGTGGGCAGAGTCCAACGACCGATGCGGCATGCAGGGAGGTCGCGTCTGGTGGGGCTTCAACACCTTCCGGTTCCGGGGCAATGCGTCCGGCGCGGCGACCGAGATCACACAGACATGCGAGCCAGAGACGTTCCCGCTCCTCGGCTCGAACGCGGCCTTGTCGAGCAGCGGGACCCTGCTCGTCTGCGGCGAGGGCCACCACCCGTCGCAGTTCCTCCTGTGCGGGACCATCGGGGAGCCGGGCACGTTCACCGAGACGGTCTTCCTCGAACGCCCGCGCTCCTTTCGGCTCGGCCGCCGCGCGGAGGGGTTCGCGCTCCTGCACCGTCACCTCGACACGGGCGAGCGTGCGATCGACCTGCTGGACGTTCAGGGCCGACCGGAGCGAACCGTCGCCGTCCCCGACGCACCAGGGGCGTTCCGGGCCAAGTGGATCGAGCAGGTCGGGGACGAGCTGTGGATCGGTCGCGTGGCCCTCGCCGATGGGGAGCCCCTCGAGGTCGAGCGGATCGCGGCGGACGGCACACTCCGCACGGAGGACGAGCTGCCAGCGCCGGTCCTGGTGGGAGGCTTCCCGTCCAGCTCGATGCTGGCCCCCCTGTCGAACGCGGTCGCGGGCGCAGATCACGCTTCGTTCGTGCTGCGCGAGGACACGGCCGACACGACCCGCGTCCACCTCGCGCTCGTTCGCGCGGACGGCCGGTTCGCCACGAGGCTCATCGGCGTGGGCGTTCGCAGGGCTCGGCTGGCCGCGTGGCGCTCCGGATTCGTGGTCGCGGTTCAGCACCCCGCCGATGGCGATGAGGCGCCGCGTGTCGAGCTCCTGCGCCTGGACTGCGCCGGGCGCTTGCTCGAGTCACCTCTCGAGCTTGCGTCGGGCGCTGGGCTCGAGCTGCGGGCGATGGCGGTCCTCGAAGAGGACCAGCGGGCGTGGGTCGTGGTGTCGACCGAGGTCGAACCCGACGTGTTCGATCATGCCGTGATCGCGACAGCGCTGCCCTGACTGACCGGCCGCGCCCGGATTTGATGTGCATGACGCGGAGCACGCAGCTGCTCACGCTGAACGCCATGAGCGACGAGATCGACGTTGGCGGCGGAGGCCCGCTGCACCGCGCCAAGACCACCCTGATGCGCCGTGAACCCGACGACGACAAGGGCTCGGGGTCATTGACGCTCTCACAGAACGAAGGAGCCGCCGCCCGTGGCGCCGAGCTTGAGGAGCGTATTCGCCAAGCGATCGCGCGAGACGACGACAAGGGCATCCGTGCCCTCGGACGCCTGGTCGAGGAATGCGACGAGCTCGCCGCGCGCTCGCCGCTGCTCCAAGACTACGTGGCGTTCCTGGCCCGCGCGGGCCGCGATGCTGCGGTCAAGAGGATCACAGGCGGACGACGCCGCGGCCGGCGCTACGTCAACCACGGCCTGCTCGTCGGCGCGATGCTCTGGGTGCTCGAGCGAGAGGGCTGCGCTCAGCTCGCCGCCGCCGAGCACGTGCGCGACCTGTACCCGGACCAGCTCCGGCACAAGACGGCCCGGTCGATCGTCAACGACTTCCGCCGCCATCGTGAACAGTACGAGTTGCAACGCGAGGGCTACTTTGTCCCCGCCGCGCGGCTCACGACGCGACGGTGGCTCGAAAGGAGAACCAGATGAGCAAGAAGAGCAGCGGCAGCAAGGCGGCGCGCGACAACCGCGCCAACCAGCTCAACCCGAAGCACCCCTCCTACTGGTCGAGTCGAGCAGACGCGCCGCCGCCCAAGGCGCCAGCCACCCCGCCCGCCAAGGAGTCGAGCAAGAAGAAGAGCTGAGGAGAGCCGCCAGTCGGCGAGCGCGGGCGGCGGCGTGCGAAACATGCGTCCCGTCGCGGCGGAGACGCTCGTGCCGCCCGCCGCCGCCCGGGTATTCTCGCGGGGCCGATGATCGACGCCAACCGCTTCAGCCCGTCAGAGGCGCCCGCCGTGAGGTCCACGTGGAGCTGAAGCCAGGTGACGCGGTCACCGTGGACGACGGCCTCGAGCTCGTCTACGCGACGGTCTCGCGCCTCGAGCCGGACTGCGTGTGGGTTCGTATCGAGCGCTCTGGGATCGAGGTCCCGGCCGTCGTCGGCGATGGGCCACCCGACTCGCTCGGGTATCGGATCCGGGCCCGAACCGATCGAGCCCGGCGAGTTGATCCTCACGTCCGAGGCGATCCTGCGCCGCCCCCTGAACTGACGGCCCGCCACGCCTCCTTGTTGCGGTAGCGTCCGCGCGACACCTCGCTGGACGCCTGCCCCAAAGGCCGACTCGCACGGAGAGCCTCATGGACTACGCCCGCAGCCTCGACGAGCTCGACCCCACCACGGTAGCCGACCAGGCGCTTGGCGCCCTGCTGCGCCACGTCGCCAACCTCACGCTCGGCTGGGGGGTCGACCTGCTCAGCATCCGCGACCTTCGCGACAAGACCGACGTCTACCCGCTCATGCGCCGCCTCACGGAGTTCGCGCAGCGCGGACTCCCGGTCGAAGACTGGACCGAACCGACCGAGATCGAGGAGGCGCTCGAGCGCGTCCTGACCCAGCTGTACTCGTCGCCCTGCACCCGCGACGAGCTCTTCATCGACGTGATCGACGACACCCACCCGAGCAGCGACTACGACTACCTCCACCTCGCGCTCGTCGCGGCCGTCGCTCGGTGGCGGCTGCTCGACCCGCAGGAGGTGACCACACGCGGTCTCGACGCGCTCGCGAGCACCGTCGATCGATCGTGGGACGACGACGACGACCGCGATCGCGACGACGACGAGCAGGACTTCGAGTGGGGGCTACCGCGCCGAGTCAGCTACGTACCCGCCGAGCTGGCCATCGCCTGGCTGACCGACATCGGCGTGCCGGGCTTCGGCGCCAGAGCAGACCACACCCCGCCGCCGCCCCTTGACCCGCGAGCCCGCGCGACTACCGACGAGCCGTGAAACTGTCGATGTCGACGCCGAGGAGTTTCCACGCCTTCGGGTCGAAGTCGTAGAGCTGCTGCGCCTCCGCGAGGAGGCTCTTGTTCTCCTCGGTGCGCGCCGGAGCCGGCAGCGCCTTCACGAGCTTTCGTAGCGAGGTCAGGCTCTCGTCCAGCGACAGCAGTTGGTCGGCGTGCGAGAGCACCTCGAGCGCCGTGAGCGGCCGTCCACTCTTGCCCTTCGCGAGTTCGTCCAGCAGACGTTGCTTTCGCTTGAGTGTGCGCCCGTCGAGCGCGGCGTCGGCCCCGCCGCGGCTGAACAGGTCATTGAGCTTGCGCGCCGCCTTGCGCTTGGCGATCGCCTCGGGGCTGCCGCGCTTCGTCGCCTTCTTCCTCGCTCGCTTCTTCTTGCTCGCTCGCGCCACTTCGAACCCCTCGCTGAGTACGGACGGGCGCAGACCATAGACCGAGAGCCACCTCGGTCAACGTGCGTTGCCGCTCAGGCACCGGCTGGACGATGCCGGGCGGTCAGCTCGCTCGCGAGGAGTCCGCGCCGGGCTCGAGACCGGCTTCACGCAGCCGATCGATCGCCCACTGCTCGGCCTCGCCATAGTGGGCGAACACGGCGTGCCCGCCGACGATCGGGCTCATCCACAGGATAGCGGTCAGCACGCCGCGCACGATCGGACTGTCGATCACGAACGCGGAGCCCAGGGACGTCTCGCGCAGCAGCGCCTCGTTGTCGCTCAGCCACTCGGCCTGCATGCGCCGCTGGTTGGCCGGGGTGCGCCCGGCCGACGTCGCGTCGAACACCCACGCCGAGCGACCCCGGGCGCGAGTCGTCGTCAGCTCGTCGAGGTACACCCGAAACTCCTCGTCGGTCGCAGGACCGAGGAAGGTCACGACCACGAGCGGGAAGCGCGAGGTGTCGATGCGGATCGGGCTCATCGCCTCTCGCACCCTTTCGTGGGCCAGCAGCGGCCACAAGTCCCGGCTCGCGGTCCCGCGATCACGGGCCCACCAGGCGCGCGCGCGCCGCGTCGACGTCGCGGGTGACCCGCACGTGCGCGAGCCCGTCGAGGGAGACCAGGCGGGCCACTTGAAGCTCCCCGACGGCCGACTCGACGAGGATGGTGGTGTCCGGGGCCACGCTCAGCATCCGTCGCCGATACGGCGCGAGCGTCGATTCGAAGTCGGGGTCGTTGCGCCCGCGCGTCGCGCGCAGGTCGACGAGCACTCGCGACGGCCGCTCGCGCTCGAGCAGCTCCACCAGCCGGTCGTACTCGGCCTCGATGACCGCGAGGTCGCAGAACGGCTCCGCGCTCCGGGCGATGATGCAAGCACCCTCCCCCACCGCCGTGACGGTATTGTACGGCGACTCGTACATGAGCTGCTCCGCGCTCACCCCTCACCCTTCGCGCACTTCACGGACCTCAGCGTACGGCAGGGCTCCCGGGTCGGGTTACGGAGTGCGACGCGACCAGCGCCTCGAGCCCTTCGGCCACCTCCGCCGCCGTCGGCCGCTCAGCAGGGTCGCGATCCAGCAGCCGCCGCACGACCTCCGCCAGCTCGACCGGAACGCCCGGCCGCAACGCGGTGAGGTCGGGAGCCTCGCCGCCGATCGCGCGCGCGAATTGCTCAGCCGGCGACAGCGCGTCGTGCGGCACCTCCCCGGTGAGCGCGAAGAGCACTGCCACGTGAAACGACTCCACGCCGGCTGTGGACCTACCGAGTCACTCGAACGCGCCAACGGTACCGCTCGGCCTCCCTCTCCGCGCCGGCGACCGCAGCCCACACTCGGTAGCGCGAGTCGTTCGCGGGATCGGACTCGGGCAGAACCAAGCAGCGTGCGTGCTCCGTGCTGCAGATCGAGACATCCCAGGTACTCGCCTCGTCGGGGACGGGACGTGGGTTGTGAAAGCTCCAGGCGTGGCGCCCGTTGAGATCCGGCGCGGCCGCGATGTGCGAGTGGAACACTGCCGTGTAGTCCTCCAGGTGGTCGCTGTTCAGGTCGAGGTAGTGCGGGTGGTCTGCCCGACGCAGCGCGAAACCGGGGCCGTCCGGCATTCTCTCGACCAACCAGCGCGCGTTTTCGGGAGGCGCGCTTCCAGGGTGACGGCCGAGCCCAACGAGGTTCGTGTCGCCAGGGCGACCCTCCAGAAAGTCGTGCGGGTACCCTGTCGTCGAGTGGTGCTTGTTGCGGATCTCCAGGATCGCGACGGTGTTCGTCAAGCGCTCGATGAACGCCGTGTACTCTGCTGAGACATTCACGGACCTCAGCGTACGGCAGGACCCCCGGGTCGGGCTACGGAGTGAGACGCGACCAGCGCCTCGAGCCCTTCAGCCACTTCCGCCGCCGTCGGCCGCGCAGCGGGCTCGCGATCGAGCAGCCGCCGCAGGAGCTCGGCGAGCTCGGCCGGAACGCCCGGCCGCAACGCGGCCAGGTCAGGAGCCTCGCCGCCGATCGCCTGCGCGAACTGCTCGACCGGCGACGGCGCGTCGTGCGGCACCTTCCCCGTGAGCGCGTAGAGTAGGACTCCACCGAGCGCATAGCAGTCGGCCGGAGGACCCGCGTGGCGCGCACTGCTGACCTGCTCGGGCGCGATGAACGCCGCCGTACCCATCGTCATGCCGGTCGTCGTGAGCGAGCTTGGGACAGCGCAGTCCTTGGCGAGGCCGAAGTCGATCAGCTTCACCGGACCCGCGTCGCACAGGAAGATGTTCGCGGGCTTGAGGTCACGGTGGACGATGTCCGAGCCGTGTAGGCGAGCACACGTCGCCGCGACCTCGGCGACGATCGAGCAGGCGCCCAGGACGGGCAGCGGACCGCGGTCCTCCACCAGCGCGTCGAGGTCGCGGCCGTGCAGCCGCTCCATCGCGAGGTAGTAGCCCTTCTCATGGGTGCCGAGGTCGAGCACCCGCACCATGCCGGGATCGTCGAAGCGCGCGGCGACCTCCGCTTCGCGGCACATGCGGGCGTTGATGTGTTCGCCGGCGCCTTCGGTCAGCTTCAGCGCCACCGTATAGCCCAGGTCGAGGTGCGTGGCCTCGTTAGACCTTGCTCATCCCGCCGCTGCCGAGCTGCCGGCCGAGGCGGTAGCGACAGTCGATGACGACGCCGCCCACCTGGGGCTCGAGGTACGGTGCAGTCTGCTCGTCGAGAGTCGGCTGGTCGTCCATATCGGAGCGCCTCTGCGATGCGTGGAGCCTATCGGACACGGGCTGCGGGTGTTGCTACCCGAGCCCGAGCGTCCCTATGAGCCAGAGCGTGAAGGCGACGCCGCCGCCGCCCACCCCAACGCCCATGACGAAGACCAACCACGACGGAAGGGCTCGAGGTCGGGAGTCGGAGGGTGTCGACGTCGGCGGGGGCGTCGCGGCGCGCAGACGCGGCGCCGACGGCATCTGTCGTGTGGGCGAGTCCGACTCCACGTGGCGAGCACCTGCGGGATCCATCTGCGCGTCGCGCGGATCGGGCAGCTCCATCTCCTCGTACGCCGCCAGCTCGACGGGGGTGGCCGACCGCGGCACCGCGGGAGCCTCGATCGCCAACTTGGCGACCGAGGGCCTCCACGGTTCGGCAGCCAGAGGAGCCGCCTTCAAGCGCTCGTGTGAGGGCTTGTCCGGTGGCTCGTCGACGGGCTGTCGCAGCCACGCGAGAACCTCCTCGAGGTCGAACTTGGCCAACACCTGGATGCCGGCGAGGCCCACATCGGCACGCGCCCCTTCGGGGTCCGACGTGAGCACGGCGACCTTGCGATGCTCGACGACCAACCGGCGCACCAGTGGCGTGCTCGTCCCATCTCCCAAGTGGTAGTCGCAGAGCACGGCGTCGTAGGGGCCCGAGGCGAGCAGCGGCTCGACGTGCGTTTGGAACGCCACCCCGACCAGCTCCACTCCATGCGCGGAGAGTTGGCGCCCGATCGCGCGGCGCATCAGGGGGTCGTCGTCGACGAAGAGCACCCGCATCTGCGCGGCCTGCGGATCGGGTCCCCACCCATGAGTCGCTCGTGCCATCACCCTCTCCTTCGCTCCGGGTTCGCTCGAAACTCCGCGCGAGACCTGGTAACGAACACCCATGCGATCCGGGGGTTCATGACCCGTCCCGTCGACGAGGACTTCGCCGCGACCGAGCTCGCGCCCGCGTTCGATTTCGATTCGGTGGAACCTGCCGCCGCGGCCCCCGCTGCGGCGGATGCACGCACCGACCAACCGGCCGAGAGCCCCACCGAGGACTCGGGGTCGCCCACCGCGATCGCGCCGGTCCGCACCTTCACCTCGGACGTCCTCGATGCGGGCCCGACCGCGCTCGATCGCCCCACGTTCGACCTCGACGGCAACCCGACCGCACCGCCGGTCGAGCCGACGCCGTTCATGCGCCCGCTGCCTGCGCAGCCAGGGCGCGCGGCGCCGATGCCGGACGCG
>JAUIFD010000083.1 GCA_030429485.1 Phycisphaerae bacterium | reverse complement strand
GATGGCCCAGCGATGGCGAGGGCATCACGGCGTACACCACGCCTTGGGGCGGGCTCAACATCGTCGGCGCCGACGAGGACGGACGCCTCGTCGTCTACTGGTGGACGCCGGCGTTCGCCAACTCGAGCGACGACCGGTGGCGCGTGAGCGTGCTGTCGGACGAACTGCCGGCGGGCGATATTTCGACCGGCGAAGTGACCGCGATGGTGACTCAGACCGGTGCGATCAACCTCTTTGGCACCAACGCGGCTGATCAGGTGATCCGCTACACGTGGGCGCCGGGCCAGGCATGGCGTGCCGAGAACCTGTCGGAAGTGGCCGACGAGGTGTGATGGGGGCGGCCGGCCGATGGCGCTTTGCGCCCGGGTAGCGGTGCGGTAGGCTGGGTGTTGTCCTGGCCCGTCGCGGAGTGCTGCCCATGCGAGTTGTTCTGGCTGCCTTGGTGATGTCGTGCGCCCCGTGTGCTGCGCAGCAGGCGGTCTTTCTCACGCCGAGTGAAGCGACGGTGCGAGTGGGAACGACGCTGGAGTTGCGTACGAACGCCGGCGGCGCCGACCTCGAATGGCCCGCGGACCGCACCGACCACTTCTTTGCGCGCACCGCGTGGACGCAGGAGAACCGAGGATCGGTCGCGGCGCAGGAAGGCGACGCGAGTACGGCCGCGTGGGTGGCTGATCGAGTCGGTGTCCTGATGTTCGGGCTCGACCTGCAACCACGCACGGAGACGCTCGAAGCCGGGACGTTTGCGGCGTTCCAATCGGTCCACGTCTCGGCGGAGCGGCGCGTCGCTTTGCCGAAGGAGGGATCGGTCGAGGTGCGGCGGGTCGAGAGTGCGAAGGCGCTGGTGCGGGTCGAGGGCGATGCAACCGAGCCGGAGTCGATCGCGATGAGCAAGACGGGGCAGGCGGTTGAGATACGTCCCTTGATGGACCCGACACGAGCGCGGGTCGGGAGTGACGTCCCGCTGAAGGTCTACTCACAGATCGGTGGGGCCTCGCGTGCGCTTGTCTTGGCGACCAACACGACAACGGGCGAGACTGTGCGCGCACAATCGGACGATTGGGGGATCGCGGATGTGCCGATCGTGTCGGCCGGGAGGTGGCAGGTCGAGGTTCATGCGATTCGGTCGATGCGGGGAGTCGGGTCCTACGAGTTGCACACCGCGACGCTGACGTTCGACGTGGGGGATGCGCCGTGATTCGTGCTACTTGTCTTGTCGTTGCGATAGTGGCGCCGGTGTGCATCGCGCAGAGCTATGAGGAGCTCGGCCCCGCGCCGATCGCGACATCGGGTGGGTACTCGGGGCGCATCTCCTCGGTCGCGGCGTCGGGCTCCGATCCGAACCTCTATTACGCCGGGGGCGCGGACGGTGGCGTGTGGAAGACCACGGATGGCGGGTCGAGTTGGGCGCCGCTCACCGACCACATGCCGACGAGCGCGGTCGGTGCGATCGCGATCGACCCGACTGATCATGATGTTGTCTACGTGGGTACGGGCGAAGCGAACTACGCGAACCACTCCAGGTACGGGCTCGGCATCTACAAGACGGTTGACGGCGGGGCGACGTGGTTGCAGCTGGCGGAAGACGTGTTTGCCGGGCGCACGTTCTCGAAGATCGTGATCGACCCGAACGACACGTCCACGCTCTACGCGGCGGTGGCTCGCGCGGGCGGTTTCCCCGCGCTCGCTGCGGCGAAGGGGCACCCGGGCGCTGGCGGCGCGGTGGGTGTGTTCAAGTCGATTGATGCGGGAGTGACGTGGACTCACTTGACGGGCGGCATTCCCGCGGTCGAGGCGAGCGACGTCGCGATTGACCGCCAGAACCCGTCCACGGTCTACGCCGCGATCGGGAACATCTTCGGTGATCTCGGCAACGGTGTGTACAAATCCGAGAACGCGGGCGCCTCTTGGACCAGGCTGGGGGGCGGGCTCCCGACGTCGGGGGTTGGGCGAGTCTCGCTCGACGTGTCTCCGAGCCTGCCGAGTACGGTGTACGCGCTGTTTGCGCAGGAGGCGTCGGCGACGGGTGGCGGCGCGTCGAACATGGGTGGGTTCCGCTCGGATGATGGTGGGCAGACGTGGGTGGCGCGCGGGTCGGTCAACCAGTCGTCGTACGGGTGGTATCTGTCTTGCGTATCGGTGAAGCCGGATGATCCGAACACGGTGTTCTACGGCGGGCTTCAGGCGCGAAGGTACGTCGGCGCGAGTGGGAGCACGGTGACTCCGCCCCACGTCGACCTGCACGCCTGGGCGTGGGACGCGGCCGGCCGTCTTCTCGTGGGCGACGACGGGGGCGTGCATCGCACGTCGAACCTCGGCGATTCATGGGTGAGCCTCGCGAACAACCTCGGCACGACGCAGCTCTACGCGGGCTTGTCGACGCACCCGACGGAGGACGAGTATGTGATCGCGGGGTTTCAGGACAATGGCACGAATCGGCGCACGGGCAACTCGCAGAGCTGGCCGCACGTCGCAGGGGGTGACGGCGGCTGGACGCAGGTCGACCAACTGGATGCACGCCGGGTGTTCTGCGAGTCGCAGGGCACGGGCAACCTGTACCGCTCGACCAATGGCGGAGCGTCGTTCAACTCGTCGGGGATTGGGCTCAGCGGACGCAACTGCTTCCTGCCACCGTTCGTGATCGATCCGTCAAACTCGAGCGTGATGTACTACGGGACCGAACGCGTGTTCCGTTCGACCGACGGGGGGTCGATCTGGTTTGCCCGCTCGGGCGACCTTACGGATGGCGCGGGCGCGATACGGGCTCTTGCGATTGCGCCGAGCAACCCGAGCTATCTCTACGCTTCGACGAATGATGGCAACGTGCAGGTCTCGACCGACGGCGGGTTGACGTTCACGCAGATTCTGGACGACCACCCGGGGTGGCCGCGCGTGACGCGAGAGCTGTTCATCGATCCGACGGACGAGCACACGGTGTACCTCGCGACGGCGTACTTTGGTGAGACGCAGATCCGGCGGTCGCGTGATACGGGAGCAACTTGGGAAGCGCTCGACTCGAACTTGCCCGACATCCCGGTCAACGTGGTCGCGGTGGACGTGCGCACGACACCCGCGGCGATCTACGCCGGTACGGATGCCGGGGTGCTGCGTTCGCTCGACGACGGGGGATCGTGGGAGGAGTTCCCGGTGGGGTTTCCGAGGGTGTGCGTGGTGGACCTCGTGCTCGACCCGGCGCGCGAGCGGTTGACTGTCGGCACGCAGGGGCGCGGTGCGTGGCGCGTGCATCTCGATCGCGGTGGGTGCGTGGCGGACCTCACGGGTGACGGGCGCGTGGATACCAACGACTTCTTCCGGTTTCTTGACTACTACCAAGCCCAGGACCCGCGGGCCGACTTCACCGGCGAAGGCGCGATCGACACGAACGATTTCTTCGCGTTTCTCGCGGCGTACGAGCCGGGATGTGCGTGACGGTGCAGCACGAGCGATACTTGAGCGAGCACCGCGCTCAACGATCCTCGGCCGGAGTGAGGGCCTCGATCAGGTCTGCGATGCGCGGATCGGCGGCGGTCCAGAGGGCTCGCATCTCGCTGCGCGTGCCGAGGCGGAAGTCTGCCCAGTCAAACCCGGGCGACACGGTGCATCCGAGCAGCGCGTACCCGAGTTGGGCGTGATCTGGGGTCACACGGCACCCCTGCCACACACCCCTCGGCACGACCGCCTGCGGACGCTCGCCCGCTGCGAGGTCAGACCCGATTCGGACGACCGTGGCGCCCGCGCCTGGGTCGATCTGCAACTGCTCGACCGGATCGCCCAGGTAGTGGTGGAACACCTCGTCACTCCGCACGACGTGCATGAGCGACGGCGTGGCGACGGTAAGCAGGAAGTAGATCTGCGTGCTGTGATTCCGTCCCGCGTTTGGCGTGTACCTGGGGGGCAGCGCATCCGGCGGGATGATCTCGCTGGATCGATAGGTCTCGCGGTAGTAGCCCCCCTCGCCGGGTAGGGGTTCGAGGGCGAGTTGCTCGATGACTTGCAGTGCGTCGAGTGGCATCGGGACAGGCTAGGGGCTGCGCGGGGGTCCTGCGTTGGCTTACGACGTGTGGCGCTGGTGGATTGGCGACGGGCATATGCTGCGCGCCTGCGGATTGGGAGTTCGCGCCCCGGGCGGCCCGGCGCGCGGGACTCTCGGCGGGCATGGGGGACGATGCCGCGTGCATGCAGGGACGCCCAAGTCGGAGCTGGAGTTGTTCGCGCGGGCGCTTGCTGTGCCGCGAAGCGGGCTTGAGGCGTGGCTCGACGAGCAATGCGGCACCGACGGTGGGCTGCGTCACAAGGTCGTCGCCCTGCTCGACGCGCACGAGCGGGCGGATGACGCCGAGACGACCGCGCACACCGACGACAGCGCTGTGCATTACCCGCTCATGCCGGAGTTCATCGGGCCATACAGGGTGATCGGGAGACTCGGCGAGGGCGGGATGGGCATGGTGTTCGCGGCGGAGCAGACCGAGCCTGTACGTCGGCGTGTGGCGATCAAGCTCGTTCGCTCGAACGCGGAGAGTCAAGAGGTGCTGGCGAGGTTCGAAGCGGAGCGACAGGCGCTCGCGCTGATGAACCACCCGCACATCGCGCAGATCCTCGACGCGGGCGAGCACGAGGGACGCCCGTACTTCGTGATGGAGCACATCGCGGGACTACCTATTACCGAGTACTGTGATCACCGGGCGTTGGGGATTCGGCTACGGCTTGAGCTGTTCGTGCTGGTGTGCCGGGCTGTGCAGCATGCGCATCAGAAGGGTGTGATCCACCGCGACCTCAAGCCCACGAACGTGCTGGTGACCGAGAGCGACGGTGAGGCGGTGCCGAAGGTGATCGACTTCGGCATCGCGAAGGCGGTGAGCACCAAGCTCGCGGAAGCGACCATCCATACGGCGTATGGCCAGATCATCGGGACGCCGGATTACATGAGCCCTGAGCAGGCGGACATCACCCCGCTGGACGTGGACACACGCTCGGACGTGTACTCGCTCGGCGTGTTGCTGTATGAGTTGCTTGCCGGCGTTACGCCGCTTGGCTTGTTTGCGCGGCACGCCGGGATCGACGAGGTCCGCCGGTCCTTGCGTCAGGATCGGCCCGCGCGCCCGAGCACGCGGTACGGCGAGGCCGGGGCGCCGGCGCGCGCCAGGGCGAG
Organism: Phycisphaerae bacterium; assembly: GCA_030429485.1. GTDB lineage: Bacteria > Planctomycetota > Phycisphaerae > Phycisphaerales > UBA1924 > JAUIFD01. The sequence goes on along the minus strand of JAUIFD010000083.1, from coordinate 9,264 downwards.
GTCGGCGACGCCTGAGGAGATTGCGAAGCTGCTTCGTCAGGATCTCGACTGGATTGTGCTCCGGGCGATGGACCCGGATCGGACGCGGCGTTACGCGTCGGCTTCGGAGTTGGGTAACGACGTCTTGCGGTATCTGGCGGGCGAGCCGGTGGTGGCGCGTCCACCGAGCACTTCGTATCGGGTCTCGAAGTTCGTGCGCAAGCGGCGGGTGGAGCTCGCGATCGCGGGGCTTGTGCTGGCGCTGATCCTGACGATCGGGATCGGAGGTGCGTTGATGGCGGTGCGCGAGCGCAGCGCGAGCAGGCGTGCCAGCGAGGAGATGACACGCTTCGAGGCACTCTCCGATTTCATGCAGAACATCTTCCTGAGCATCGATCCGGCGATGGCGAAGGGCGAAGACACGACACTGCTCATGAAGCTCATGAGCGAGGCGGAGTCGCGCGTCGACACGGAGCTCGCCGACTACCCCAGTGCTGCGGCATCGATGTGGTATACGTTCGGATCGGCGTACTTCCGGATTGCCGAGTTTGACCGGGCGCTCACCGCGTTCGAACGCTCAAGGACGCTCTGCGACCGGGTGGGCATGGCGAACGAATCTGAGCGCAGCCTGCTTGCGATCGGCACAACGTATGTGAGTCAGAGTCGCCTCGAGGATGCCGCGGCGGCGTTCACCGAGCTGGTCGATCTCCGCACGGAGCGGCTCGGATCGGAAGACCCCGAGACGCTCAAGGGTGTGCATGGGTTGTCGAGCGTGCTGCATCGGCTGGGGCGCTACGACGAGGCGCAGGCCGCTGCCCAGCGGGCGTACGACGGGTGGTCCCGAGCGAAGGGTGCCGAGCATCCGGATACGTTGCTCGCACTGATGACGCTCACCGCGATCCGCGTGGCCCAAGAGGACTACGAGGGCGCGAAGACGCTTTCGGAGCGCGTCGTGGCGGGGCAGGTGGCGGCGCTCGGGGCGGAGCACCCGAACACACTCACGGCGATGAGCACCCACGCGCACATCCTCACGGAACTGGGCGAGCACGATGCCGCGGCCGAGACACTGGCGCGGGTTGTGGAGGTCGACCGGCGCATACTGCCCGACGGACACCCGAACCTGCTGACCGCGCTGGTTAACCTCGCCCGCGCGCAGCAGGCGGGCGGTGAACTCGGGCGTGCGGAAGCCACGCTCGCGGACGCGGAACGCGTGTGGATCAAGCGTGGTGAGCCGCATGACTACCTGTTTGGCGCGCTGCGGAACATGCAGGGGGAGGTGCTTCGCGAGCAGGGGCGGCATGACGAGGCGGCTGCCGCGTTCCGCGGAGCCTACTTGGCATTTCGGGAGATCCTCGGGATTCAGCACGAGACCACGCAGCGGATGGGCCGGAATGCGGCGAACGAGTCGTTGGCACAGGGTGATTCTGTATCGGCTCGCGGCCTTGCCCAGGCGTTGTTGGAGGCTGACCTTGATCGGACTGATCCGCGGATGGTGCGTGCGGCCGTGCTCGAGTGTCGATCACGGGCTGCGGGTGGAGATGTCGACGCGGCGTTGCGCGACCTGCGCATGATGCGGGAACAGGTTGGCGAGGGGTCGCCCGCTGCGGTGCGCGAGGAGATCGCGCGGGCGATCGAGGAGCTCTCGAAGTGAAGCGTCCGCGGGAGGGGAGGCGAGTCCCCGAGCACGAAGCTCCGGCTCGCGCGTATAGTCCGGTGATGCGGGCAGCCTTGCTCATGGTGATCCTCGGCGTGGCGGTGCGGGCCGTGCTGGGTGGCTTTGGTGGGTCGGCGGTGCTTTGCCTCGGCGGGCATCATGCCGTGCAGGGCCCGCAGGACTGCGCCGCCGCTTGCGAGCACCAGACGGCGTGGCCTTCGCCCGCTCCCGTTGACGAGCACGATGAGGAGTGCGGCTGTATCGACCTGTCGCTCGGGTTTGGCGAGTTGGTCGCCGTGCTGCGCTCGGCGTCGGCTGCGCCTGTGACCGTGCCGAGCACTCATCAAACGGGGTGGATATGGGCGGCTCTTGAGTCGGACAGGGCGTGGCGTGGGCCGCCGTTGACGCCATGGCGTTGCCCGGACGGGGCGCAAGGTGTGAGCGCTCTGCACACCGTCCGATTGACGATCTGAACACCTGCTGGCTCCGTTGCGCGTGCCCGGCGATGTCCGGGCTTGTCATGCACTGAGATCAGCAGGAACTCCAGATCATGGAACAGACAGATCGCCCGCACTTTGTGCGGCAGGCGATGTCCCGTGGGGCGTGTACGGCGGTGGGTCTCCTATTCGGGTGCCAGGCTTATCAACCGTCGCCGCTCGACCTCGCGGCGCACCGCGACGCGGTGGACGCACGCCTCACCAATCCCGAGCCGATCGCCGCGTTTGCGGAGCGCCTCGCCGCAGGGGGAGCGCCTGCGCCGGAGAGCTTTGATCCGACGGACGGGCTGACGCTCGCAGAGGGTGAGGTGGTTGCGCTCTTCGCGAACCCCTCTCTTCGGCTCGCACGCATGGAGATGGGGGTATCGCTCGCGGCCGCTGAGTACGCGGGGCTTTGGGCGGACCCGGTGTTTGGGTTCGACGGCGCCGAGATTCTCTCGACGGCGGACCCCTTTGAGTACGGGCTCGTGCTCGGGGTCACCATCCCGATCTCGGGGCGGCTTGGGGTGGAGCGCGACCGCGCGGAGGCTGCGTACGACGCGGATGTGCGGCGCGTCGTGGATGCGGAGTGGGCGTTGCGGGCACGTGTGCGAGCGACGTGGAGCGCGTGGAGCGCATCGAGACAGCGAGAGGACCTGCTGCGAGGCCTGATCGGGCGTGTTGAACGGGCGAGCGCGGTGACGGACCGCCTCGAGGCTGCGGGCGAGCTCACGCGAGTGGAGGCCAGGCTGGTTCGTTCAGAACTCGTGGAGTTGCGTGGAGCTCAGGTGAAAGCTGCGGCCGACTCCGAACGCCTTCGTCTCGCGCTTCTCGGGTTGATGGGTCTCGCGCCCGATGTCGAGGTGTCGCTCGTTCCTGGGGTCTTCTCCGCTCCGCCGACGGACTATCCCGACGCGGTCTCGCGCCTGATCGAGGCGAACACCACGCTCGCGGTTCGGCGCGCGGAGTACCGGACTGCTGAAGAGGCGCTCCGGCTTGAGGTTCGCAAGCAGTATCCCGACGTCACGATTGGTGGTGGACTTGGGAGCGAGAATGACGAGCGCCTGTTGCTCGGCTTCTCTATCCCGGTACCGATCCTGAACGCGAACCGCGGGGGTATCGCGGAGGCGCTCGCGAGGCGTGAGCTTGCCCGCGGGGTTGCGCAGACGACCTTCGAGGCACTTTCGCGCGAGCTCGCGGCCGCGCAGGCGACGCGGGATGGTGCGGCGCGGCAACTGGAGGTGCTGAAGCGCGACCTTGTGCCGATGCTCGACGACCAAGCGACCGAGATCGAGCGTCTTGCGGAACTCGGCGAGGTGAACACGCTGGTGATGCTTGAGACGGTGACACGGAACTACGAGGCGAAGAGCGGGATGCTGGACCTTCGTGTCGAGCAGGTGAAGGCTGAGATCGAGATCGCGCGTCTGCTCGGGCCCGACGAGTCGATGTCGCCCGCGCCAGTCGGATCTGATGTTGGTGATTTGAGTGCGAGCACAAGCAACACGGGAGGTGCAGGATGAGCCGTATCAGGGTTGCCATGGCTCTCGTTTGGGCCGGCTTCGTGCTCGCGGGCTGTAATCGATCGCCGGGTGGCCCGGTCGCTTCGGACGACGGAGGCGCACGTGTGGAGGAGGTTTCGTCGGCGTCCAACCGTGTCGCGATTCCACCGGCGGTGCGATCGAACCTCGGGATCACGTTCGTTGAGGTCGAGCGCCGTCGGATCGAGCACACGCTCCGCGCCCCCGGGCGGTTCGAGTACTTGCCCACCGCGCGGCGGGAGTATCGGACTGCGCTGCCGGGTCGGATCGAGTTGCTCGTTGAGCAGTTCGACCACGTCGAGCCCGGCGCCGTGCTGTATCGCATCGACTCGCCGGCCTGGCGCGAGATGCAGCAGGCGCTCGCCGATGCGGACGCACGCATCGACCAGCTGGCCGCGAGGCGAGACACGTTCTCGCCGCTGTTCGCGGCACACGAGCAGCATGAGGCGAGCTTGCAGGAGAGCATCGCGGTTTGGGACGACCGCGTGGCGCAACTTGAATCGGTGCGTGCCGCGGGGGGAGGGCGGATCGACGACCTCGCGTCGGCGCGGGCGTCACTCGCGAGCGCACGAGCCGAACTCGCGAGCGTGCAGGAGAAGAAGGCGACGTTGCATGCCGAGCAACGCCAGACCCAGGCCGACCTGGGCGCCGCGATGTCACGGCGGACGTTCCTGCTCGATTCTGCGGCTGCGCGAGTTGCAAGTACTGCCGACGAACTCACGATCACGGTCGAAACGCCCACAGGTTCTCAGCCCGCCTGGGCGACGATCGACTCGATCGCGGTTGTCGCGACCGACGCTGGCGTCGTCGAGAGCCTCGGGCTCACCAACGGCTCCTGGGCCGACGAGCGGGCGGCGGTCGTCACGGTGGTTCGCCCAGAGCATCTGCGATTCCGGGCGTCTGGGCTTCAGAGCGATCTCGGCGTGCTCGTTGATGGCCTGCATGCTCGCATTGTGCCGCCAACACCGACGCGCGCCGGGCGCGCCGTCCCCATGAGCGAGACGATGGAGGGCACGCTGCATCTGGGGCTCGCGGGTGATCCGGATGATCGAACGCTTGATCTGTTTGTGACGCCAGGCGAGCTGCGCAGCTGGGCGCGCCCGGGCGTCACGGCACAGCTCGAGATCGTCACCGACGCAACGGCAGTGCCCGAGCTTGCGATCCCGCGTGCTGCGGTGCAATGGGACGGGCTCACGCCGGTGATCTTCAGGCGTGCACCGGATGATCCGAACGAGACCATCCGCATGGAAGCGGACCTGGGCGAGGACGACGGGCGATGGGTGGCGTTACTCAGCGGCGTGCGCGACGGCGATGAGATCGTGCTCGATGGGGCCTTCCAGCTCATGCTCGCCACGAGCGGCTCGGTGCAAAAGGGTGGCCACTTCCATGCGGACGGCACGTTCCACGAGGGGGAGGACTAGCGGATGCTCAAGGCAGTCATCGCGTTCTCTCTGCGGCACGCGTCGCTTGTGCTCGTTGCCGCACTGGTGGTGGTCGGGTACGCGGGGTATCGCCTGCCGCGCATGAGCGTGGACGTGTTCCCCGAGCTCAACGCCCCCACCGTCACGATCATGGCCGAGGCCGGCGGCTTGGCGGCCGACGAGGTCGAGCAGTATGTCACGTTCCCGATCGAGACCGCGGTGAACGGGATGACGGGGGTGCGCCGGGTGCGCAGCGCCAGCGCCATCGGGCTTTCGATCGTGTGGGTCGATCTCGACTGGGGTGCGAACCTCTACGACGCTCGGCAGCTCGTCGCCGAGCGCCTCGTGACGGCGCGCGACAATCTCCCGGACGACGTGGAGCCCTTCATCACACCGATCACGTCGATCGCGGGTGAGGTCATGCTCATCTCGCTTTCCTCGCCGGATGGCGCCGTAGGCCCGATGGAACTCCGTTCGTACGCGGAGTTTGAGCTGCGCAACAAGATCCTCGCGGTCCCGGGCGTCGCTCAGGCGGTCGCGATCGGGGGCGAACTCCCCGAGTATCAGGTCAATGTGAACCAGGATCGCCTTCGCCTCTTTGACCTGACCATCTCCGACGTGGTGGACGCAGCTGGTGGTTCGCACAGCACGGCGAGCGGCGGGTACCTCGTCGATGTTGACCACTTCGAGATTCCCATTCGTCAGCAGAGCCGCGTCACCCAACCGGCGGACATCGCGAGCACCGTCATCAAGTACCACCAGGGCGTGGCGGTGACGATCGGCCAGGTTGCGGAAGTGCGTCTTGGCCCGGCACCCAAGCGGGGCACGGCGTCCGAGGGCGGGAGCCCGGCGGTCATCCTCTCGATCCAGAAGTCGCCGGGCACTAACACGCTCGCCCTGACGGATCAGCTCGACTCGCTCTTCGATCAGGTCGAATCGACGCTGCCGGGGGGCGTCGTGCTCAACCGTGACGTCATGCGGCAGGCGCACTTCATCGAGCGGTCCGTTCACAACGTGACGAAGGTGCTCGGGGAGGCCATCGTCATCGTGCTCGTCGTGCTCGCGCTATTTCTCATGAACCTCCGCACGACTCTCATCACGCTCACCGCGATCCCCGTCTCGCTCGCGGTGGGCCTGCTCACGATGGACGCGATGGGGCTCGGGCTCAACGTCATGACGCTCGGCGGGCTGACCGTTGCGATCGGCGTGCTCGTTGATGATGCGATCATCGACGTCGAGAACGTGTTCCGCCGCCTCAAGCAGAACCGCTCACTGCCCGAGGGGCGACGCCGTGCGCTCACCGATGTCGTCTTTCATGCGAGCAACGAGATCCGCCCGGCGATGGTCTTCGCGACGGTCATCATCGTGATGGTCTTTGTACCGTTGCTCTTCTTGCAGGGCCTTGAGGGGCGGTTCTTTCAGCCGCTCGCCCTCACCTACATGATCTCGATCCTCGCTTCGCTCGCGGTGGCGCTCACGGTGGTTCCCGCGCTGTGCCGCTTCCTGCTCGCGGGCCGACTTGGGGCCGCGACCAGACACCAGGACGGCTTCCTGATCCGCTGGCTCAAGCGGGCGTACGAACCCTCGCTGCGTCTGGCCATTCGGCTCCGCGGCTGGGTGCTTGCGGGTGCGGCGCTCGTCACGCTTGGCGCCATCCTGCTCGCGTCGACGTTCGGCACGTCGTTCCTTCCGTCTTTCAACGAGGGGACGTTCACTGTCTTCCTGCTCGCGCCCGCCGGCACCTCGATTGTGGAGAGCGATCGGCTCTCGACGGAGGTCGAGCGGCAGCTCGTCGAGATCGAGGGCGTGCGGTCCATCTCGCGGCGCACCGGGCGAGCGGAGCGCGACGAGCATGCCGAGCCGGTGAGCAACTCGGAGATCGAGGTCACTGTTGAAGAGGGGCACGACAGGCACGATGTGCGCGAGGCGATTGACCGAGTCCTCGCGTCGATACCTGGGATCACGACGATGGTCGGCCAGCCCATCGAGCACCGTCTGAGCCATGTACTCTCCGGAACCCCGGCCGCGCTCGCGATCAGCATCTACGGCGATGATCTGTCGGAGCTTCGGCGTGTTGCGAGCGAGGTCGCACGCGAGCTTGAGATCACCCCGGGCGCGCGCGATGTCAACGCGAACCGTGAAGTCATGATCACCTCGCTGCCCATCCGGTATCGCCACGCGGAACTGGCTGCGGCGGGACTGTCGCCGGCGGACGCGGCGGAGCAAGTCCGCGAGGCCATCTACGGCGAGGTCGTGGACACGGTCAACCAGGGCGTGCGCCAATACGACCTCGTTGTCCGCCTCGCTCCCGAAGAACGCGCGTCAATCCGACAAGTCCGTGATCTGCTTCTCCGCGGGCGAGGCGGGGCGACGGTGCGCTTGAGCGACGTCGCCGACATCGGGCCGGAGCGATCGAGCAACCTCATCACGCGCGAGAACGCCCAACGCAAGGCGGTTGTCTCGCTGAATGTTGCGGAAGGCTCCAACCTCGGTGACCTTGTCGGCGATGTCCAGCGACGCGTCAGCCCGATCGTCCACCGTGCCGGGATGACCGTCCACTATGGCGGTCAGTTCGAGGCTCAGCAATCGGCGTCGCGCACGATCCTTGTCGCCGGCGTTGCCGTGTCTCTGCTCATGCTGATGCTGTTGCAGATCTCGACCGGCACGTTCCGGGCGGCGGCTTTGGTCATGCTCAACATGCCGCTTGCACTCATCGGCGGGATCGCGGCGATCTACCTGACCGAGGGCGCCGGCCCTCTCGGGAACACCCTTGCTCTCGTTGGGATTGGCGGGCCGTACGTGTCACCGATCATCTCGATCGCGAGCATGGTGGGGTTCATTACACTCTTCGGTATCGCCGTGCGCAATGGCATCCTCCTCATCAACCACTACAACCACCTCATGGAAGAGGAAGGCGTCGCGCTTCGTGAGGCGATCGTGCAGGGCTCGATGGAGCGCCTCGCCCCGATCCTCATGACCGCGCTGTGTGCGGCGCTCGGGCTGCTGCCGCTTGCCCTCGCGTCGGGTCAGCCTGGGAGCGAGTTGCTCGCGCCGCTCGCCATCGTCACGCTCGGCGGGCTCCTCAGTTCGACATTCTTGAACCTGATTGTCGTGCCGGCCGGGTACGCGCTGGTCTTCCGCGAGTCAGATCGCAGCCGGAGCGTGCGCCCGGCAACCCACACTGAATACACCGGCGCTTAGCGCCAAAGCCAAGGAGCAGGAACATGCGCCCATCACATCCTCTGCTTATCGCGGGTCTCGCCCTTCCGCTCACACTCGCCGGCTGCGGGCGGTCCGAAGCTGACCATGCGGGCGGCGGCGGGCACGAGGGCCACGATCATGCGGACGCCGCTCACGGGCACAGTGACGGCGACAGCGACGGACACGACACGGAACACGAGGAGCATGACCACGGTGATTCGGCCTCGCTTGGTCCGATCGAGGTCGGCGGCGCGACCCTTGAGATCTCGATGTCCGGCACGGTGCATCCGGGAGAGGAGGTCCATCTGGACATCGTCCAGACGGCGGGTTCGAAGCCGGTCGCGTTGCGGTTCTGGATCGGCGAGGAGACCGGCGCCGGATCGCTCAAGTCGAAGGCCGACACCCACGACAGTCACTTTCACGGGCATGTGGAGGCGCCGAGCTCTCTCGAAGGCGCATCGCTCTGGATCGAGGTGGAGGGACCGGACGGCCAGCGGGAGTCCGCTTCCGTACCGCTGCCCTGAGGCGATCATCGCGGTCGATCAGCCCGTGCTTTGCATCGCGGCGGCGAGGCCGTTGACGCTGAGCATGACAAGCGGGGCAAGCTCCTCGCGTTGGTGCGCGCTTGCCGACCGCCATCGGCGGAGGAGTTCGACCTGGAGCGCATTGAGCACATCGGTGTGGGGGTTGCGCTCGCGGATTGACTGCTGAATGACCGGGTTGTTGTCGAGCAGTTCGGCCTGACCCGTGATTTCAAGGACGGCGCGCCGGGACTGCTCATACTCGCGGGCCAAGCGGTCGTGGATCGGTCCGCCTTCATTCTCCGCGTACCACCTGGCGACCTCGAGGCGTGCGCGCGCGAGTTCCTGCTGGGCGTTGTCGATGAAGGCGCGAAACGCGCCACCGTGCTCGTACGCGCGGCGGCATGCTTGGGTGCGTGCTTCATCATCGAGCACGGCGCGACGGAACGCGGTCCCGATGCCGTACCACCCGGG
>JAUIFD010000082.1 GCA_030429485.1 Phycisphaerae bacterium | reverse complement strand
CTGCTCACCGCGCCAACGCGCTCGATCACCTCCGCGTCCACGCCCAGCACCGCGGACTTTACCTCGTTCGAATACGTGATCGCACCGCCGACAAACACGTCCGACGCGCCGGCTTCCGCCGTGATCACCGCTCCGAGCCCGCCGCCCGTGCACGATTCTGCGACGGCGACCGTCTCCCCGCGCGCGCGCATCAACCCGATCACCACCGACGCGAGAGATTCCTCGCCCGTCCCGCCCGCGGGCGTAAACACGATCGCCCCAAGCCGCGCGCGCGCCTCCCGCTCCAGCGCATCAAGCTCGCTCGCGCCGCGCCCCTCACCGCTCTCCCCAATCGCCCGCTCCTCGCGCATCCGCACCGACACCACTCCGCCCGAAGCGGTCGTGCCCGTCAGCGGATTCCGATCCCGGTCCATCAGCTCGCCGAGCAACTCCGCCACGCTCGACTCGCCCATCCCCACCGTCGCCAGCACCCGCGTGCGCACATCACTTGAAGGCCGCAAGCGCGGGACCACCTCGCCATCAAACATCGGGCGCATCTCGATCGGAGGCCCGGGCAAGGCGAACACGTCCGTGCGGTCCGCCACCACATGCAGCCCAGGCGCCGTCCCGTGCGCGTTCGCCAAGCAGCGACCACGTGAAGGCCGAAGCGCCTGCACGCGATTTCCTTCCGGCATCGCGGCCGACCTCCCCGCAAACCACGCCATCAACGCCTCGAGCGCCGCAGCATCCTCCACCAGCGCATCGTCCGTCGCCGCCGCCAGCGCCGCCCGCGTCAGGTCATCCGCCGTAGGCCCGAGCCCTCCGGTCATGACCACCAACGGCGCGCGCCCGATCGCCCGCACCAGCGCATCGGTCAGCCGATCCAGGTCATCATCCACCGTCGTGTGAAAGTGCGCATGCACCCCGCGCTCCGCGAGCTGCCCCGCGATCCACGCCGAGTTGGTGTCCACCCGCTGCCCGAGCGTCAGCTCGTCCCCGATCGCGATGATCTCCGCGTGCGTGTGCATGCCCGAGGCTACGCGTCCGCCTGCAAGAACCCGCCGGGGTGCCCGACCGTGTGGATCGCGACGAGGTTGTTCCGGTCGTGCTCGCCGAGGGGCTTGCCCGCCACGAGCACGATCCGGTCGCCCGGCGTCACCCACCCGTGCTCGAGCAGGTCCTGCTCGACCTGTTCGTTCCAATCCGCGAGGCGTCCGCGCTCGGGTGGCTCGCGCCGCACGGGCGTCACGCCGCGCAAGAGCCCCATCCGGCGCGCCGCCCGACGGTTCGAGCTGTACGCGATGATCGGGATCGAGAACCCGTTCTGCGAGAGATACCGAGCCGTCTCCCCTGTCTGCGACCACACGACTACCGCTGTCGCGCCGATGTCCTGCGCGATGTGCCACGCCCCGTGCGCAATCGCTGCGGTTCGATCGTGCGCCGCGCGCGGGCGCTCGGGCGGGCGCGGGGTCTGCGGCATCTGCGCGAGCCACTCCTCCGCTCGCCGCGCGATCCGGGCCATCGCCTCCACCGCAAGGTCCGGGTGCTTGCCCACCGCCGATTCAGCGCTGAGCATCACCGCCCCCGCGCCGTCGAAGATCGCGTTCGCGACGTCCGACGCCTCAGCCCGAGTCGGGCTCGCGCTCTCGACCATCGTCTCGAGCATCTGCGTCGCCACGATGCAGGGCTTCCCGAAGCGCGCGCACGCCGCGACGAGCTTCTTCTGCACCACCGGCACCTGCGCGAGCTCCATCTCCACGCCCAGGTCGCCGCGCGCCACCATGATCCCGTCCGCCGCCGCGACGATCTCATCCATCCGCGCGATCGCCTGGGGGCGTTCCATCTTCGCGATGATCGGGATCGCCCCGCCGTCGCTCTCCGCAAGCTCGCGATCCGCCGGGCAGCGCGAATACAGAAACTCGCGGAGGCTCCGGATCTCCTCCGGCTTGCGCACAAACGACAGCGCGAGCAGGTCCACGCCTTGCTCGATCGCCCACTCCGCGCACATCCAGTCGCGGTCGGTCAGCGCCGGCACCGACAGGTCCGAATCCGGCAGGTTGATCCCCTTGCCCGTCGTCACGAGCCCGCCCGTCGTCACGCGGCACCGGAGCACGCCCGCGCCAGAGTCGGCTTCCACCGCGAGCATCCGGATTGCGCCGTCGTTGATGAGCACCCGGTGCCCGGCTTCAACCTCGCGCACCAGAGGCTCAAACGAGCACGCAAGCCGCGGCACGCCGTCCTCGACCACCGACGCCTCGAGCCCGACGACGATCTCCGCATCGACGCCAGGCGCAAGGCGGATCCCCCCCTCGGGCACTCGCCCGACTCTGATCTTCGGCCCCTGCAAATCGCCCATCACCGCGGTTGGGCGCCCGAGTTTCCGCGCCGCGGCGCGCACTGTTTCCAGGCGCTTCGCGTGCGCGTCCATGTCGCCGTGCGAGAAGTTCAGGCGGAAGATGCTCACCCCGAGCTCGATCAGGCGCTCCACCATCGCCGGCGAATCCGACGCCGGCCCGAGTGTTGCGATGATCTTGGTGAGGGTGGGGCGGTCGCCGGTGATCCGTGGGGGAGCCATCCATCGATCTCCGTCAGTGCGCGCCTTCGCGCGCCGCTTCCGCCATCTCTTCAACCCGCTCGTAGTTCTCTCGGAACGCGAGCGTGTACACAACCTTCAGGCGCGCCTGATCGCCCGCGTCCCGCCACGTGCCGCGCACCGCGCGGTACGTCTCGGGTGTGAACCCCTGGACCGCGTCCGCCGGCGGATCACCCTCGAATGTCGCGCGCCACAGTCGCTCTACCTGCTCGCCTGTCGGAAACGCGTAGAACACCCGCTCCATCTCTGCGTGGACGTCCGCTGGCACACCCTCGGCGTGCAGCGCCTCCCAAGCCCCCTTGATCGCCTCGAAGTTGTTCACCGCGAACGCGCCCATCATGATCCCGATCGACGATCGCCACCCCGCGCTCGGCGTGGTTGAGGCGATCTCGTAGGGGTTCACCTGGTCGATGTTGTATTCGCCAAAGTCCTCGTAGAACGAGCGCCGCACCGGCATCCGACGCAGTTCGTGGCGCTCCGGGCCCATCGCGAGCCCGTCGGGGCCTCGTGGATTGTCCGCCCCGTCGCGCGTTGTCGCTCGGAAGTTCCAGATCGCCTGCCCCTCGTTGGAGAGGACAAACTCCACGAATCGGCGCGCAAGCTCCGGGTTCGGCCCGCTGCGGATGAGCGAGATCGGATCGGGGTCGATGAACACTGCCCCCGCCGGATCGGCATAGCCCACCCGCCCCGTCGTGGGTGTCTCACCCTCGCGCAAGACCGACTGCGCCTGCCCGCGCCCGTAGAAATCGATCGCGAGCCCAGCCGCCGCATCACCGAGCGAAACGTCGATCGGGGGCTTGGTCGAAGAGTTGGTGAAATACCGCGTATTGGCGCACATCGCCCTGAGTGTCTGCCACCCGTGCTCCCATCCGTAGTTGCTCAAGATCGCGTCGAGCGTGGTCGTCACCGAGCCGCTCATGTTGGGGTCGGCGAGCGCCACCCAGCCCGCCATGCGGGGATCGCCAAGGTCGTCGAACGAGTCGATGTCGCGCCGCCCGAGCACGCGCTCCAGGACGTCGCGGTTGTACACGATGCCAAAGGAGCTCAGCGCGGTTCCGACCCAATACTGCTCATCGTCGTAGAGCTGCCCGGCCCCGATCACGTTCTCGCCGAACCACTCGTCGAGCTGCGCCTGCTCAAATCCGGCCGGCGCCGAGATCGGGACGTGCAACGCCCCCTCATCGCCGGTCTCCACATCGACACCGCTCTTGAGTCGCCCGTGGTCGTACGTGCCACCCCCAAACATCAGGTCGTACGAGATCACCCCTTCGTCAAGCCCGACCTCGCCATCCGCCCCGATCGTGTATCGCCCGTCGCGAACCCCCGCGGTGAACTGCGCCTGCAGCACGCGCACGATCTCGGAGGTGCCTCCCGGCGTGCGATAGTCGATCTCGACCCCCACCCCGTGCTCGCGCCGGTGCCACTTGTCAAACGCCGTGGCGAACTCCTCGCGGATCTGCGAGACGTGCGGCGTCATCACGATCAGCTTCAGGCGCTCGCCCTCGTCGACCGGCGCATCGCCACCCCGGCGCGCCAAGAAGGGCACGGCCAGGATCACCGCCAACGCCAAAAAGACCAGCACGCGCGCGAACATGGCCCGGAGTGTACGGTTTGCACATGACCAAGCCCAAGGCCGAGAATCCCCCGGTCGCGATCGTCACGGGCGCCGGATCGGGCATCGGGCGGGCGACCGCGCTGGCGTTGTCCGGAGCCGGGTATCGCCTCGCGCTCTTTGGCCGGCGAGAGGAACCGCTCCGCGAGACCGAGAGCCTGCTCGAATCCCACGCGATGGTCATCGCGGGCGACATCGCCAAGCGGCGTGATGCGCAGAGCATGGTCGACCAGGCCCACAAGCACTTCGGGCGGCTCGACGTGCTCGTCAACAACGCCGGGCTCGCGCCACTCAAGCCCGTCGCCGAACACGACGCAGACCTCATCAAGAGAGTCTTCCGGACCAACTCGATCGGGCCCGCGATCGCGATCGCCCGTGCGTGGCCGATCTTCGTCGAGCAGCGGGGTGGGTGCATCGTCAACCTCTCCTCGATGGCGACGGCCGACCCCTTCCCGGGCTTCTTCGCCTACGCCGCGTCGAAGGCGGCGGTGAACCTGCTCGCGATGTCGTGCGCGAAGGAGGGGGCCGAGCACGGCATCCGCGCCTTCGCCGTTGCGCCGGGCGCGGTCGAGACCGGCATGCTCCGGGCGATCGCGGACGAGGCGATGATCCCGCGCGAGGCGTGCCTCGCTCCCGAAGCGGTGGCGAGGGTGATCACGGAGTGCGTTCTTGGGTCACGCGACGCCGAGAACGGTGCGACGATCTACATGCCGGGGCCGTAGGGGGCGCGTGTCATCGATCGCACTGCGCCACGGACCTGCTCTGAGGTCAGTGGCGCCCCTCACGCACTTGGTACACACCCTCACGATCCCCGGCGTTACTTGTTCGCCAGGTGTCCCTCGATCCGCTTGAGCGTCGCGCTGATCTCCTCGAGCGTGCGTGCGGCGCCCTCGTCCGAGACCGCGGACGCTTGCGTCCCCACGGGTGATGATGGGTGCGCGTGCTCTCGCGCAGCCAGGCGATCGCGCTGCTCGAGCACCGCTTCGCGAAAGTCCTCGGTATTCACGATGCCGACCATGTTCACGAGCGACCCGCCCGGTCCGACCGACTGTCCGGCCGTCTCGACCTTGAACCCCTCGATGCCCAGCATTCGCATGATCGGGCCCTGGTACATCTGCAGGTCGGTGATCTTCTCGAGCGGGATCGTGCTCTGTACACGATTGAGCACCCCCTTCTTGATCTCGAGCGTGCGGTCGGTCAGCGTGCACTTGAGCCGCGCGATCCACCGGTCCATGAACCAGAACACGATCAGCACGATCACCGGGATCAGCGGGATCGTCACGATGCACACCACGCAGATGATGATCGTGGACAAAACCCAGTACGTCTTGATCGCGGGGTCAAACTCCGCTTCTCGTAGCACCTTGTGCCTGGACTGCTCACCCACGTTCATGCCCTCCGCGACTACTTGGGCAGCATACCGACCCAGTTTCGCGCCCGCCGGTACCTTGCGGCATGCGTGGACTGCTCGCCCGCATCGGTCCGGGGCTCCTCGTCGCGGCGACGGGTGTCGGCGCGGGTGATCTCGCGACGGCCGGGTTCACCGGCGCCGAGCTGGGTGTGACCGTCGCGTGGGCGGTGCTCTTGGGCGCGTGCCTCAAGTTTGTGCTGACCGAGGGCGTCGCGCGCTGGCAGATCGCCACAGGCACCACCCTGCTGCACGGGATCGCGACGCGCCTTGGCCATGCCGGACGCATCGCCTTCCTCGCGTACCTTGTCCCATGGACCTACTTCACCGGCGCGGCCCTGATCTCCGCATCGGGCGTCGCCGCAACGGGCCTGGTTCCGATCACCGACGATCCGCAACTGAGCAAGATCATCTGGGGCGTCACGCACTCGATGGTGGGGGCGCTGCTGGTGCTCGCCGGCGGGTTCAAGCTCTTCGAGCGGGTGATGACGGTCGCGATCGGGGTGATGGTGGTCGCCGTGCTGGTGGCGGCGGTGGGGCTTCGGCCCGACCTCGTTGCGCTCGCGCGAGGGCTCGCGGTCCCGGTGGTGCCCGCTCAGGACGGCGCGGTTCGGTGGACCATCGCGCTCATCGGAGGCGTCGGGGGGACGCTCACGATCCTCTGCTACGGGTATTGGCTCCGCGATCAGCATCCCGATCGGCCGCCGCCGATGCCCGCCATCCGCCTCGATCTCGCCGTCGGGTACGCGGTGACGGCCCTGTTCGGCGTGGGCATGCTCGTGATCGCGTCGCGAGCCGGTGGCGTCGAGGGCAAGGGCGCGACGCTCATTGTCAATCTCGCCGATCGCATCGGGCACACGCTCGGCGCGTGGGCACGCTTGGTGTTCCTTGTCGGCGCGTGGGCTGCGATCTTCTCGAGCCTGCTCGGCGTGTGGCAGGCCGTCCCCTACCTCTTCGCGGACTTTGTGCGCGCATGCCGTACGTCAAACGCCGGCGTGCTGGCGGGCGACGAGACCAAGCTCGAGCGCACGCACGCCTATCGCCTCTACCTCGCGGTCATCGCGACCGTACCGCTGTTCGGCTTGTTCGTCTCGTTCAAGGCCGTGCAGCAGTCCTACGCGGTCTTCGGCGCCACCATCGTGCCGCTGCTCGCGGTGGTGCTGCTTGCGCTCAACACCCGTCGCCGGTGGGTAGGCGCTCACCGCAACCGCAGATGGACGAACGTCACACTCGCCCTGGTCATCCTGTTCTCGGCGTACTACGTCGCGCAGATCGCGCGCGGCGGGTGAGACTCAGGCCCGCCCCTCGCCCAGCGTCGTCCAGAGTTGCTCCCCACGTTCGGTCAACGAGCACTGCCCGTCGCGCGGCGCGATCCGCACGTACCCCGCCCGAATGAGCCGATCCCGCAGCGGGGTCCAGTCGTTGCCAAAGCCGAGCCAGAGCGCATCCTCAAACCCGCGCGTCGTGCCCGAGCGCAGTGACTCGAGCGCCCGGCGCAGCCAAGCCCCCTGCTCACGATCAAGCACGACCGCGCCGGTCATGGGGTTGGTGCCATCGCCCCCCGCAGAGTCTCTTCGTGCGGAGCATTGTGTCACGACCCGCTCCCCTCTACGTCGCGGGTCGGTCCCGCCACTCGAACTCCCCGAGTTCCGACTCCGGCGAACTCTCCACACGCTCGATCGGCGCGTCGGTGCTCGCTGCTTCGGTGGGTTCGGCCACCCGGCTCCGGATCGCGTGATAGTCGCGCATCGGCGAGTGCGCACACCCGCCCCCGACGCCCACCAGCACCGCGAACACCATCCCGACAACCGTCCGTTGCTTGCACATGGTTCACCCTCGGGCCAGCGCCCGCGCCGCCGGGCGCCCCCACGCCAAGGCCGTGCCTTGTACGAGGTTCGGGGCACGCCCGGACCCAGTTCCAACGCTGGCTTGTTTCGAGGTGTTCCATGGAAATACGCCTCCGGGCCCGGTCAGAGCCCGGATGCGCCTCCTCGCGGGCGGAATCGACCCCGTCCGGGTGAGGGTTGCGCACACACAACAACCCCGAGCCCGGGCGGGTCGGAGGACGGTGCCTGTGCGCGCGACGACGCACAGCACACCAGGAGAGGATCGCTGTCCGATCAGTCAGGTTGTCGGAGGGGAGTCGGCCGGGCGAGACGCGGCCAAGGGTGATCGAATCAGAGCGTTTTCGTGCGGCTCGTGTTCCGACTCCCGGATTCCGAGGGACCGTACGAGGCGCTTCGACCTGGGGTTGCACCTTCGACCACACAAATACCCTCGATCGCCTATCCCGCCTGCTCGTCGTACGCCCCGGCCTCCATGAGCCCGTCGTACCCCGACGCGTCCGAGACCTTCACCTTCACGAGCCACCCCGCCTCGTACGGGTCGGAGTTCAGAATCGACGGGTCCTCGACCACCGCCTGGTTCACCTCGACGATCTCGCCCGGCAGGGACGAATACACGTCGCTCGTGGTCTTCACGCTCTCCACCTCGCCCACCGCGTCGCCCGCGCTGAGCGCGGTCCCCACGTCCTTGAACTCGGCGAACGTCACGTCCGTGAGTTGATCTCGTGCGATTCGGTGTACCGGCGGTCGGCGGGGCTGGGCATGGATGGGCTCCTTGGTCGGGCTTGGATGGTAGCGGAGCCCGCGAGCCGGATGCGCCGTGTCGCAATCCCTGTGGGCTACAGTGGCGGACATGCTCCTGACGCTCACTGTGACAGGCGACCGGGTGGTCTTCCCCGGGCGCGGCGGCAAAGCCAATCTCGACGAGCTCCCGCAGCGTGTCCGGGAGGAGTTGGGCCTGCACGGGCTCAACATCTCGACCGACCTGCTCGCCGGCGCCGATCGTCACATGCTGACCCGCCTGCGGGACCGTGCCGACAAGTCGCGGTGTTCGTTTTTGCTGCTCATCGAACGAGAGGCGCTCGCCTTTGGCGCAGCGCGGGCCGCCAGCGCCCGGGCGGCTCAGGACCGCGCCTCCCGTGTGCTGCAAGCCGCCGCGTTGCTCGGTTGCAACTCCGCCTCGATCGTGCTCGCCGGAGCAGACGACGAAGCCACGTTCGAGCGCACGGTCGAGCGGCTCAAGCCCGTGGTGGATCAGGCTGAACGCCTGGAGATCAACTGCCTGATTGCTCCGGCGCCCGGGCTGACGGAGGTTCCCGAGCGCGTGACCGATCTCATCAAGAAGGTCGGGGGCTTCCGCATCGGCACGTTCCCGTCCTTCGGCGCGGCGATGCAGGCCGAAGACCCCACGGCCTACCTCCGCCGCATCACGCCCTACGCCTCGGTGGTCAGCGCGACCACCGTCGAGTTCGGCGAGATCGAAGACGAGCCCGAGGAGCCCGCCTCCAAGCCCGAGAAGTCCCAGGCCGCGAAGGAAGCCCCGCCCCCGCCCGATGACGACGCGGGCGACGACGAGCTCATGTCGGGGCTTGAGGCCCTGCTCGAGGACGTGCTCGACGCCCCGGCAGCCCCGCACACCGCCTACGACCTCGTGCCGCTGGTGAAAGCCGTCTTGAGCGTGGGGTACGACGGCACACTCGCGATCGACTACACGGGCGAGGGTGACGTTACACTGGGCATCGAGCAGAGCCGCGACGCCCTCGAAGAGGCGCTCGAAGTCGCGGCAGGTGAGTGAGATGCGCGGCGCGACCACAATCCAACGGCACGCTCGGACGGAACCATTGCCCCCGGACCTTCCTGTCATCATCACCATCGACGGGCCCGCGGGCACCGGCAAGTCCACCGTCGCCCGGCGTGTCGCCGCTGCGCTCGGGCTGGATTTCCTCGATACCGGCGCCATGTATCGCGCCGCCGCTGCGATCGTCATCGACCACGGCATGGGCGAAGACGATCCGGAGGCGATCGTCGAGAAGGTCGCTCACGCCGACCTGCACTTCGACTGGTCCGCCGATCCGCCCGCCATGCTCGCGTGGGACAAGCCGGTCGACGATCGCATCCGTGACGCCGACGTGACGGGCCTCGTCTCGCGCATCGCCGCGATCGGGGCGTTGCGCCAGCACATGGTCCGCAAGCAGCGTCTGATCGGTCATCAGCATCCGCGCCTCGTCACCGAGGGGCGCGATCAGGGCTCGGTCGTCTTTCCCGACGCCGAGGTCCGTTTCTTCCTCGACGCCGATCCGGAGGAGCGCGCCCGCCGCCGGGCCGAGCAGCTTCGCGCCGCCGGTCGCGACGCGGACGAGGCGGTGATCCTCACCGAGATCCTCGAACGCGACCGACGCGATTTCGCCAATGTCGCCCAGTTCATCCGTGACATGGGCGGGCCGGCGGATTCCGGCGCAGCCTCCGGCAAGCCCGAACCGGGCATGATCGTCATCGACACGTCCGGGCTCACGCTCGACGAGGTGGTCGATGCGCTCGTTCGCGAGGTCCGTGCGCGAGTGCTGCACGATTGAGCGCACCGAGGACGACACGGCTCCCCCCGTCGCGCCCGCGATTCTTCGCCTTGTGCCGCTTTCTCGCGCGCGTCGCGATCCAGGTGCTCTACCGCCCGATCGTTGTCGGGGGTGAACGGGTGCCCGACACCGGGGGCGTGCTGATCGCGGCCAACCACCAGTCGTACATCGATCCGCCTTTCGTCGGATGCTGGGTGAAGCGCCACCTCACGTTCATCGCGCGCTCCGGGCTCTTCAAGAGCGCCTTCATGGCGAGGCTCATCGGCTCGCTCAACTCGATCCCGATCGCCGAGGAGGGCTCCGACACCGCGGCGATGAAGGCCGTGCTCGAGGCGATTGCCGACGATCGCGCGGTGCTCATCTTCCCCGAAGGTTCGCGCACCGAAGACGGCGGGATGCACGAGTTCAAACGCGGCGCATCCGTCGTCGTCAAGCGCGCCAGGTGCCCCGTGGTGCCCGTCGGCATCGAGGGCGCGTGGGACGCCTGGCCCCGCGGTCGCAAGCGCCCTCGCCTCTTTGGGCGCCGACTCGCCATGGTCTACCGCGAGCCCATCCCCCTCGAGACGCTCGAAGCCGAGGGCAAGGGGGCGCTCGCCCTCATCGAGCGCGAGGTCACCCTCGCACGCGAGGAGGCCTGCCGCCTGCTCCTCGAAGCCACCCGAGGCCGCCTCCCCTCCGTCGCCGCTGCCGAGCGCCAACGATGAACCGTGTTCGTTGATCGAGCTCACATCCAGGCGCGTGCTGGCAACGGCGGCGACGGACGCATCTCCTTCCGGCGCATGAAGTACGTCCCGAAGGGCGGGCCCGACGGCGGTGACGGCGGCGACGGCGGCTCGGTCGTCTTCGAAGCCGACGAGGGGCTTAACACCCTCCTCGACTTCAGAGGACGCACCCTCTTCTCGGCCAAGGACGGCGAGCCCGGCGGGCAGCGCCACTGCCACGGCAAGTCGGGAGCCGATCTCGTGCTCCGCGTTCCGCCCGGCACCCTCGTCATCGACGACGACACCGGCGACACCCTCGCCGATATCGCACCGGGCGACCGCGTCACCCTCCTCCGTGGCGGGCGCGGCGGGCTCGGCAACGATCACTTCAAGACGTCCATCAATCAGGCGCCGCGCCGCGCCGAGCCCGGCGAGCCGGGCGAAGCCAAACGCCTCCGACTCGAGCTCAAGCTCATCGCCGACGTCGGGCTCGTGGGCTTGCCCAATGCCGGCAAGAGCACACTGCTCTCCGCGTGGACCCGTGCCGAGGCGAAGGTGGGGGCCTACCCCTTCACCACGCTCTCACCGCAGCTCGGTATCGCGGAGCTCGACCCCGCACGCCGAATCGTGATCTCCGATATCCCGGGGCTCATCGCCGGCGCCTCCGAGGGCGTCGGGCTCGGGCACGAGTTTCTGCGACACATCGAGCGCACGCGCGTCATCCTCCACCTCGTCGATGCGATCCCGTCCGACGGCGCCGATCCGGCGGAGAACTACCGCGTCATCCGGCACGAGCTTTTCGCCTACTCACCCGAGCTCGCGGCCAAGCCCGAGATCGTCGCGCTCAACAAGGTCGACCTCCTGACCGACGAAGACCGCGAACGCATCATGACCGACTTCCGCCACGCGATCGCACCCGATGGTGTCACAGGCATCATCGCCCTGTCCGGCGCCACCGGCATCGGACAACGCGAGACGATGGAAGCGCTCTGGACCGCGCTCGGCGATCAGGCCAAGCCCACGCCCGCCTGGAAGTCGATGCGAGATGAGGACTAGTCCAGTTCGTCCGTGCGTTGTCTGGTGCTCAGGCCTTCATGACCAGCATCAACCACTCCGCGTTCCCCTGTCCCTTCGATCGGCGCTTGCCCGCGCGTCCGCCGAGGATCGGGCTCTTGGTCACGCCCTCGACCCTTGCGCCGATCGCCGCCACGGAGTCCACAACCTCGCCGACCACGCGCTCCGCTTCGGACTCCGGCAGCACACCTCCGACCGCAAGGCGTTCAAACTCCGCGCGCTCCATCTCGTAGTGCGGCTTCACCAGCGACACGATCCGCCCCCCGTCGCCGATCCACCGCATCGCTGCGGGGATCGCCAGCGCCTGGCGTGTCCATCCCAGGTCGATCACGACAAGGTCCACAGGCTCGGCGGGCGGCTCTGCGTGGAGCGCGTTCGTGCGCTCACGCACCTCCACGCGCTCGTCAATACGCAGGCGGTAGTCGAGCTGCCCGTACGCGGTGTCCAAAGCGATCACGCTCGCGGCGCCCGAGCGCACAAGGCAGTCCGTAAACCCGCCGGTCGAACAACCCAGGTCGGCGCACCGCAACCCCGCCGGGTCGATCCCGAACTCGTCGAGCGCATGTCTGAGTTTGAGCCCACCCCGCGAGACGTACGTGTCTTCGCTCACCGTCAGAGCCGAGCAACACCCGCGCGAGTCATGATGCCCGACTTGGGCGGCATCAGGTCGGCGGCGGTCGGGCGTGCGGTCGGAATCCCGACCACCGCGATCCCCAGCTGATCGGCCCGCTCGAGCAGCACTTCGCGATCGAGCATGATCACATCGCCCGTCGCCAGCGCCAGGCATCCCGCCCCGTTCTTCGCGAGGTTCTCGATCGTCTGCATGCCCACAGTCGGCACATCCGACCGCCGATCATGCTGCGCTCGCGCGCCCTTGCACAAAGTCCACCCCTTGGCACGGCAGAGCTGGCCCGCACGCTCGATCATCCGGTCCGTGCCCTCGACAGCCTCCACCGCGATCACGTCGCGCTCACGCACCGCGATCGACTGCCCGATATCCAGTCGCAGCATCTCGCCGAGCATCGGCCACACAAACTCGATGTCGCCGCGCTGGTTCGGAGTCGGCTCCCGAAGCGTCATCACGCCCGCGGTCGCCAGGTGGTTGGGGATCGGAGCCGTCGAGTCCATGAGAGCAACCCCGTTGCGGTCGAGCTCCTCCGCGATCGCGCTGAGGATCGCGCTCGACCTCTTGTCATGTCGAAGACGCCGGAACCACCCCAGGAGCGTGCGTGCGTCCGGCACATGCCGGATCAGGCGCAGGGGGTCGTGCATCAGCGTCGCTTTGTCCACCCTGCCCACCATCACGGCGTGGCGCACGCCAAGACGTGCCAGCGCCCGCCCCCAGGTGCCCACCCGCAACAGCCCCACGTCACGAAACGTCGTACACAGCCCCGGGAGCGATTGATCGTACTGATCCGCGAGCCCAAGCCCATGCACGGGGTGTCCCTGCGATCGCAGACCCTCCGCCACCAAAACGGGCAAACGTCCACCGCCCGCGATCAGACCGATTGCTGTCGGGGCCGGGGGTGGGTCTGGGAGAATCGAGAGCGCACGCGGCATCGCCTAGGGAACCCTCCTCTTGCACCCCAACGCTAGACCGGGCAGTGGTCCCGGTCGATCCCGGACAACCACGCGCCGAACTCCAGATACGTAATCGTGCAAACCACTAGGAATGGTGGTTCCTCCGGACGAGGACACCGTATCTGCCCACGGCAGTTCCTGCAAACTCGTCCACGGGTGCCGAAGGAACCCGCGCCGGCCACCGATACATGTCGGGTGAATCGCCCGCTCCCCTCCAAACACGACCTCGACGTCACCGTCGGCGCGCCCACGGCTCGCGGATCCGGCGGTCGTCCTTGGATCGGCGTCCACTTCGCCTGTGCCGGCACCTACGGGAGGGTCCACCTCGACCGCGACGGATGCGGGTACACCGCCAGATGCCCCAGATGTGGCGATGCAGTCCGCTTCCGGATCGGTGCGGGGGGGACTTCGAATCGTCAGTTTGTCGTGAGCTGCGGCCCGGGCGGCCCGCCGCGCTGAGCGCGTGGACTCCGGCAGCGCAACCCCACAGCGGACTCGCGCCGAATAGACTCTCGCATGACCGCGATGGGCTCCGGCGCCCCCTTCGAGATCACCCGTGCCACCGGGCACTGTGCGTCCACCGGGAAAGAACTTGCCCCGGGCGATCGGGTGCGCACCATCCTGTTCGAAGAAGACCCTTCGACCCCGCTGCGGAGAGTCGACGTCCTTTCCTCCGCCGATCAGCCCGAACACGCCGGGACACCGGTCGCGACTTGGGTGTGGACCGTCCCTGAGGGTCGGAAGACCGACCGGCCGCTCCTCGACGACGACTCGATGTTCGATCTCTTCGAGCGGCTTGAAGGGGCCGAGGGCCGACAGGAGGTCTTCCGCTACCTGCTCGCGCTCATGCTCATGCGGAAGCGCATCCTCGTGCTCGAAGGGCGTGCCGAGCGCGACGATGGCACGCACGCGTTTGAGCTGCGAGGGCGTGGGCGATTCGGTGGGCCTGACCGTCCGACGTGGCAGGTCACCGAGCCCAAGCTCGACGAAGCGGCAATCGAGGCCGCGCTCGAGGAGATGTCCGTGCTCCTGACCGATGGCGAGGACACTCCGTGAGCCGACTCGCCCGATCTGCTTCCCTTGCGATGATGGTGTGCCTGGTCGGGC
>JAUIFD010000281.1 GCA_030429485.1 Phycisphaerae bacterium | reverse complement strand
ATGGGCGCTATCATCAAGTTGATCATGGCGGTCCCGAACTTGAGGATGAGCCGCCTTGAAACCGACGCGCACTTCATGCTCGAGTGGTCGCAACGGGTTTACTCACAGGGCATTTGAAGAAGCGCGATGAAACTTTACGTAGGTAACTTATCGTTCGAGACGACCGAGGCCGAGCTGCGCGACATGTTCAGCGCCCACGGCGAAGTGAGCAGCGCGGCGCTGGTCATGGACCGCGACACGGGCCGCCCGCGCGGCTTCGGGTTTGTGGAGTTCGCGGATTCGCGGTCGGCCAGGGCGGCGATCACGGCCCTCAACGGCACGATCGTCGGCGGACGCGACCTCACGGTCAACGAGGCCAAGGCCCGTGAACCCCGGCCCGCGAGCAGCGGTCGCTGGTAGCAACGAGGCCGGCAACGAGCGAGTCTTGGAGTGTGTTTGAGAGAGGCATGAGCCGGGATCCAAGGGTCCCGGCTTGTCATTAGGGCGGAACACGGGGCCCCATCCCCCCGCATGCGACGCACCCCGCTTTCGGCAGAGGCTGCGAACGGCGCGGTAGGATGCCCGTCGACCCATGTCGCCCGAGCACCGCAACACGGGGAACGCCCCATGCCCACCACCACCCCCGAGCACGACGCGCGCATCGCGAGCATGACCTTCGCCTCCGTCTATCCGCACTACGTCACCAAGGTCGAGAAGAAGGGGCGGACGAAGGACGAACTGCACCAAGTGATCGAGTGGCTGACCGGCTTCGACGACAAGGCCTTGGAGAGGCAGATCAAGAGCGGCGCCACCTTCGCAGCGTTCTTCGACGACGCGACGCTCCACCCGAACTCGCATCTGATCACCGGCACGATCTGCGGCTACCGGATCCAAGAGATCGAGAACCCCCTCACACGCAATGTGAGATACCTCGACAAGCTCGTGGACGAACTCGCGAAGGGCCGCGCGATGGAGAAGATCCTGCGCGCGGAGTAGGCGCGGGCATCCGTGAAATCGAATGCAGTGGCGATCTAAACCATGGCAGTTGTTCCCACGTGGAGACCGTGTGACGCATCCATCTTCGCCCGAGTCGGATATCACTCTCGACCGCACCCCGAATCATGTGGTCATGCACACTGCGGGGCGAGCCTTCCCGGGCATACTCGTCCAAGGCGACGCGCTCGGGACGATGGCTGCGGAAGCGAAGCGTGTACGCGACCTCCTGCATCGCCTCGCCCCTCATGCCCCGGAACGTGACGCCGCGGATGCATTGCTCGATATGGTGGAAACGCGCCGCTCGCACTACGAGCGGGTGCTCCGGGCGAACGGGTTCGAGCAGATGCCCTGGTAACATCGCTCCCATGGCGAAGAAAGCGACGAAGA
The DNA here is from genome assembly GCA_030429485.1 of Phycisphaerae bacterium. Taxonomy (GTDB): domain Bacteria; phylum Planctomycetota; class Phycisphaerae; order Phycisphaerales; family UBA1924; genus JAUIFD01. The sequence continues at coordinate 1,117 of JAUIFD010000281.1, read as the reverse complement.
AGATCACCAAGAAACCGACGAAGAAGACCGTCGCCGAGAAGACCGCGAAGAAGGCGAGTTCCGGAGCCGCGCGCACGAGTGCTCCCGCCACGCCCAAGCTGCTCGCTGGTGGCAACCCGCAGATTCCCAAGGGCGATGGCGACGCGCCCGTGCAGGCGTACCTCGACGCGATCCCGGGGTGGAAGCAGGACCTCGCCCGCCGCCTCGACTCGCTCATTGACGAGACCGTGCCGGGCGTGCGCAAGGCGATCCGGTGGAACTCACCCTTCTACGGCACGGAGGGGCGCGGGTGGTTCCTGAGCGTCCACTGCTTCACGAACTACGTGAAGGTGGGGTTCCACAATGGCGCATCGCTGCGCCCCCCGCCGCCCGTGGAATCCAAACACGGGGACATGCGCTACCTCCACCTCCACGAGGGCGACAAGCTCGACGCGCAGTTGACCAGGTGGATCCGCCAGTCGTCGAAGCTGCCGGGCGAGGGCATGGGCTAGCGCCAGGCCCTGCCGCGGACGGCGCGATCTCGAGCGGTGGTCAGCGAGGAAGCGAGCACCCTCCGCGCTCGTCCGATACGAGCTTCGCCGGCGCAGATCGCGGCACGACTCGCTGATCTGAGAACGATCCATCGCTCGCCGCGGCGTGCCTCGACCCCCAACGAAAGCCCCAGAGCGCGACCTCACGAGGGGTTTCCCCTTGTTTCGGTCCCGACGCTCTGATAATCTCCCCCCAGTAGGAGTCGCCCTTCCGAGGAGGGGCGTTGCCTGGCGGGTGCCGGGCCAGAGAGTGAGACCCTCTGTGGGTAGTTGGACCTGTGTGGGTGTGGACGCGCGCCCGCCCCTGTTGTGGAACGCGGAATCGCGTCACAGAAGGAGAGATGAGATGATTAAGACAGCCGTACTTCCCCTTGTTCTCGTTGCGGGCCTCGCCAGCGCCGACGTCGTGATCAGCAACATGCCCGGCAACGACGGCACGCAGTCCGCCGACATCGACAACCTGCGTAATAAGGGGATGGGATTCACCATGCCCGGTGGCGACGACTACGTGCTCGACAGCGTGACCCTCCGCCTCGAGACGTTCGGCTCGAACGTGGAGATCATCGTGGAACTGTGGAGCGATGCGG
>JAUIFD010000081.1 GCA_030429485.1 Phycisphaerae bacterium | reverse complement strand
GGAGGCTGAGGGGATTCGTTAGGACCTCGCGGCGACGCGCTCGAAGCAGAAGATCAAGGACCTTGCGAAGCGGCTGAAGCTTGTCGAGCAGGTGCGCCACTCGGAGAACGATCCGGTGTGGCTGGTGATGGACGTGATCCCGGTGATTCCGCCGGACCTTCGTCCGCTGGTGCTGCTCGAGAGCGGGAACTTCGCGACGAGCGATTTGAACGACCTGTATCGGCGCATCATCAACCGCAACAACCGCCTCAAGAAGCTGATGGACCTCAACGCGCCCGAGGTCATCATCCGCAACGAGAAGCGGATGTTGCAGCAGGCGGTGGACGCGCTGTTTGACAACGGTCGTTGCCGTCGTCCGGTGGTGGGCTCGTCGAACCGTGCGCTCAAGTCGCTGACGGACATGATCAAGGGCAAGCAGGGGCGGTTCCGCGAGAACCTGCTCGGCAAGCGCGTGGACTACTCGGCGCGTTCGGTGATCGTGGTCGGTCCGGAGCTCAAGCTGCACCAGTGCGGCTTGCCCAAGAAGATTGCGCTGGAGCTTTACCAGCCGTTCATCATCCGGAAGCTCAAGGAGCACGGGCTCGCGGACACGATCAAGAGCGCGAAGCGGATGCTCGAGCGTCGTGATCCGGAGGTGTGGGACATCCTGGAAGAGGTGATCTTCCAGCACCCGGTGCTGCTCAACCGCGCGCCGACGCTTCACCGCATGGGTATCCAGGCGTTCGAGCCGGTGCTCGTGGAAGGCAACGCGATCCGCATCCACCCGCTCGTTTGCGGCGGGTTTAATGCGGACTTCGACGGCGATCAGATGGCGGTGCACTTGCCGCTCTCGGTCGAGGCGCAGGCGGAGGCGCACGTGCTGATGCTCAGCACGCACAACATCTTCTCGCCCGCGAACGGCAAGCCGATCATCTCGGCGTCGCAGGACATCGTCCTCGGCGTGTACTTCCTCACGGCGGGTATTCCCGACGAGCGGAAGATCGAGGAGCTCAAGCGGTTCAAGGATCGCCAGGAGGCGCTGCTCGCGTTCGAGCAGGGCAAGATCGGTCTGCACGAGCGGGTCGTGGTGCGTCTGAGGGCGCCGGACGACCCGTTCACGGAGATCGTGGAGTCGCAGGGCGCCGAGCCGAAGGCGATCCCGTCGAACGGGCGCGTCGTGACGACGGCGGGTCGGATCAAGTTCTCCGAGGTTCTCGATCCGGGGATGCCGTTCTACAACTGTGCGCTGGGCAAGAAGGGCTGTGCGCGCGTCATCGACGACGTGTACAAGTACTGCGATCGCCCGGCGACGATCAACCTTCTCGACAAGATGAAGGAGGTCGGGTTTAAGAACGCGACGCTCGCGGGGCTCTCGTTCGGCGTGATGGACATGCGTATCCCGTCGAACAAGATGGAGATTCTCGGCGCGGCGCAGAAGCGCGTCGATCGCGTGGAGAAGAACTACGACCGCGGCATCATCACGGCCCGCGAGCGGTACAACCAGCTGCTCGACATCTGGGCGCACTGCCGTGAAGAGGTGACCAAGGCGCTGATCGAGACGCTCAAGCACGACCGCCGCCATCCGGATGGTCAGTATGCGGACATCGAGTCGGGCGAGGGCCGGTTCTTCATGAACCCGGTGTACCTCATGTCGGACTCGGGCGCTCGCGGTAACGTCTCGCAGATGATGCAGCTCGCGGGCATGCGAGGCTTGATGGCCAAGCCGTCGGGCGAGATCATCGAGACTCCGATCCGCGCGAACTTCCGCGAGGGTCTGAACATTCTCGAGTACTTCTCGTCGACGCACGGCGCGCGTAAGGGCCTGGCGGACACGGCGCTGAAGACGGCGGACTCGGGGTATCTGACGCGCAAGCTGTGCGATATCGCGCAGTCGGTGATCATCGGCGAGTACGACTGCGGTTCGCGCCGCGGGATCGTGAAGCGTGCGGTGTACAAGGGTGAGGAGGTTGACGTTCCGCTCCGCGAGCAGATCGTGGGGCGTGTGTCCGTCAACGCGATCGGGAACCCGGTGACCGACGAGATCATCGTCGAGGCGAACCAGATGATCACGCCCGAGGCCGCGGAGGCGGTCGAGAAGCTGGGCATCGACGCGGTGGTGGTGCGTTCACCGCTTACGTCGGAGAGCGAGTCGGGATGCTCGGCGCTTGACTACGGCATGGACATGTCGACGGGGCGTCTTGTGGAGCCTGGGCTTGCGGTGGGCATCATCGCGGCTCAGTCGATCGGCGAGCCCGGCACGCAGCTGACGATGCGTACGTTCCACACGGGCGGCATCGGCACGCGTGACGTCGCGGACAACGAGTATCGCGCGCAGCAGGCGGGTACGCTTGAGGTTCGTGACTGCAACGAGGTGCAGGTCGTGGACGACGACGGGCACGAGTGCTGGGTTTCGCTCAAGCGGAACGGCGAGATCGCGATTGTCGACGACAAGGGGCGCGAGCTCGAGAAGCAGAAGGTGCAGTACGGGTCGTTCATGTACGTGAAGGCGGGCGGCGCGGTGAAGCGCGGCGACCTGCTGCTCAAGTGGGACCCGCACCGCGCGTCGATTCTCGCGGAGAAGGCGGGTGTTGTGCAGTTCGTGGATATCGAGCTGGGCGAGACGTACCGCGAGGAGGATGCTGGCCAGGGCCGCAAGGCGAAGGTCATGATCGAGCACAAGGGCGAGCTGACGCCGCAGATCAAGATCGTGGATAAGGACGGCCAGATCCTGGACTTCCACTACCTGCCGGCGAAGGCGCGTCTTGAAGTTGAGGACGGTCAGGAAGTGACAGCGGGTCAGATGCTTGCTCGTCAGCCGCGTGCGGCGGGCGGTTCGCAGGACATCGTCGGCGGTCTGCCGCGTGTGACGGAGATCTTTGAGGCGCGCAAGCCGAAGGAGCCGTCGGCGATGGCGGAGATTTCCGGGCGCGTCGAGCTGTACTCGGACAAGCGCAAGGGCAAGATGACGATCCGCGTGGTGTCGGACTCGGGCATCGAGAAGGACCACCACATCCCGACGGACAAGCAGCTGCTCGTGCATGCGGGCGACTACGTGACGGCGGGTGATCCTCTGACCGACGGCCCGCTCGATCCGAAGGACATCCTGCGGATCAAGGGTGAAGAGGCGCTGTGGTCGTACATGCTCGACGAGGTGCAGAACGTGTACCGTGCTCAGGGCGTGGGCATCAACGACAAGCACATCGAGCTGATCCTCTCGCAGATGCTCCGCAAGGTTCGTATCGAGAACCCGGGTGACACGGAGCTACTGCCGCACGAGGTGGTGGACCGTCACAAGTTCCGCGTGACGAACAACGCGATCGCGCGGATGGTCCGTGTGACGGAGACGGGCGATACCGACCTTCGCAAGGACGGGCTGCACTCGCGCGACGAGGTGAAGGAAGCCAACGCGAAGGCGGAGGCGGAGGGTCGCGAGCCGGCGAAGGGGCGGAAGGCGCGTCTTGCGACGGGTCGTACGCTGCTCTTGGGCATCACGAAGGCGTCGCTCCAGTCGGAGTCGTTCTTGTCGGGCGCGTCGTTCCAGGAGACGACGAAGGTCTTGACGGAGGCGGCGCTGCGTGGCGCGATGGACGACCTGATCGGCCTGAAGGAGAACGTGCTGCTCGGGCACCTCATCCCCGCGGGCACCGGGTTCAACGAGCACCAGGCGGTGCGCGTGAAGTACCTGGTCGAGCCGCCTGAGGAAGAGGAGCTGGACGAGGAGATGATGATGGCCGAGGCGACCGAGGTCGCCGAGGCGCTGGGCGCGGATCGGTTCACGCCGCTGGGCATCCCGCAGGTGGAGGTCCGTGACGATGTGACGATCGGCGCGGAGCCGACGCGCGTCGAGGATTGAGCGCGTTGATCACGCGATCACAAAGAGCCCACGGGTTGACCCGTGGGCTCTTTTCGTTGGGTGGTTGTCGGGTTGGGGCTACGCGGTCGCGGCGTCGTAGCGGCGCTGGATCTCGCTCCAGTTGATGACGTTCATGAAGGCGGTGACGTAGTCGGCGCGTCGGTTCTGGTAGTTGAGGTAGTAGGCGTGCTCCCAGACGTCGACGCCGAGGAGTGGGACGACGCCGGCGAAGAGCATCTTCTGCTGGTTTTCCATCTGGGTGACGAGGAGGCGCGAGGAGATGGGCTCGTAGACGAGCCATCCCCACCCGGAGCCCTCGACGGCGCCGGCGGCGGCCTTGAACTGGAACTGGAAGGCGTCGAATGAGCCGAAGCTCTTGTTGATCGCTTCGGCGAGGGAGCCTGAGGGCTTTCCGCCGCCGCCGCTGCCTGCGGGGGCCATGCCGGTCCAGAAGAGGGTGTGGTTGACGTGTCCGCCGCCGTGGAATGCGAGCTGGCGCTCCCAGTGCTGGATGAGCGAGCTGTCGGAGCTTGAGCGTGCGTCCTTGAGGGCGGCGACCGCTTTGTTGAGCCCGCGGACGTATCCGGCGTGGTGCTTGTCGTGGTGGATCTGCATGGTCTGCTCGTCGATGTGTGGGACGAGCGCGTCGTAGGCGTAGGGGAGTGGGGGCAGGACGTACTCGCCCGCGGCTTCGTCCCACCCGAGGTCGCGGCGGGTGAGGAACGGCGTCGGGCGCGAGGCGAAGGCGGCAGTGGCGCCGAGTCCTGCAACGGCGAAGGTGCCGAGCGCGGCGCGACGATCGATCTGGTCGTGCATTGAGAGTCTCCCGTCTGTTGCGCGAGGGTAGCACGCCGGATTGGACTCCGACTGGAGAGCGTGGAAGCGCGTCGATTTGCGCGTGATGGCGGTGGCGAGGGGCTACCCGCCGGAGAAGAGCCCTGCGCCGGAGTCTTCGCTCGATTGACGCCCCTCGATCGCGGCGATGAGGCATCCGATGGCGAGAATGACGTAGAGGTCGAGAGGGGGCGGGTCGGCGTGGAGTGCGATGCCGAGTCGGTAGACGAAGGGATTGAAGTGGGTTCTGAAGGTCGCGGCGTGCGCGTTGCTGTCGGTGATGAGCTCGAATCTCTGCGGCGAGAAGACCGCGACGCCCGGGATGAACCGGCGTGCGAGCGCCATGCCCGTCGAGTCTTCCTGAAGGGACGCTGCGTGCGCGCCGGAAGGATCAAAGACCTGCCAGGAGTCGCGGACGATCGAGGAGAGCCCCTTGCGGCGGATGGACGCGATCACCTGGCCCTCGGGTGTGGCGACGTCGTAGGTGGTGGAGAAGTCGATGATGGACCGGGCGCGCATGGAGAACAGCTCGGTTGCGCACGAGGTGTCGGTGTAGAAGCGGAGGTCTTCCTTGAGGCGGAAGGCCTTCTGCTTGCAGTAGCCGAGGACGTCGCCTCGCGCGTCGTAGATGTAGAAGGACGCGCCGAAGATCTTGAAGATCTTCTGGCGGATGGTGTACTGCTCGCCGGGCGCGGCGCCGTGTGTCATGCGGGCAGTCTAGTTGAGATCGCCGGGTGGCTGATCAGGCTCGGATCAGTCGACCTGCTCGCCGACCTTCCAGCGGCGGAAGGCGCTGACCTTGGTCGCGCCGAGCACGTCCTTGACCGCCTTGGAGGGGTCCATGATGAAGGGCTGCTCCATGAGCGCGATCTCGGCGAAGAACTTGCGCATGCCGCCTTCGACCATCTTCTCGGCGATCTCCTGCGGCTTGCCGCTCTCGACCGCCTGCTCGATGCGGAACTTCCGCTCCTTGTCGATGACGGCTTGCGGGATGTCGTCGGGCGTGACGCCCATGGGCGGGGGGGTGGCTGCGGCGATGTGCATGCAGACCTGCTTGAGCGCCTCGGGGTCGCCGCCGTCGGTCTGGATGAGGCAGGCGGTCTTGCCGTCGAAGTGGACGTATGTGCCGAAGGTACCGCCCGAGAGCTTCTCGGTGCGCGCGATCGAGATGTTCTCTCCGGTAGTGATGCGGAGGTCGTCGATGAGGGCCTTGGCTTCTTCGTTGTCGGAGACGTTGCCGTCGGCGGAGGCAAGCGCGAGCTCGGCGATGCGCTTGGTCGCGTTGACGAACTTCTCGTTCTTGGCGGTGAAGTCGGTCTCGGCGCGGAGCTCGACGATGGCTGCGGCGTCGGCGCCCACGGCGGTGTCGACGCGCCCTTCACCGGCGGTGCGGTCGGAGCGGGTGTCCATCTTGCCCTTGAGCTTCTTGCGGAGGAGTTCCTCGGCGCGCTCGGGGTCGCCGTCGGCCTCGATGAGGGCCTTCTTGCACTCCATCATCGCGAGGCCGGTGCGGTTGCGCAGGGCCATGACGTCTTTGGCGCTGATGTCTGCCATCGGTCGGTCTCCGGTTGCTCACAGCGCCGCGGCCTGGCGGCGCGTGGTTGTCTGTCGGGTTCGGCGATGCCGGGGGCTCAGCCCTCGGCGGGGGTGGTGACGGTGGGGGACTCGGCGCCGTCGGCCGCGGGAGCCGCGGACGTGGCGTCGTCGGCGCGGAACTGGGCGCGGCGCGAGCGCCGGCGGGGCTCCTCGCCCGATCCTTCGCCAGCGGCGGATTCCTCCGCGGCCTGCGACTCGGGCGATCGCTGCTGCTTGCCCTCGGCGACGGCGAGGCAGAGCTCGCGGACGATCACGTCGATGGAGCGCATCGAGTCGTCGTTGCCGGGGATGGGCACGTCGACCTGATCGGGATCGCCATCGGTATCGATGAGGGCGATGGTGGGGATGCCGAGCTTGCGTGCCTCGCGGAGGGCGGTCTGCTCGTGGCGTGCGTCGATGATGACGAGCGCGCCGGGGAGCTTCTCCATGCCGCGGATGCCGTCGAGGTTGCGCTTGATCTTGCGCATCTCGCGGCGGAGCTGGCTTTCCATCTTCTTGGAGTAGCTCTGGAAGTTGTCGGTCTCGGCGATCTGCTCGAGCTCTTCGAGCCTCTTGAGGCGGGAGCGGATGGTGCGGAAGTTGGTGAGGATGCCGCCGAGCCACCGCTCGTTGACGTAGTGCATCTTGACGTCGGTGACGCGGTTGACGAGGACGTCCTTCGCCTGACGCTTGGTGCCGACGAAGCAGATGTCCTTGCCGCCGGAGACGGTGCGGGTGATGAGGCGCTTGGCGATGAGCAAGCCCCGGACCGTTTCCTTGATGTCGATGATGTGGATGCCGTTGCGCTTGCCGTAGATGTACGGCTGCATCTTGGGGTTCCATCCGCTCGAGCGCTGCCCGAAGTGGATGCCGGCATCGATGAGGTCTTGGACGAGTGTGTTGGCCATGGCGTGATTCCTGGCAGCGACACCGGTGGATGCGAGCCGGGCGACTCCGGGCCAGGGCCCGATGACGCCGCGTCCACACAAGGGCGCTTCCGTTTCGCCCGGCGATCCGGGCTCGTAATGAACGTTCAATCCCCGGTCCGGCTGCGCCGAGGACCCCTGAGGGTAGGCGTGGCGCGGGTTTGGGGCGAATCTCGGCGATTACCGCGGTGCGGAGGCGATGGGGCGGGCGTCCGCGTCGGTGAGGGTTGCGGCGGTGATCGGCTCGGGAGGCAGGCTTTCGGCCGGGCGGACGATTGAGCCCGAGACGACGGTCGGGGCCGGCTCGAAGTCGAAGACCACCCGCATGGTGCGGGAGATCGGGTCGATGCGAGGCTCGATGAAGCGGACCCGGGCCGGGACGACGCTCGGCTCGGGGTCCTCGACCCGGAGGGCGAAACGCTCGCCCGCCTGGAGCCGGGCGGCGACGCGGGCGGGTAGGTGCAGGTCGACGCTCATCGCACTGTCGGCGATGAGGTCGAGGATGGGATCGCTGGCGGAGAGCACCTCGCCGGGCTCGGCGCGGCGGCGTACCACGAGGGCATCGAAGGGCGCGCGGATGACGTGCTCTTCGAGCTGGGCTTGTGCGAGGGCGAGCTGGAGTTGGGCCTGGGCGATGGCCTCGCGCGCATTGTCGAGGTCGGCCCGGGCGATGTGGAGGTCGGTCTCGGCGGAGGCGAGCTCGTTTGGCGCGACGGCGTGCGACCGGTTGGCGAGGTTGAGGCGTGCGAGGTCGTCCCTGGCCTGCTCGAGCGCGGCCTCGGCGCGTTCCACGAGCGCGGTGCGGTTGGCCTGGAAGCGTGCGAGCTCGACCGACGCTTGGGCGACTCGATCGTCGAGCACGGCGAGGATGTCGCCCGCCCGCACGCGAGCGCCTTCCTTGACGCGCACCTCGGTGAGCATGGCGTCGAAGGCGGAGCCCAGCGTCGCTTGTTGGCGCGGGCGCACCGCGCCCGGGAGGGTGTCGGCGGGCGAGACGTCGAGCAGTTGGATCGGGGCGTCCGCGGCATGGGGTTCGGGGTTCGGAGGCGCGAGGAGTATGAAGGCGACGATGAGCGAGCTAAGCACGGAGAGGTCCCCCTTGTGTGGCGTGTTGGTTCATCCGCCGGCTCCCTCTTGCATGTGGTTGATGAACCGTCGCACGCCGCGGTCGATGACCTGCGCGGTGGTGCGCGCGTGCGATGGGAAGCGGGCGACGAGCTGCGTTCCGGCGAGTTCGGCGTCGGTGTGGTCGAGGCGGACGCGCACCTCGAAGTAAGGATCGGCGGCGCGGCCGGTCGCTGCATTGAGCGGGACGAGTCCTTGGGGGGCGCCTGTGGCGATGCGACGCTCGATGTCGCGTGCGCCGACGCGCCCGATGTGCGCGACGTGTCCGGTGATCTCGCGCTCCGGGTGCGCGGGCGCTCGGCAGATGACCTCGTCGCCGAGCGAGAGCCCGAGCGATTCAAACTCGAACTCCCGTATATGGAACACGGCTTCGGGCACGCCGGCGCCGAAGACGGCGATGGGGTCGCCGGGGTTGAGGGCGATGCCGGTCGAGCGGGTGGCGAGTTCGAGCACGCGGCCGTCGGCGGGGGCGGCGATGCGGAGTGAGGCGGCCTGCTCTTGCACCCGGTCGAGGCGGGCGCTGGCCTCGCGCACGGCGGCGGCGGCGAGGGCGCCCTCACCCGGTGAGCGCGCAGCGGCGCGCGACGCTCTTGCGCGTTCGGCCTGGAGTTCGGCGGTCAGGGTCTCGACCTCGGTTTCGAGCCACTCGCTTTCGAGCAGCGCGAGGGCGTCGCCGGTCCGGGTTGTCTGTCCGAGTCGGACGGGCAGGGCGACCAGCGTGGCTTGCACGGGCGCGCGGACGGTCTCGACGGTCTCGAACGACACCACGCCGCGAGCTGCGATCGGCCATGGGAGGGGGACGGCGGCGATGGCGAGTGCGGCGAGCGTTGCGATCGTGCATGTCGCGGCGATGGCGCGCAGCCGCCTGCCCGCGAGCTCGGCGGAGTTCGCGAGGTAGCGGACGAGTGAGGTGACGAGGCGGTTGAGCGTGAGTCCGATGAGGACGATGGCGAGGACGATGCCAAGGCTCCCGAACTTCATCGTGAGCACGGTGACGAGCGTGGTCATGATGAGCACGCGGTACCCACACTGGGCCAGGCCGAACGCGGCGAGTCCGGCGTGTGGTCGGATGGGCTCACCTTCGGGCGTGCGGCGCAGGCCGTAGGCGAGGCGTTTGAGGAGCGCGATGACGGACTCCTGGCACCGGGCCCGGAGGTTGGGAATGCCAACGAGGTCGGAGACGAGGTAGTAGGCGTCGTAGCGGAGCAGTGGGTTGAGGTTGAAGAGGAGGGTCGTGACCGTGGAGAGCAGGATGACTTGGTAGGCGAGTGTGTGAAGGGTGGAGGCTTCGGTCCACGCCCAGACGAACACGGCGCACGCGCCGATGATGGACTCGAAGTAGACCCCCGCGAGCGTGACGACCGCGCGGCGGCGGGTGCGCGTGAAGGTCCACGAGTCGGTTGCGTCGACGTAGGCGAGCGGGGTGAAGAGCACGAGGTAGACGCCCATCTCGGGCACATGCCCGCCGAAGGCGCGGCAGGCGTACGCGTGTCCGAACTCGTGGACGATCTTGAGCCCGATGAGCGCGGCGATGAGCATGAACGCGTTGTTGCCCTGGATCACGGTCTGCATCGGCGTGGCGAGCTCGTCCCAGCGCGTCAGCGCGACGAAGCCGGCGGCGAGCGTCAGCAGGAGCCACGCGAAGAGGGCGGGCTTTGTGAAGAGCCAGCCGAAGACGGGGAGCGTGCGGGTGAGCAGGGCGTTTGGGTTGCCGACGGGGACGCGCATGAAGAACACGCCGAGGATCTTCGAGAGGCGCTGGGCGCGTTGGCGGCGTTCGTAACGCCTGTAGAGCGCGTCGGCGTCGTTGATGGGCAGCGAGAGCAGCGAGCGCTGGTGCAGATCGAGGATGAACGCGTAGAAGTCCTGCTCGTCTTCGTGTTCGAGGGCGCCTGCGGAGACGAGGTGGTTGAAGGTCTCGCCGAGCGTGCGCTCGGTGCGGAGCGCGCTGAGCACCTGGTAGTCTTCGGGATCGAAACGGTGTGTGGCGAAGGTGACGGGGTCGCGGATGACGTAGGACGCCCCGGCGCGGAACACGTGGCGCGAGATGTCGAGCTCGCCGCGCACGGTGGCGACGACGCCTTGCAGGCGTTCGGCGAGCGTGGGCTGGGCGGGCGGAGCGTGCATCAGTCGAGCCAGAACCTCATCCGTGCGGCGTCGGTGAATCGGTGGACTGCGAGCCACCAGTTCGGGCGCGAGCCTGCGTCGACCATCGCGACGCCCTCCATGCCGGGGCGCACCCAGTCCGGATGGTCGGTGAGCGCGGCTTCGGCGATGAAGACCGACTGCCCCTCGCGTTCGACGCTGGACGGGGCGAGGTAGTCGAGGTCCATGAAGACGGGGTCTTCGGGGCGCGCGTGGCTTGCAAAGCGGACGGGGCGGCCCGCGGTGAGATCGGCGACACGATCCTGCGGGACACGGAGTTCGATCGTGAGCGAGTCGGAGGCGGCGATCGAGAGCAGCGGCTCGCCGACGGCGACCACACGACCGGGTAGCTCGGAGAGGTGCGGTGCGATCACGATGCCGTCGATCGGGGCGAGGATGGTCGCGTCTTCGAGCTTGCGGAGCACGCCACGGAGGCGCGCGCGGAGGGCGATGAGGTCGCCTTGTGCGATCGCGGCGCTGGATGGATCATCGTCGGCCATCGCTTCGGCCACGCGGAGCTCGGCGCTCTGGACCTCGGCGAGGAGCGCGTGGTGCTCGAAGTTGAGCGCGGCGGCGTCCATGGTGGCGAGCGGCTGACCGGCTTTGACCTCGTCTCCCGCGTGCACGAGGACGGTCGCGACGGGACCTTCGATGGGGGCCGCGACGACGTGCTCCTGCTGCGCGATGACGCTCGCGGGAACGGGGACGTGGTAGGTGCGCGAGCCGACGGCGAACCAAGCGACGGCGAGCACGATCATGGCGATGGCGACGCGCCTGCGCCAGGTGCCCTGACGGAACGACCACGCGGCTGCGCCCTTTGCGGAGGCGACGGCGTGGACGGTGATCGGGCGTGTCGCACGCTCCACGATGGGGATCGCGCCCGCGAGTGGCGCGAGCATCTCCTGAGCCGCCTGGATGTCGTCGTTGTCAAAGGGCTGGTCGGCGCCGCGGCGGAACGAGAGGATCGCGACCGGACCATCACCGCCATCGACGGGGACGGAAAGGACGCACGAACCCGCGGCGGCGGCTCTCCATCGCTGGTGGAGCATGCCGTCCTCGATGGGCGAATCGTCTTCCCACCGATCACGTTGTTGCGCGGCGAGGGGGCGTGCGGCGTCCGCGCACTCGCCCATGGCCTGTTCGATGTGGTGCACGCCGGGCGAACGCTTCTTGATCTCGTCGAGGCCGGAGATGCACATCAGTTCGATCTTGCCGTCGCGCACGACGCCCATGGACGCCTGCTCGCACTGGAAGCGCTGGCGTGCCGAGTTGGTGACGGCGTAGGCGAACTCGCGGAGCGAGCGGAACGCGCCGATGCGTGCGTAGAGTCGCGCGATGTCGTTCATCTTGACGCCGGTGGTTGTCGCGCGGCGTTGGGTGAGGGCGCTCGCCGCGTGCAGGCAGGCGGCGCGGAGGTGGAGTTGAAGGCGTTCGGCGTGCGCGGCGCTGTTGCATCGGATGAGCAGGGCGACGCCGCCGAGAGGATCGCGCCCGGCGGTGTCGATGGGGCTTGCGATGACGGCGAGGTTGGGGGCGGACTCTGAGCCGAAGAGTCGGGCGATCGACCGTGCGTGCGAGCGAGCTTCGAGCGCGGTGGCGCGGAGTGTGGCGGTCCATGCTTCCGCGCCCTCCGCGGGGGAATGACGCTGGACCTCGTGCTCTTCGCCCGCAGCGCCGATGGTGAGGCTCGCGGCGAGCCCGCCGAGGCCCTCCATGATCGCGTCGATGAACGCGCCGGTCCGCTCGCGTGGGGACGCGAACCTGGCGTCGAGGCTCGCGAGGCGCGCGAAGAGGTCGGCGGGTCGCTCGTCTGGGTTGCTCGCCCAGTCTCGCGTCGCGTCCTCGGAAGCCGAGATGGTCCTGGCGGTGGTCACGTCTGGTGTCTCGGTGGGGCTAGAGGATGGAGCCTTCGTGCTTGCTCGCGCCGGTCGGGAGCTGGATCGACTCGAGGAAGCGGATGCCGGCCTCGAACGCATCGGGGCGCACCATGCGTCCGCGCAGGCAGAGGGCGAAGACGGGGGCGAGGTCGAACTCGTCGCGGTCGAACGAGACGTGATACGCGTCGCCGATCGCAAGGGGGCGCGGGAGGAGAATCTGGGCGCCGCCCGCGGAGAGATCGCCGGTCACGCCTTGGAGGCGCACGCTGGTGCGTGCGCTGAGGCTCGCCGGCTCGACGTAGACCTTGACGCGGATGTTGAGTCTCGCGTGGTGACGCATGTGCTTGACCGCGTCGGTCGTGCTCTGCGCAAGCTCGTCGATCATGGCGCCGACTTGTGCGTCGTTGGTGATGGATGGGTCTCGGTTCATCCGTAGCTCTCTCCGGTTCAGCGATGGTCTCGGCGCGTGTCGTTGCGGGTGTGGTCATCGTCGTTGCGCCCGAGCGAGCGCACGAGCCCCCAGAGCACGGCGAAGGGGCGGGTCACGGCGTGGGTGGCGCTGGGCGGCGTGTCGGAGGCGACGGTGGGTTGGTCGACCTCGGTGTGCGCGGGACGGTTGCTCTCTTCGACGAACTCGGCCTGACCTGCGTCGCGTGCGCTTTCGGTGCGCACCAGCTCGAACACGGGCTCGGACGGCGGGGGCACGGGCAGATCCGGTGCTGCGTCGTCGGGCGTCATCGGCGCGAGGTCGTCGATGAGGCGGTACCCGGCGCTGATTCCCGCTGCGGCTTCGTCGGGTTTAGATGCGTCGAGCGTTTCGAGCTGATCGGCGATGCGGTCGAAGTCTCGGTCGACGTTGAAGTCCTCGCCGATGATGTTGAGGTCGTCGGCGCCGGTCCAGTCGATTTCAGGGTGTGCACCCGAGGGCGCAGCTGCGTCGCCGGTTGCCGCGTGGGTGTTCGCTGTTGGCGCGGCGCGGTCGGGCGCGCGGGCTGGTTCCCCGATGGCATGGGGGTCGGTGTTCGGATGTGCTGAGGGCGGTTCACTGATCGACGGAGCCGTGGGCGGCGTCGGGGGCTCTGGCGTGGTCTGCTGCGCTGCCGGTGTCGGGTCGGGCGCCTGTGCTTGAGGTTCGTTACTCCGTGTCGCCGGATCGTTGTTGAGCGTTGGGGAGTCCATGGGCTTGGGTGTGGGAGCATCGGCCTGTGTGGGTGCGGGCGCCTGCTGAGGCTCGGGCGCGGAAGTGTCGGCCGTCGTGATTGGCTCGGTTGGATGCTCGGACGCGGGTTCGGGTGTCGGGGGCGCCTCTGACGCCGGCTCTTGGGTGAAGACTGGCTCGGGCGCGGGTGTCGGTTCGGTTTCGGTGGGCGCGGCTTCGGTTTCGGTGGGCGCGGCTTCGACCGGCGCCGCGGACTGCGGGGTCTCGGGCGAGGTTGGTTGGGGGGTTTGGGATGGCTCGGGCTGCGTGGCGCCGGTCATCGGTGCGTCGGCCGCGGGCTCGACATGCACCGTGATGCGCGACACGGTGGTCGCGGTGGAGGCGCCTTCGGCGCTGGTCGCGCTGATGTCGAGATCGAAGGTGCCGTCGAAGACCGCGGGCGGGGTAACGGTCACGCCGGTGAGTTCGTCGGGCGACAGCGTCCAAGATCCGTCGGTGCTCTCAACGCCCGCGGAGAAGGTGGAGCCTTGCGGTGCGCCGGAGATGTTGAGCGAGAGGGTCTCCCCTTCGGCATCGTTGAGCGATGCGGAGAGATCGAGAGCGACCGGAGCGCCCGCTTCACCGAATGCGTCTGCCGCGATCAGGGTCGGGTCGTCGGCGACGCCCTGGACTTCGACTGCGAGTGTGTGCGTGACGGAGACTGTCTCCGGCTGCGGCGCGTCGCCGCTCTCGTAGACGCGGATGTTGCGGAAGAAGGAGTTTGAGCCGGGATTGGAGACGTCGTGGTCCTGGGTGAAGGTCATCTTGGTGACATCGCCCGACATGAAGTCGCCGACGCGGATGCGGAAGGTGTGCCACTCGCCGTCGCCGGAGTAGGCGTCACCGGCGTCGGTGCCCCAGCTCTGGGTGCCGTAGAGCTTGAAGCTCTGGGCGGGGTTGATCGAGTCGTCGGTGTCAAACCCGATGGCGTGGATCTCGCCCTGGCTGTCCGATCGGAAGTCGAACTCGAGGATGGTGTCCTCGGTGATGGTGTAGTCGAAGTCGATGTCCTTCCAGGTGTTGCCCTCCAT
>JAUIFD010000080.1 GCA_030429485.1 Phycisphaerae bacterium | reverse complement strand
CTTCTCCAGCACGCGGTCCTGGGCCGTCGCGAGCGCATGAACACCCGGATGCACCGGCACGACTTCTGCGATCTCCTTGACGGGCCGGACGGGCACGTTCTCGAACTCGTAAGACACAACGTCGAAGGCACGAGCCCAGTCGCGCAACCCGACAATGTCGTCAAACGCGATCTGATCGACGCCGCACACCGCCGCGGCACACGATTCGTCCCGGTCGGTCTGGCAGCGGACCTCAACGCCGATCCGATGCCCCGCCATCGCCAGCATGCGCCCCAGGTGCCCCGCGCCGAGCACGCCGACTCTCACGCGCCGTCCCCCGCGTCGTCTTCGAGCGGTCCCTGTTCAAGCACACCCGCCGTCTGCTCGGCGCGAAACCGATCGATCGCGTCGGCGATCTCGGGCCGCCCGCGGGCGACGATCGCCGCTGCCAGCAATGCCGCGTTGATCGCTCCCGCTCGCCCGATCGCGAGCGTGCCCACCGGCACTCCGGCCGGCATCTGCACGATCGAGAGCAGCGAATCAAGCCCCGACAGCGCCTTGGATTGCACCGGCACGCCGAGCACCGGGAGCGACGTCTTCGCCGCGCACATGCCGGGCAGATGTGCCGCGCCGCCCGCCCCCGCGATGATCACCTCAATCCCACGCTCTGCGGCGGCCGAGGCGTACTCGAACAGCAGATCCGGGGTGCGATGCGCGGAGACCACCCGCGTCTCGTGCGGCACGCCGAGATCGCCCAGCGTGCGGGCCGCGTGCGCCATCGTCTCCCAGTCCGAGCGCGAACCCATGATGACGCCGACGATCGGGTGCATGTCCCGAGTGTACCGCGTCAATCCTCGTCGAACCCCGACTCGACGAGTTCGCGCAGCGCCTCGCACGCGGCTTCGGCGTCCTCGCCCTCGGCAACGATCTGGAGGATCGTGCCCTTGGTCGCGGCCAGCATCATCACCTGCATGATCGACTTGCCGTCGATCTGCTCATCGCCCTTGCTCACGAAGACGGTGCACTTGAACTTGCCCGCGCAGTCGACGAACTCCATCGCCGGGCGCGCATGCAGCCCCAGGCGATTGACGATCGTCACACTGATCGTGCATCGGTCGGCCACTGGTCTTCTCGCCCGCCGCGCTCCTCGCGACGTCCCAGGCCCGCGCTACCCGAGTTGGTGTGCGTCGGCCTCTTCGAGCAACGTCCGAACCTCATCCACGCTCGACGCCTGGCGAAGAAACCGCCGGAAGGTGTCCTTGCTCAGATTGCGGAAGATCGTCTCCATCGCCTGCAGATGATCCTCCGGGCGATCCGCAGGCGAAAGCAGCAGGAAGATCGAGTACACCGGCTGGCGATCGAGTGCCGCAAACTCCACGCCCCGCGGGCTGAGCCCTACCGCCGCCCGCAACGCGGTCACCGACGCGTGCTTGACGTGCGGCACCGCAACCCCCTTGCCGAATCCCGTCGAGCTTCGGTGCTCCCTATCGAGCACAGCCGAGACGAGTTCGTCGCGCAAGCCGGGATCGGCCGCCCCGCTTGAGACGAGCGAGTCGACGAGCTCGGCGATCACTTGGTCGCGCTCGGTCGACTGCAACTCGGGGATGATCGCACCGTCTTCGATGATCTCAGTCAGCTTCATAGCATGTTCGCCGCGGGCTAGCGCTTCCCGTTCTTCAGGCGCTCCTTGAAGTCCGTCAGTTGACGGGTGCTCTTCTGCGCGACCGACTCGATCAGCGCGTAGATGTCATCGCCCTTGGCGTGCGAGACAATGTTGTCGTGTTTCTCGACGTCCACCACCACCTCCGCCTCGTACTCGTCGCGTCCGTGGTGGTTCTGATGAGCAAGCGTCAGCGTGATCTGCTGCGTCCCGTCAAAGTACTTGGGCAGCTTGCCCAGCTTCTGCTCCGCGTGCTCCCGGATGGGGTCCGTAATCTCCACGCTCCGCCCGACCACTTCGATACGCATGCGGTTCCCGCTCCTCTTGCCGGTGACACCATCATACGGGGCGCTCGCCCCCGGCATCTTCGGCTGTTTCCGGCCCCGAATCTCCCTCGGCGGTCCCGCGGATCTGGGCCATCGCCCGCGCCGCCGCCTCCTGTGCCTCCAACGACTTTGCGCCCTCCGGCAGCTGCGAGTCCGGCACCAACACCCCGCCCGTGATGAAGAACCGCACCGCCTCCTCAACGGATACCGGCAGGTCGATCACCTCCGACTCACGCACGTTGATCGTGAACCCTGTGAAGGGCGTAGGGGTGGACGGCACGAAGACGCTCAGCATCGTCCCGCCGCCGGCCTTGTGGATCGCCTTCATCGACGAGCTGGTCACCAGCGCGACCGTCCAAATCCCCTCGCGCGGGTACTGCACGAGAATCACCCGGTTGAACGCGATCGGCGTATCGCCCAGCACCATCTCCACCACGCGCTTCACGTGCGGGTAGACCTGCTTGAACCCCGGCACCCGCTCCATGAACCGCTCGATCCGCGTGTACAAGCCGCGACCCAGGTACCCGCCCAGCAGCACGCCGGCGAAGTAGATCACGATGATCGCGATCACAAGGCCGATGAGGTCCATGCCCGGGGTGTCTTTCCACCACGCTCGGAACTTGTCCTCCCGCAGGATCGACCGGAGTTCGTCGTCCTCCATGTCGTCGATGCCACGGATCATGCCCGCCGAGCGCGCCCGCATGATCTCGGCGTCCGACACCTGAAACCACTTCGGGAACTCGTCGTCGTCGAGCACGCGTGGGGTGATCTGGATCACCGCGTACCGCACGCCGCGGTTGATCGGATCGCCCACGTTGTTCATGAGGAACATGAACAGCTGAAAGAGAATCCAGAGCGTCAGCACCGACGGGAGCAGGATCGCCAGCCCCCGCCCGAAGAACCGCTTGAAGTCGCCCAGGAAGGTCTTGTGATGGTCCGGCATGAGCTCCAAAATCCATGGAGGCCCGGAGGGACATTCGGATCGGACGACGCCCGCTCCCACGAAAAGGGGGCGCTCCAACGGAACGCCCCAACTTCGTCGAATGGGCCTAACAGGACTCGAACCTGTGACCTCACCCTTATCAGGGGTGCGCTCTAGCCGACTGAGCTATAGGCCCGCGCGGGTCATCCCCACGAGGGGCCCGGAGTATAGACCCCGGGTGCGCCCCGGCTGCGGATGCCGCGGCGCTTAGCATCGCCACCCATGCCCAACAACGACCCAGACGCCAAGCCCCGCATCCTCACCGGCGACACCCCCACCGGACGCCTGCACCTCGGGCACTGGGTCGGCTCGCTCGAAAACCGCGTCGCCCTCCAGGACCGGTACGACTGCTACTTCCTCATCGCGAACATGCACGCCTTCACCACCCGGGCCGACAAGCCCGCCGAGATCCGCGAGAGCGTCATCGACATCGTCAAAGACTGGATCTCCTGCGGCATGGACCCGGAGCGTTCGACCTTCGTGCTCCAGACCGAGGTGCCCGCGATCGCGGAGCTGACCTGGTTCTTCGCCATGCTCCTGCCCTTCAACCGCGTGATGCGCAACCCCACACTCAAGACCGAACTCGAGACCAAGGGTCTCGGCGACAACTACTCCTTCGGCTTCCCCATGTACACCGTCGGGCAATGCGCCGACATCCTCGCCTTCCGCCCGGAGCTTGTGCCGGTGGGTGAGGATCAAGTCGCGCACATCGAGCCCTGCCGCGAGGTCGCGCGCCGGTTCAACCAGCTCTACTGCGGCATCGATCCGCACACCGAAGACGCCGACTATCCCGGCGCGGGCGCGGTCTTCCCCATCCCGCATGCGAAGATCGGACGCGTGGGGCGCCTCGTCGGCACCGACGGCGTCAACAAAATGTCCAAGAGCCTCAACAACGCCATCTTCCTCTCCGACACGCCCAAGCAGATCAAGAAGAAGATGGGCCAGCTCTTCACCGGGCGACAGACGATGGACGAACCCGGCGACATCCACAACGCGCTGTTCGATTACGTCCGCATCTTCATCCGCGACCCCGAGCGCGTGGCGGAGCTCGAACGCCGGTACGCCGCGGGCGACAACATCGGCGACGGACACGTGAAGGCCGAGGTCGCCGAGGCGATCGACGAACTGATCGCCCCCATGCGCGAACGCCGCGCCGAATACGAGAAGCCAGGCGGCGACGACCTGGCGATCGACATCCTCAAGGCCGGCACCCGGCGTGCAAATGAGGTCGCTGAGGAGACCCTCGCGATGGCGAAGGACGCGATGCAGATGGACTTTGGAAAGCGTGGGGAGTTACTGCCCGCCTGACATCGCGGCGAGAGACGAACCGCGCCGGGCCGAATCCCGAATATGAGGGGATGGCATCGCTCGCACTGATGATCGTCGTGGCAGTCATCGCCGGCCTGATCATCGGCACACCGCCCGAGGACGACCGGCGCGAGCACAGCGTGTGCATCGCGTGCGGGTACCCGCCGGGTGCCATGGCCGCCGCTTTGGGCGGCTATGCCGGACGAGCAGGGACGTGCTCACGGTCCAAGCGGAGTGGTCCAGCGTCCGCGGTTTGCCACGCCCTCGCGCTCGACCACTCCCAGTCTGTCGGATGTTCGCAGAGTCCGCGCTCAACCGGGTTCCGGTGGATGTAGTCGATGGTTTCCCAGACGTGCTTGGGTGACCACAGGTTGCGGTCGTACCCAGCTCCGCGCTGCCAGAACCGTCTCGTCACACGTCCGGTCGGCGCAACATCGCTGATCCGGTCCAGGAAGTCCGGCGCATGGGTTTGGGTCCAGCGCACCGCGCGCACAGACACGCTCATCTTCAACGTCGAGAGGATAGGGCCGACCCCGGGCATCAACGGCGACGGGAAGAGAAGCAGGTGCACGTGTTCCGGCCTGAACACGTATGCCCACAACTCGAAAGCGTGCCGGCTTCTTGCACGCCGATCGCTTCGAGCGTCCAGCGCCGCGTGCGGTCGCGGGTGAGCAAGGGAAGGCGTTGGAAGCAGGAGAACGTGAGGAAACGGGCGTGATTCCGCCCATCGAACCGCTTGAGGCCTCGGCGACGGCCACCCATCGCCATAGGGTAGTGAACGAGGCATAGCCGCCCAGAGCGGCGGCCATGGCACCCGCGCCGCAACCAAACCCGATACCGCCCGTCTACGCTCCCCCGATGCGCATCCTCCTCACCAATGACGACGGCATCCGCGCCCCGGGCATCGTCGCGCTGCACGACGCACTCCTCGACGCGACCGACAAGCCCGCAAGCTCAATCGCACCCATTGCCGGAGCCGAGGTCTTCACCGTCGCCCCCGCCACCGTGCAATCCGCGACCGGGCACGGCGTGACCTTCCACGAGCCGCTCATGACCCAGCCCGTGCGCATCCATGAGCGCATGGCCGGTGTCGCGGTCGATGGGCGACCGGCCGACTGCGTCAAGGTCGCCCTCTCCGCGCTCTGGCCCGAACGCTTCGGCTCGGGCTCGCGCCCGGACCTGGTCGTCTCCGGCATGAACGCCGGCGCCAACTGCGGGATCAACGTCATCTACTCCGGCACCGTCGCCGCCGCGATCGAAGCGGCGTTCCTCGGCGTGCCTTCGATCGCCGTCTCGTTTCACCTCGGGCACGGTCGCCCGCTGTTCGACGTCGCGGCGCGCCACGCGGTCGTCGCGATCGAGCGCGTGATCGCGAGTGGGCTGCTCAAGGCGCATTCCTGCATCAACATCAACATGCCGCGGTTTGAGTCGGCCGATCGCGGCGCGCTCTCGGAGCAGGAATCACGCGAGCTGACGCGCATGCCGCTGGCGGTGCGCGAGCAGGGCGATCTGACGGACACGCTCCCGACCGACAAGACGCCGCCGATCGTCATCTGCCCGATTAACACCCACGGGCTAATCGACAAGTACGAACGGCGCGTGAGCCCCGGGGGCGACGTGTACTACTGGGCCGCCGGGCACGGGCTCGACTTCCACGCCACCGACGCGGGCACCGACGTTGCAGAACTCATCGATCGCCGTGCGATCACGGTCACGCCACTGACGTTTGATCTGACGCGGCACGATCAACTCAGCGCCTGGCGCGACGCGCTGGCCTGATACGTCAATCCGGCAGATCGATCGCAGGATCCATCGGCCGCATCTCTTCCATCGGCGCCGGCGGCGGGGTGTACGTCGGCGCGGGCGTCGTCGTAGACGGCTGCGTCGGCATCGGGCGGGGCTCCACCACCATCGGCGGCGGGGTGTACCCCGAGTCGTCCATCGACCCGTGGTTGGAACTCGGCATGCCCGTCGCGGGCCCGCCCTGTGCGGTCGGCAGCTCGGGCACGGTGCGGAGCGTCACATCCACGCGCCGCGCCGAAGCGGGCGGCATGGGCATGCGGTTGCGGAGCTTCCCGTAC
Source organism: Phycisphaerae bacterium (assembly GCA_030429485.1). Lineage (GTDB taxonomy): Bacteria > Planctomycetota > Phycisphaerae > Phycisphaerales > UBA1924 > JAUIFD01. Next base: position 8,210 of record JAUIFD010000080.1, on the reverse strand, counting down.
CGGTTCCCCGCCGGCATGATCCGCCAGCGCATCTCGTCGGGCATCGTCTCGTGGTCCGGGTTGCGATCAGCGTCGAAGTTGATCACGAGCTGCTCGCCCACCGGCACATCCACCGTGAACACCGACTCGCCCGTCCGCGTGTCGACGACCGTCACCGTCTGCGGGGCGTGGGCGGTCGAGACATACGTGTACTCGTCGATCGCCGCGCCCGACCCGCCCGGATCAAAGTACGGGCGGTACGCGAGCCCACACCCGCCAGCGGTCAGCCCCACAGCGAGCACGCCCGCCAATGCGAGCACGCTGCCCGCCCGTGTTCCGTAGCTCCGAGAGAAGTCGCGCATCAGTCTTGCTCCAAGGGAATCGGGCGAGCGAGCCCATACTACGCGGACCTTCGCCGAGGGTTCGTCACCCTCGCGGCCGCCGGACACCCTGCCCTCATCGGTAGACTCACGCCGATGCCTGCACCCCACGCAGCATTCCGTATCGGGCACGGGTATGACCTGCACCGTCTCGAACCGCTCGCGCCGGCTGGCGAGGGTCGCCCGCTGCGCCTCGGGGGCGTCGAGCTTGCGCACGACCGGGGCCCGGTCGGACACTCCGACGCCGACGCCCTGCTCCACGCCATCACCGACGCGATCCTCGGCGGCCTGGGCGAACCCGACATCGGGCAGCTCTTCCCCGACACCGACCCGCGCCACGAAGCCAAGGACTCCGCGGTCTTCCTCGCCGAAGCGGTTCGGCGGGCGAGCGAGGCGGAGTACGCGCTCGTGAACCTCGATGCGACCGTGATCCTCGAACGCCCGAGGCTGCTCCCGCACAAGGCGGCGATCCGCGCAAACCTTGCGCGTCTCCTCGCCGTTCCCGAGACCGCGATCAACGTCAAAGGCAAGACCCACGAGCGCGTGGACGCCGTCGGCGAGGGGCGGGCGGTCGAGGTCCACGCGGTCGTGCTGCTCGCACGCCGCTAGCTACCGCTGCAGCTCGCCGTACCCCTGCACCCACAGCGGCTCAATACGGATCACCCGCCACACGTCCTCGTCCCCGTCGCGTTCGCGCCCCCAGGTCAGCATGCAGATAAACCCTGTGTTTCGCTTGGTTCGCTCCGGGACCACGCGCACCGAGACGCGGGTCTTCGCGATGTTCGACTCCGGCCCCTGCTCGGCCTGAAGCTCGGTGATGGTGTACTTCTCGACCGCGTAGTCGCCCCGCATCGCCGAGCCGACCCACGAGACGATCCCCGCCTTGTCGCGAACCTCCGGAAGCCTCGAAAGGGCGAGGTGCGTGCGCTCGGAGAGGAGGTCGGAGAGCGCGCTCGCGTCGGCCGTCGCGACAGCCTCGACCAACTCACGCGAAGCCCCGCGCACCCGCTCCCGGTCCGTCTCCACGCTGGTGGCGATTGCGAACAGCACCGCGGGCACGACCAACGCATCGGCCGCGACGAGGGCAGCCAGCCCCATCCGCCCCCGCTTCGCGATCACGACCGCGAGCAGGAGCGAGATCGCAGCGAACACCGCCATGAGGGGCCACGGCGACTCGAAGAGAAGCGCCTCAGAGAGGAAGGGCGGGTCGGCGAGCGAGGGGAGCGTCGGCGGGGGTGAGATCACGTCCGTTTGCGCGATCGCTCCCGCCGTGAGACCGCCGAACACCCCGAACGCCACCGGAACGAACCTCTGGAAATGTGCGCGCATCACACCGGTCCTTCCGATGGCACCCCCTCAAGGTTGCTGCGCGGAGCCTACCCCTGATGCACGACGCGATCAGTCCGGACCCAGCTGTGCTCGAGCGCAATCTCCGCGCCCTGGCGACCACCTCGCCGGCGACCGCGCAGCTCGTCGCCACGGCCATGCCCGCGCCCATCGAGTTCTGCAGCGCGGACGACGCCGTCACCGGGGCACTGCACGGGCGGTGGCTCGCGAGTCGGCGTCGCCCGCTTGACGAAGCCGAGCGATTCGCCGACGGAATCGACCCGAAATCGTGCGGCGGGGTAGTCGTCCTCGGCTTCGGAGTCGGGCACCACGTTCGAGCGGCCTCCGAGCGACTCGGGTCGGCCGGCATCGTCATCTGCTTCGAGCCGGATCCAGGGCTCCTCCGGGCCGTGCTCGAGCGCGTCGATCACTCGGCGTGGCTCGCGACCGGCACGACCGCGATCCTGACCGATCCTGATGACTCGACCGCGATCAATCAAGTGACGCGCGGGGTCGAGGGGCTCCTCTCGGTCGGGCTCCGCGTGCTCACGCATCAGCCCAGCGCCGGGCGACTCGGCGAGGATGCGCGGACGTTCGCCGAGCGTGTCGCCACCGTCGTGCGCGCGCTGCGCACCAACGTGATGACGACGCTGCTCCAGTCGGAAGTCACGCTCCGCAACCTGCTGATGAACGCAGATTTCTACTCGGAAGGACAAGGGCTTGGCGATCTCGCCGGCGCAGCTCACGGGCGTCCCGCGCTCGTCGTGAGTGCCGGGCCGTCACTCGCGCCCGCACTGGATGAACTCGCCGATACGGACGTGCGCGAACGCGCGGTGATCATCGCGGTGCAAACCGCGCTGAAGCCGATGCTCCAACGCGGCATCAAGCCGCACTATGTCACGGCGATCGACTACCACGAGATCTCGTCCCGCTTCTACGAGGGGCTCACGCCGGCGGATGTCGAGGGCGTCACGCTCGTCGCGGACCCCAAAGCCAATCCGATCATCCTCGAGTCGTTCCCCGGCCCGGTTCGCACCGCGTTCGATCCGATGATGTCTCGCTTCCTGGGCGAGCTCGATCGGCACGATCGCGCGGAGATCGAGTCCGGGGCGACCGTCGCGCACCTCGCGTACAACCTCGCCCGGCACCTCGGGTGCGATCCGGTGATCCTCGTCGGACAAGACCTGGCGTTCACCGGCGGGCAGTACTACGGGCCGGGCGCCGCGATCCACGAGGTGTGGGCGAACGAGCTCAACGAGTTCAACACACTCGAGTCGCTCGAGTGGCAGCGGGTGGCGCGCATGCGCCCCTACCTGCGTCCCGTGCCCTCGCACGACGGCGGCTCCGTCTATGCCGATGAGCAGATGGTGACGTACCTCGTGCAGTTCGAGCAGATGTTCACGCGCGACGCCGCACGAGGCCTGACCACGATCGATACCGCCGTCCGCGGCGCGGCGAAGCGGGGGACCAGCGCCGAGCCCATCGAGCACGCTCTCGAACGCGTGCCACCGGGCGTGTCGCTCAGCCTCCCGCCCGCACGCCCTCAGCGGTCCGCCGCCATGCGTGCGAGGATCGCGGAGCGTGCGGACGAGCTCGCACAGGACGCCCGTCGCCTTGGCGAACTCTCCGATAAGACTGTGCGCGTGCTTGAGAAGATGCGCGATCGAGCGGACGACCCGCGACAGGTCGACGAGCTCGTGCCGGAGGTGCATCGCATCGCGGAGCGGGCGCGGGCGATTGAGCCCGCGTACACACTCACGCAGTTCTTGAACCAGGCGGGCGCGCTGAAGCGGTATCGGGCGGATCGGTCGATCCAGATCGAGGACGACGAGACGACGCGTCAGCAACGCCAGATCGCCCGCGATGCTGACAACGTGCGCTGGATCGCCGATTCGGCACGCTCGCTTGAGTGCCTCTTCGAAGAGGCGGCCGACGCGATGCGCAACGGCCACAAGTCGACGCGCACACCGGAGCCCGACGCCGAACGAACGACAGGCGAGAAGGCGGGGGCGACGCGCCGCATCGCGGCGTTCGTCGCGGTCGATCCCGAGCGATCCGGGCTTGGTGCCGCAAGGACCCTCGACGAGCCCGTCGCCGGCGGACTCAACGTGCTGCAACTCACGCTCGCGCGCCTCGCGAGCGCGAGCACGATCAGCCGGATCGTGCTGCTCACGGCGCACCCCGAGTTGGTTGCGGGGCTCGTCGGACAGCCGCCAAGCGGCGCCACGGTGGACATCCGGCAGACCGACGGGCACCCACTTGGGGACCGCCGCGCGTTGGTCGGCCCCGCCCGCGCGTTCGCTCGCGATTGCTGGCGTGGCGGGCTCGCCAACGCAACGGTGTGGGATGAGGTCTACTCGGCAGCCCCGCTCGCGGAGGCGATGCTGGAGCACGGCGCCGACGCTGCGGTCATTCTCGGCGCCGACTGGTGCGCGATCGACCCGGACCTCATCGATGCCGTCGTGACGCGATACCTCGAGGCTCCCTCGCGACAGCCGTTCGTCTTCTCGCCGACCGCGCCCGGTCTCGCCCCGGCGCTACTCGCGCGCGAGTTGGTGGCTGAGCTCGCCCGGCGGGAGCACGACGCGCCGTTGCTCGCGTCCTTGTCTGGACTGACCGGCTACCTCCCCGCTTCACCCGTCGTCGATCCGATCGCGAAGTCGTTCTGCGTGCATCCACCACTGGAGCTGCGTGACGCCGGCGCAAGGTGGATCGCTGACTCCTCGACCCGCCTCGACCGCATCCGTCGCGCGTTTCATCGCAGCGGATCGGGGTCGCCGCGAACGCCAACCCCGGCGCTACTCGGTGACTCCGGCGTGAATGCACCCTTCCCGGAGTTTGTTGAGCTGGAGCTCTGCACCGGCCGGCTGACGTCCGGGCGTCGCGCCATGGTGCATTGGAGAGGTGAGGAGCCCCCAGCCCGCGGGCCGATCGATGGCTCGCTCGCGCGGAAGGTCTTGGACGAGATAGGGCGTTCTTCGCCGGACTCCTGCATCACCTTTGGCGGCGTCGGCGACCCGATGGGGCATCCGGATTGGGTCGGGCTGTTGGCGCACGCGCGACGGGCTGGCATCGGCGCCATCCACCTGCGCACAGACCTTGTGGCGGACCACGACACCGACACACTGCTCGCGTGTGGAGCGGACGTGATCAGCGTGGACCTGCTCGCCGAGACCCCCGAGACCTACCGCGCGCTCACCGGCATGGACTACTTCGGGCGCGCACGAGCGGCGCTGGAGAGTCTGGTGTCGCGGCGTGACTCCATGGGCGTGCCGGTGTGGATCGTGCCACGCATCGCGCGCATGGAGCCCGCGCTGGGCGAGATCGAGACGTTCTACGACCGGTGGTTGCTCGGCGCGGGCGCCGCGATCATCGACCCCCCCCCGGGCGACGACGGCACATGCCGAGCTCTGCCGATCCCCGCCCGCGCCGGCGACCGTACCGCCGCGACGACGGCCCATGTGCTGGCCGATGGACTTGTGGTCGGTGCGCGCGCCGGATGGCGCAAGCCACGCCCCCTCGCCGACCTTCGCGACAGCACGATCGCGGACGCGTGGCGCCGCGCCCGTGCCGGCCGAGGCGCCGGCGCGAGGTGGGTCGAGGCGGTCGCGTGATGGGCGAGCGCACGGTAGCGGTGGTGCTGGGGCGTGCGGGAAGCAAGGGACTACCGCGCAAGATCGTCGCGCCGGTCGCGGGTAGGCCGTGCATCTGCTGGACGATCGAAGCGGCCCTGGACGCGCGACTGGTCGACGACGTGCTCGTGTCCACGGACGACGACAATGCAACGCAGATCGCCCATGCGATGGGGGTTCGGTGTGTCGAACGACGCGCAGAAGACGCGACCGACGGCGCGACAGTCGTGCGCGCGCTGTGGCATGCGCTGGTAGACGCGGGCGATCCCGCGACGCGAGTCGTGATGTTGTACGCGAATGTGCCGGTGCGACCGACGGACCTGATTGATCGTGCCGTGAATCTGCTCGGGCGCACGGGCGCCGACTCGGTGCAGAGCTACGTCGACGTCGGGAAGTACAGCCCCGCCTGGCAGGCGCGCATCGAGCCTGCATCCGGACGCGTCGCGGCGTGGTCGGGCGACGTGCTCTTCGGCGGCGTGCATCGGCGTCAGGACCTGCCGCCTTCGTACGTGCCGGACGGCGGCGTGATCGCCATGACGCGACTGGTGCTCGAGCACGGCGCCCGCGACGACGCCGGGCCGCATGACTTCCTGGGCGCGGATCATCGGGGCATCACGACCGAGCCGGGCGAGGTGGTGGATATCGACTCGCGGGTCGATCTACTCGTGGCGGACGCGATCACGCGCGAGCGGATCGCACGGGCGGGGGCGGCGTGAAGGTCGGTGATCGCGAGATTGGCCCGGCCCATCCGCCGTATGTCATCGCGGAGATCGGCGTCAATCACGACGGCTCGCTTGAGCGCGCGCTGGAGCTGACGGATGCTGCCGCGGGAGCGGGGGCGGACGCGATCAAGCTCCAGCACTTCGAGACCGATCGGCTGATGAGCTCCGCAGCCAAGCTCGCGGCGTATCAGCGCAGGGCGGGCGAGACCGATCCCCTCGCGATGCTCCGCCGGCTTGAGCTCGGGCTCGACGAGATGTCGCGGGTCGTCGCGCGCGCGCACGAGCTCGGTATTCACGCGATTGTCACGGTCTTTAGCGTGGAGCTCGTGGAGCCTGCCGCGGCGCTGCCTTGGGATGCGTTCAAGTCGGCGAGTCCGGACGTGATCCACAAGCCGCTGCTCGGTGCGCTCGGCGCGACCGGGAGGCCGGTGATCGTCTCGACCGGCGCGAGCACGATGGAAGAGGTTCTGCGCGCACGGGACTGGCTTACCGATGCGCATGAACGCCTGGCGTTTCTACACTGCGTGAGCTGCTATCCCACGGCACTCGAGGACGCTGCCCTTGGCGGGTGCGAAGCGATGATGGAGGCGCTCGACGTGCCGATCGGGTACTCGGACCATACCTCCGAGAACAACACCGCCACCCTGCTTTCCCCGATGGGCGTGTGCATCTTTGAGAAGCACCTAACGTACAGCACCTCCGCGGCTGGGCCGGATCATGCCGCGTCGCTCAACCCCCTCGACTTCAAGCGATACGTCGAAGACACCCGGGACGCCTGCCGCGTCGCGAAGGGCGGGGAGGTCATCCCCGATCTGCGCGCGCGCGAGCCGTTCGCGACCTACTTCGGCCCCACCGAGAAACGCGTGCAGGCGTGCGAGCGCGACGTGCGCGAGGTCTCGCGGCAGTCGATCGTCACGACCCGCGCCCTGCCCGCGGGGCACACGCTGCATGCGGACGATCTGACGTTCAAGCGACCGGGATCGGGACTCCCGCCGCACCTCGCGAACGATGTGATCGGGCGATCGCTCCGCGTTCCCGCGGAGGCGGACATGCCGCTGACCGCAGGGCACCTCTAGGCGAGGGAGGGCACGCGCGACACCACCGGTTTGCCCCGGGAACGTGGTCGCCGACGGGCGCAGGGGCGACCCGGCGTGATCTGCCTTCTACCATCGGGCTGAACCCCGGAGATGACCCCGATGCCCGACCTGACGATCAATGTTCGCGAAGTGCTTGGCTCCGATGCGGGGCTGCTGGACCACGAGTCGAAGACCGTCTCGAAGTCCGCCCTCTATCTGCCGGGCCCGGATTTCGTGGACCGCGTGGTCGCCCAGACCGACCGTTCGCCGATCGTGCAGCGGAACCTCCAGCACATGCTCAACACCGGGCGCCTCGCGGGCACGGGGTTCGTCTCGATCCTGCCCGTCGATCAGGGCATCGAGCACTCGGCCGGGGCGAGCTTCGCCCCGAACCCCGACTACTTCGACCCCGAGAACATCGTCAAGCTCGCGATCGAGGGCGGGTGCAACGCGGTCGCTTCGACCTACGGCGTGCTCGGGGCGGTGGCGCGCAAGTACGCCCACAAGATCCCCTTCCTCGTCAAGATCAACCACAACGAGCTGCTGACCTATCCGAACCAGTTCAACCAGATCCCGTTCGGCAACATCCGGCAGTGCTTCGAGATGGGCGCGACGGCGGTCGGCGCGACGATCTACTTCGGGTCCGACAACTCGACAGACCAGATTCAGTACGTCTCGGACATGTTCGCTGAGGCGCACTCGTACGGGCTCGTGACCGTGCTGTGGTGCTACCTGCGCAACCCAGCGTTCAAGGTCAACGGCGTGGATTACCACTCGTCGGCCGACCTTACCGGGCAGGCGAACCACCTCGGCGCGACGATCCAGGCCGACATCGTCAAGCAGAAGCTCCCGACCAACAACGGCGGGTATGCGGCGCTCAACTCGGGCGATTCCTCCTACGGCAAGTTCCGCAAGGAGGTCTACACCAAGCTCGCGGGCTCGAGCGAGACCGGCGAGGGTGGGCACCCGATTGATCTGTGCCGGTACCAGGTGATCAACCAGTACATGGGGCGCGTGCCGCTGATCAACTCGGGCGGCGAGAGCAAGGGCACGGGCGATCTGGCCGACGCCGTGCGCACAGCGGTGATCAACAAG
>JAUIFD010000079.1 GCA_030429485.1 Phycisphaerae bacterium | reverse complement strand
TGCTCGCACGCGACTCGCTCTCGCGTTCGGGGCGCGAGGCGATCCTCCGCGTCGAGCCGCGCCGCGCACTCGTGGATCAGCCCGTGCGCGTCTCCGTCACGCTCGTCGAGCAATCCGTCGCCGATACCGCCGGCCCAACACTCCGAGTGCGGGTCAGCACCGCCGACGGCCAAGACACCACCCTCGAACTGGGGCGTGAGCAGGGCGAGCAGGGTTCGTCCATCGTGACGTACTCGTCCACATGGGTCGCCGGTGAACCCGGCACGTACCAGATCGCGGTGACCGATCCGCTCCTCGCCGCGGCCGAGCTGCGCGAACAAGCCGAGGTCTATGCCCCAGACGACGAGCTGCGCGATCCGCGCGTCGATCACGACACCCTCCGCGAACTCGCGGAGGTCACCGGCGGACTGGTCATCGCACCCGAGCGTCTGGGCGATGTGCCGGGCCTGCTCCCCAACCGGGAACGAGTGATCGAAGCCGAACCCGAGACCTCGCCCCTTTGGGACCGGGCCTGGGTGCTCGCCCTCGTGATCACGCTCGCAGCGGGCGAGTGGATCGGGCGCCGCCTGATCCGCCTCGTGTAGCCACCGGGCCCAACCGCCCGGCGTGCTTGACGCTGCCAAACCCCGTACAGTGACGCCATGCTCGTGCTGTCGGTGATCGATGGGCCGAACCGTGGACGGGTGTTCCAACTCCCCGCCGACGAGCCCCAACTCATCGGGCGCTCGAGCGAGGCGCTGCCCATCACCGACGACACCGTCTCGCGCCGCCACGCCGAGCTCACCCCCGACGACGGGCGCTGGTTCCTCCGCGATCTCCAATCCCAGAACGGCACGTTCGTCAACGGCGTGCGCCTCACCGGGCGGCACCGCCTCGAAGTCGGCGATCAGATCCGCGTCGGGTCCACCCTCGTGGTCTTCGGACAACGCACCGATTCGGAGGAAACCGGTGTCGCCCTCCTGGGGCCGACCGAGATCTCGTTCGACATCGAGCACCGACTGCCGTCCAACGAAGACTCGGTCATCCTCGCCGAGCCCGAGCCGTCCGCGGCCGCGGTCGATCACCTCCGCGTGATCTACCAACTCACCGCGCTCACGGCACAATCGCCTCACCAGAAGGAACTGCTCGAGGCGGTCATGCAGCTCGTGTTCGACGAGTTCCGACCCGAGCGCGGCTTCGTCATCACCAAGAACGACGATGACCAGCTTGTCTCCGCCGTTTCTCGCGAGGCGCGCGGTGAGCCGCAGGTGACCGCACCGGGCAAGCGACCGGCGATCTCACGCACGATCATCCAGCACGTGCTCGACCGCTCCGAGGGTGTGCTCTCGTCCAACGCGATGTCCGACACGCGATTCGCATCTGGCGATTCCGTGCAGCTCTACGGCATCCGCAGCGCCATCTGCTCACCCATCCGATTCCGCAACCGCGTCTTCGGCGTGATCTACATCGACTCCTCCATCGCCAACTACACCTTCACCACCCAGCAGCTTGCGCTCATGAACGCCATCGGGCAACACACCGGGCTTGCGCTCGCCAACGCGGAGCAGACCGCCGCCCGACTCCAGAGCGAACGCCTCGCCGCCGTCGGTCAGACCGTCGCGTCGCTTTCGCACTCGATCAAGAACATCCTCCAGGGCATGCGCGGCGGGGCGGACGTCGTCGAGATGGGGCTCAAGAAGCAGAAGATCGAACTCGCGCAGAACGGCTGGCCCATCCTCAAGCGCAATCTCGACCGCATCGTCGGGCTCACGCTCAACATGCTCGCCTTCTCGCGAGCACGAGGCATCGAGCTCGAACTCCAGCCCATACGCCTCGTAATCGACGACTGCGTGCAGCTCCTCGAACCGATGGCGCAATCCAAGAACGTCGCCCTCATCGTCGACCACGATCCCGAGATGCCGCCGGTCCCGATTGATGCCAACCTCGTGCATCAGGCGATGATGAACCTGCTAACCAATGCCATCGAAGCTGTCGACTCAGAGAAGGGCGCCGTGACCGTTCGCACCCTGTATCAAGAGACCGACCCCCTGCTCGGCCAGGGGGCTGCCTACGCGATGGTGCAGGTCATCGATAACGGGCCGGGCATCCCCGAGGATCAGCGAAGGTGGGTCTTCGAGCCGTTCAACACGACGAAGGGCGCCCGGGGAACGGGCCTCGGTCTCGCGGTCACGCGCCGCATCGTCGAAGAGCACCGCGGACGCCTGACTCTCGACTCGGACGCGAACGCCGGCGCCACCTTCACCATCCGTTTGCCCGTCGAATCGTCCGTCGATCCGTCCGCCACCGCCAACTCGCCGAGCGTCGGCCCCGACCCTCTCTCCAACGAACGGGGATCGCACCCATGACACGACCGCTCGCCGCACTGCTCGCCCTGACGATCCTGTTCGGCTGCACGACAGCGCCCGCGCACTACGCCTTCGACTCTGCCGAGGCGCCCCCCGCTGTCGACCGCGTCGCCAAGGAGGTGCCCGTCGTCCACATCGCCCGGCGGCTCGATGAGCAGCACGGGTACGGCGGATCGGGCGTCGCACTCTCACCCACGACCGTCATCACCTGCCGACACGTCGTCCCACCCGAAACAGGGGCGATCGACATCAACGGGATGCCCGTGCGCATCCGCGCACTCGAGCACGGGTCGGGTGAAGAGGCCGTCGATGACTGGATCATCGTCCAACTCCGAAACGCAAGCCTCCCTGACGTGCCCCCCATCCACGTGCATTACGACTGGCACGGAGAGCCCGGCCAGCGCGTGTACATCGCAGGCTTCCCCGGAGAAGGCGCCGCCGACGCCGGCGGCCCCGTCAACCTCACGGTCGTCTGGGGATCGGTTGTGCACGCCCGCCCCGGGCCTGCCTCGGAAGCGGGGATGACGTTTCTCTCAATGCCGGGCGGGACCTACCACGGGCTCTCCGGCGGCGCAGTCACCATCGTCAACGAGGATTCGGGCGAGATCGAACTCGTGGGCGTCTACACGGGGCGCTGGTCCCGGGCCTTCGGGCCCTGGCGCTGGGATACCACCGGGCTCGTCCAGCCCATCCCCGCCCATCAGGAACCGTGAGCACATGGCGCGCTCCGTGCTCCACGTCGACCTCGACGCCTTCTTCGCGTCAGTGGAGCAACTCGACGACCCCGCGCTCCGCGGCAAGCCCGTGCTCGTCGGCGGCACGGGTCGCCGAGGCGTCGTCACCGCCGCCAGCTACGAAGCCCGCGTCTTCGGGTGCCGCTCCGCCATGCCTTCCGCCACCGCCCGCAAGCTCTGTCCTCACGCGATCTTCGTCAGGGGCCGATTCCACCGATACCGCGAACTCTCCGAGCAGGTCTTCACCATCCCCCCTCGTCGAACCGCTCTCCATCGACGAGGCGTTCCTCGACGTCACAGGCTCCGAACGCCTCCTCGGCACACCCGAGCAGATCGCCCGCGACATTCGCCACGCGGTACACGACGAGACCGGACTCACGATCTCCGTCGGCGTCGCACCAAACAAGTTTCTCGCCAAACTCGCGTCCGATCTCAACAAGCCCGACGGTCTCACCATCATCCCCTTTGAGCGCATCGCCGACATAGTCTGGCCACTCCCCGTGTCGAGGATGTGGGGCGTAGGCCCGACCGCCGAGCGCCGACTCCACCGCCTCGGTGTGCGCACGATCGGGGATCTCGTCGCGCTCCCGCCCGAAGCGCTCACCACCGCCCTCGGCTCATGGGGTGCGCGCACCGCGGAACTGGCGCGCGGCGAAGACTCGCGACCAGTCACCCCAGACCACCGGGCGCGCTCGATCGGACACGAGCGCACCTTCGGCGAGAACATCGGAAACCCCGACACGCTCCGTGCCATCCTCGTCGGTCAGGTCGAGGACGTCAGCGCGCGCCTCCGCCGGGCGCAACGCCTCGCGCGCACCGTCACCATCAAGCTCCGGTTCGGCGACTTCGAGACCCACACGCGGTCGGGCACCCTCGAACAGCGCACCGACAGGACCAGCGCCATCTGGCGCGAGGCCGATCGCCTGTTCCGCGGGTGGGCGGACCACCGCTTCCGCCCGCTCCGCCTGCTCGGGGTCTCGGTGACGGGCCTCGCCGAGGGACGCCTGCCGGTGCAGGAAGGGCTCTTTGAACAGGGGCTCGCATCGCGCGAGGCGGGGCTCGACGAAGTCGCCGACCGGATCAACGAGCGATTCGGCCGCGGAGCGGTCCGGCGCGCTAGAGGGCTCGAAGGCCCGGAGACCCACAAAGGCGGCATCGGGAGCTAGTGGAAGCACCAGTATCGGACGTTCTTGAGCCTCCGGTGGCCCCGCGCATCGCTGGATTCCGCATATTCGTCTCACCCGGGTCTGCATTCTCGGCCCATCGTGGGGCAGTACGGGAGCCGCTCGGGTGTCCCGCGTCACGGTGCCGCGCCCACGCGGCAAACGAAGGAGAAGGCGAATGTTGTGGTCCCGTTCCGCGATAGGTGTCGCGACGGCTGCGGGCATGGTTCTCGCCATGCCGGCAGCTGCCGACCCAGACCCCCAAGTCGGGGAGGTCACCGCTCGGTCAGTCGATCCCGAGGGCTTCATCCCGATCTTCGTCGTAAGCGACGATGACCCGGCGTTCGTGCCACCGCACCCCCCGCTCGATGAGATCCCGCCGATGCCCATGCCCGAGCCGGGCGCCATCGTCGGACCGCCGGGCAGCCCCTCGGTCTACATGCACGATGCCGAGCAAGACCTGACCTGGGAACTCCCGCTCAGCCCGTCCTCAGGCTTGAACGGAGCACAGGGCGGCGAGACCAGCTATGGCTTGGACTTCGACTCGGACGCCATCCCGAGCGACGCATACCCAGGCGAGGGCTTCGGTTCGATGTCGCTCGTCTCCAAGTCATCGCTTGACGACTACCCGTGGCGCGTCAACGTCAAGCTCGCGATGCGATTCACCGACACCGGCGGCAACACCCGGTGGTATGTCTGCTCGGGCACGATGAACGACCCCGAGGTCGTCCTCACCGCGGCACACTGCGTGTACGCGCGATCCCCCAACGGCGTCAACATCTTCGACTGGGCCGAGGAGATCTACGTCTACCCGGGTTGGGACGGCGCCGGCAACATCGCGCCGCCCTCGAATGCGCAGCACCAGAACTTCGGGTACGCCCGCGGCACTTCGTACATCGCGGGAAGTGACTACGTCAACAACGGCAACTTCGATCGCGACTGTGGCGCCATCCGCGTCACGCGCTCCGTCGGCTCGCTGACCGGGTGGTTCGGGTGGGCGTACGGCGGCTCGTGCCCGTCGCGCACCTACAACAACGCGTCCTACCCCGCCGAAAACTGCCCCATCTCCGGGCTGCACAACGGACAGGACATGTACTACTGGTCCGGCACCGTCGATTCGTGCCCGGGCAACCAGTTCCACCTCAACACCACCGCCGGGTGCTACACCACCGGCTGGGGCGGCATGTCCGGCTCGGGCATGTACTACATCGACGGCGACAGCCGGTTCGTCCACGCTGTCTCCTCCAACGGCAACAGGGCCGACTCCACCAACTACTGCAAGCTCTGGGAGCAGTGGGTCACCGACATGCAGTCGTTCGAGAACGGCTCGCGCGGCTCGGCCTTCGACCTCCAGGCTCTCCGCTTCCGCCTGAGCCAGACCACGATTCAGGCCGGCACGTCAGTCGGTGGCACGCGGCAGCACTACGCCGACAACCCCACGAACGGCGCCAAGAACGCCAACCACGTCTTCCGGATCTACCTGTCGTCCAACGACAACATCTCTTCGTCGGACACCCTGCTCTCCACGCAGAACTACAACTGGAACTTCGGTGCGCTCTCCGGCACCAACGTGAACATGGCGGCGTTCACGCTGCCCGTCAACACCACGCCCGGCACCTACTGGATCGGCCTCGAGTACGACGGCGCGACCGACGGGGTCGCAGGGAACAACGACACCGACGGCTGGGACGCCCAGCAGGTCACGGTCACCCTGGGCGCGCCCGACGTCGCCGCCTACATCTCACCGCCCAACGGCTCCGTCGATCGTCCCCTCACGCAAGACCTCGACTGGTCGGCCGCCGCTCGGGCCACGTCGTATGACGTCTACTTTGGCACCGACTCCACCCCGGACGCGGGCGAATACCAGGGCAACACGTCCTCGTCCTTCTGGTCGCTGCCCACGCTCACCGGTGGCACCACGTACTACTGGCGCATCGATTCCCGCGGCACCGGTGGCGTGACCACCGGTCCGGTATGGTCGTTCGAGACCACGGGCGGCTCGTGGGACAACTGCTCCGAGGCGCGCACCGCCATCCTCGGCGCCAACCGCGGCTCCACCAACGACAACACCGCGACCGGTCCCATCCCCAACTGCTACTCCATCGGACGCGGGCCGGACGAGTGGCTCAAGTGGACCGCTCCGTCCTGCGGCACGCTCCACGGCAACACCTGTGGGTCCACCTTCAACACCGCGCTCGACGTCGTCTCCGGATGCTCTGGCTTCATCGCCTCCTACGCCTGCTCCACCAACGGCTCACTCATGTTCTGCGATGGTGGGTTCGCCATCATCCCCCGCTTCGACATCCAGGTCACTGAGGGACGCACCTACTACATCCGCGTTGGCTCCGAGTCCGGCGCCTCCGGCAGCTACATCCTCAACCTCTCCTTCGACTCCTGCGAGGTCGATCTGACGTGCGACGGCAACGTCAACACCAACGACTTCTTCCAGTTCCTCACCTACTACCAGGGCCAGGACTCCCGCGCCGACTTCTCGCCCGGCGGCGGCATCAACACCAACGACTTCTTCGCCTTCCTGGCGGCCTACCAGGCCGGGTGCTAGCCACCCGACCACGCCGGTGAGAGCCGGCGACATCGCAACACCGTGACGCGAGCCCGGGCCAACGCCCGGGCTCGCTTTCTTGCGGGCACTACCATCCGCCCCATGCCCGCTGCCGAGCTCGATCCAGTCGTCATCCTCCACGAGCGTTTCGCCGACGCGATCCCCCGAGCGATCCCCGACGCGCCGGCCGACGCCGACCCCCTCATCGCCGCGAGCAAGCGCCCAGAGCTCGGCGACTTCCAGTGCAACGCCGCGATGCCGCTCGCCAAGGCGCTCTCGCAGAGCGGCACGAAGACCAACCCGCGCGAGCTCGCGATCCGAATCATCGAGGCGGTCGACCTCGCCGACATCGCCGAGCCGCTCACGCCGGAGTCCATCGCCGGCCCGGGCTTCATCAACGTCAAGCTCCGCGCCGATGCACTCGCCACGCTCCTCACCCGCCTCGATACACCCGCCCTCGGCATCGAGCCCGCGAGCACGCCCGAAACCGTCGTCGTCGACGTCTGTGGCGTCAACCTCGCCAAACAGATGCACGTCGGCCACCTCCGCGCCACCGTCATCGGCGACGCCATCGCGCGCGTCTTCGAACGTCTCGGGCACAACGTCATCCGCCAAAACCACGTCGGCGATTGGGGATTGCCCATCGCGATGGTGACAACCAAGCTGCGCGAAGAGGCGGCCGCAGGGCGTCTCGATCTCGATGCGCTGAGCCTCGACGCGCTCGACCGTCTGTACCGCGCCGCGCAAGCGGAGTGCAGGGGCGTAACGACATCGCTGCGCCTCGCGGAGAAGTTCCGCCTCGGCCCGAAGGTCGAGGCCGAACTCGGCGCGATCCAGGCCGACGCGGACGATCACCTCGCCGCCGCCAAGTCCACGCTCGTCGCCCTGCAGTCAGGCGACGCCGACACCGTCTCGCTCTGGCAGCGGATCTACGACGTCACGATGAGCGCGTGCCTGCGCGCCTGCGAGCGCCTCAAGACGCGCATCACCGCCGACGCCAGCGCCGGCGAAAGCTCCTACCGCGACGAACTCGCCCCGATCGTCGAAGACCTCGTCTCCAAACGCGTCGCGATCGAATCCGACGGCGCGCTCGTCGTCCGCCTCGACGCCGAGGGCATCGCCGAGCCCTGCCTCATCCGCAAATCCGACGGCGGGTTCCTCTACGCAACCACCGACGTCGCCGGCATCAAGCGCCGCGTCGAGCAGCTCGGCGCCGACCGCGCGATCTACTGCGTCGACGCACGCCAGAGCCTGCACTTCCGCCAGGTCTTCGCGGTCGCCAAACGCGCCGGATACGCCACCAAGCCCGGCGCCGACCGAGTCGCCCGCCTTGAACACGCCGCCTTCGGCATGGTGCTCGGCGAGGACGGCCGCCCGTTCAAGACCCGCTCGGGCGAGAACGTCCGCCTCGCCGACCTGCTCGACGAAGCCGTCGAGCGCGCAGGACGTGCCGTGGCGGAGAAAAACCCGAGCCTGCCCGAGCGCGAGCGCGCCGCGATCGCCGAAGCGGTCGGCATCGCCGCGATCAAGTACGCCGACCTCTCCAACGACCGCGTGAAGGACTACGTCTTTGACTTCGACCGCATGCTCGCGTTCGAGGGAGAGACCGGCCCCTACCTGCTCTACGGGCTCACGCGCATCGCGTCCGTCTTCCGCAAAGCCGAGGAGGCGGGCGTCTCGATCGAGGTCGCCGCAGCGCCGCTCATGCTCACCCAGCCGCAGGAGCGCACGCTCGCGCTCACGCTCCTCCGCTATCCCTCGACCGTGCGCGCCGTCGCCGAATCGCTCGAGCCGCACCGCCTGTGCGCGATGCTCTACGACCTCGCCGTCGCGTTCAGCTCGTTCTACGACGCGTGCCCGGTGCTGCGCGCCCCGTCCGACGAAGCCCGCGACTCGCGCCTGCGCCTCTGCGCCATCACGCGACGCGTCCTCGCCGACGGGCTCGACACCCTCGGCGTCCCCATCGTCGAACGCATGTAGGTCGGCGCCTGGGGTATTGGGTACCCCGCCCCTCCGGGGCGGCCTCTTCCTACTCGGGGGGCATCCAGCCCGCGACGACCGAGCCTCCTCGCGCGAGACGCAGGATGCAAGCACCTCCCCGCGCGCCGACCGCCTGTCGATCTCGCCTACGCCCGCGCCTTCGCCTTCCCCCGATACTGCTCGCGCCGGTTGTTCGATTCAAGCTCCACCGACACGCCACCAATCAGGCGCGCCTGCCCCGAGCCGATCACCCGCGCCACACCCGCCATCAGCGGCGGCTCGAGCGCGATCTTCGAGTATCTCGGCGCATCGAGCCCGACCAAGCGATCGGTACACTCCACCCACAACTGCAACGGCACCACAGCCCGCGCCTCACCGCCCGCAAACCCGTTGCCCCCCGCCGACGCATCCTCAGCTGGCGAGGCTTCCTGTAACAACTCCGCGAGCTCACGCAGCTTCGTCGACGACGAGCCGTTGAGCGAGTCCGGCAGCACCACCCGCAACTGCCCCCCACGCAACGGGAGCGCATCCACAGGCACGAGTGCATCGCAGATCACCTGCGGATCACCACGCCGATGATCCACACGCCCGAGCACAAACTTCGGCGCATCGTCCTCGAGCAGATGCCCATAGTGCCCATACGCGTCGGCGAAGAGCACGACATCCATCGTGCCCGTCAGGTCCTCCATCGTCACGATCGCCATCTTGCGCCCGACGCTCTTGCCCTGCTTCATCACGATCGTGCGCACCGACTGGGCAATCACCGCCAGCACCACCCGCTTGTCCTGCGGCTGCTCGCGCGCATCGGCGACCTGATTCGTCGTAAACACCTGCACCCAATCGCGCCACTGCTGCAGCGGATGGCTCGACACATAAAACCCGAGCGTCTCCTTCTCCTGGCGGAGCGTTTCCGCCTCCGACCACGGCGCCATGCGCACGAGCGGCACCGCGACCGAGTCCGCCGCCGCCTCGCTCGCCGGATCGGGCGCGCCAAAGAGCGACGCCTGCCCCGCCGCCTTATCCGCCGCCGCGCGCTGCCCCGCGCTCATCGCCGAATCGATGGTCGCGACCAACGACGCCCGCTCCGCCCGCGCATGCACCCGATCAAACGCGCCAGCCTTGATCAGCGCCTCCACCGTTGCCTTATTGACAACGCCCGAGCCCACCGCCGACACGCGCTCGCAGAAATCGAAGAGCGATGTATACGCCGAACGCTCGCGAGGCGGCTCGCCCTCCACGACAGCGCGTGTCCCCTCACGCTCGCCGATGATCGCGTCGATCGCCTTCGCGCCCGCCCCCTTGATCGCGCGCAGCCCGAACCGCACATGCCCGTGGCGTGCATCCCGAGGCTCATCCTCACCAAACACCACCGTGAAGTCCGCCGCCGACTCGTTGACATCCGGCGGCAACACCTCCACGCCCGTCTTCACGATCGGCCGCAACCTATCGGCATTCGCCGCCCCGAGAAACACCGTCCGCCGGCAATCCTCCAGGTACGGGATCCAGTCCGCGACCTTCTGCGCCTGGCTCTCATAGCTCAGGAACGCCGCCATGTACTGGTTCGGGAAGTACGTCCGCAGGTACGCCGTCTGATACGCCACGATCGCGTACGCCGTCGAATGACTCTTGTTAAAGCCGTATCCCGCAAACTTCAGGATCAGCTCGAACAGTTCCTCCGCGTCCTTCTTACCGAGCCCTTTCGAGCCGGCCCCTTCGACGAACTTCGGCCTCGCCGCGTCGATCTTGTCCTTCTTCTTCTTGCTGATCGCCTTGATGAGCGCATACGCCGCACGCAGCGGGATGCCGCCCAACTCGTGGACAATCTGCATCACCTGCTCCTGGTACACCATCACGCCGTAGGTTTCCGCGGTGAAGCGGTCCACGATCGGGTGCACCTTCGGCACCGGCGCCTCCCCGTGCTTGCGCCGGTTGTAGTCCGGGATCAGGTCCATCGGCCCCGGGCGAAACAGCGCGTTCGCCGCGATCAAATCCTCCAGCCGGTCCGGCTTCATCTCAGTCAGCAAGCGGCGCATCCCGCCCGATTCAAACTGAAACACCCCCGTCGTGTCCCCCCGCTGAAACATCGCGAACACGTTCGGATCATCGAACGTCAACCGATCCAGATCCAACGGATGCGCCCGCGTCACCCCGTCGCTCGGTCGCTCCGTCGCTTCGTCGCTTCGCCCCACAGCCTCCCAGATCGCCCCCTCCGGAAGCGTCTCCCGGATCAGCCGCTTCGCCCGCTCCACGATCGAGATCGTGCGCAAGCCCAGAAAGTCCATCTTCAGCAGGCCCATCCGCTCGCACGTCGGCCCGTCCCACTGCGTGACGACCTCGTGCGCCTCCGACCCCGACTGGCGATAGAGAGGCACCACCTCGTGCAACGGGCGCGTCGCGACGATCACCCCCGCCGCGTGCACCGACGCGTGGCGCGCCTGTCCCTCGAGCACGCGCGCGTTGTCCATCACCTGACGCACATCGGGGTCGGTGTCGTAGAGCTTCTTCAGATCGGGCTCGACCGCCAGCGCCTCATCGAGCGTGATGTGCAGCTGCTCGGGGATCAGCTTCGCGAGCTTGTCCGCCTGTGCAAGCGGCATCTCGTGCACGCGCGCCACGTCGCGGATCGCCGCCCGCGCCTTGAGCGTACCGAACGTGATGATCTGCGCCACGTGCCCATACTTGCGGCGCACGTAATCAATCACCGCCCCGCGCCCGTCCTGGCACAGGTCGATATCGATATCCGGATACTCCGCGCGATCCGGATCAGTAAACCGCTCGAACAGCAGCCCGTACCGCACCGGGCAGGCGTTCGAAAGCCCGAGCACGTACCCCACCATCGTGCCCACGCCCGAACCGCGCGCGATCGCCGGGATCCGGTTCGCCCGACCCCAGTTCACGAAGTCCCACACGATCAGGAAGTACGCGCTGATCGACTTGTCCGACAAGATCCGCAGCTCGCGATTGAGCCTCGCCCACTTGCACCACCCTTCCGAGCGTCCCTCTTCCTCGCCCGTCGCGATCTCGTCGTGCTTCTCCTCGAGGATCAAAGGCCCGTACCGCCACACCATCCCCGCCTCAGCGAGCATCCGCAGCGCACGATCGCAGTCTTCCGCGAGCTGCGCCTGGTCGAGCCCCGGCTCGGTCGCGGGCGCAAGCTCGAACGCCGAGCAATACGCCTGATACCACGCCGTCAGATCGCCCTTGAACGCCGCATCGTCGTGCCCGGGCAGCGTGCTCGCGTCCGGACAGTGCGCGATCACCACCGGCGCGTGATTCGCACCCAGCGCCAGGTCCACGTGACACCGCGCCGCGATGCGTCCCGTGTTCTCGAGCGCCTCGCGCCCCGCCTCGCCGAGCAACTCGCTGTTGAACCGGCTCGACTCGAACAGCGCGCACATCTGCTCCGGGCTCTTGACGTAGAGCTCGGGCGTGTACTTCATCCGCGTCTCGTCACGCTTCGCCTTGCCCGTCGAGATGCAGATCAGCGTGTCGTGCGCGTCGTGATCTTCTGCCCGCAAGAAGTGCGAGTCGTTATCACACACCAAAGGCAGCCCGAGGTCCCGAGCGATCCGGATCAGGTGCGGGTTGATCGCGTCCTGCTCCGGAATGTGGCTCTGAAGCTCCACGAAAAACCGGGGCCCGGTCCCCTCATCCGCAAACGTCTGCGCGTGCCACTTCGCGCTCTCCACCGCCGCCTCGTAGTGCCGACGATCGCGCTCCTCGGTCTGCACATACCGCAGCAGGTGCTCGCCCAGCTCCGAGCCGAGGTGCCCGTTGATCGCGATCAGCCCCGAGTTGAGCCGCTCCAGAATCTCCCGATCCATCCGAGGCTTGAAGTAAAACCCCGTCAGGTACGCCTCGGAGCAGAGCTCCATCAGGTTGGCCCACCCCGCGTCGTTCTCCGCGAGCAACACCAGGTGGTATCCGCCGTCCGACACGCCCGTGTACGTCCGGTCGTGCCGATCACCGGGCGCAACGTACGCCTCGACCCCCAGGATCGGCTTGACCCCCTGCCGCTTGCACGTTTCGTAGAAGGAGACCGCCCCGTGCAGGTTGCCGTGGTCGGTCACCGCCACAGCGTCCATCCCGAGTTCTTTCACACGGGCGACGAGCCTGTCGATCCGGTTCCCGCCGTCCAGCAGCGAGTACTCGGAGTGCAGGTGCAGGTGAACGAAACGACTCCCCGCGGGCTGCGCCATGCGGGCATTCCTCCAACTCAAAGGACCAAAGGCGGCTCCAACGAGAGTCTACCCGATCCCGCCAAAAATCGGACACTCCCACTTCACTCGCGGCCTCTTGTCGATATCCTGTCCGCGAATCCGTAGGGAAGAGAGAGGGCTCCCTGCAAATCCCCGGGCGCGCCAGGTCGGCCACACCGATCGCGGTCGCATTGCAGGGAGGGTCCGACCGGACCAGAGACCGGAGAGACCCGTGCAGATCATCCCCCCACCGTGCCGCGCGCTCGTTGCGCTCTTGTTCTGTTGTATTGCGCCGGCGGGCGCGCAGGAGTGCGAGCCCCTTCTCCGCATCATGGACGAACCGCAGAGCACGCTTGAGGTGCGCCGGTTCGTCCGCAACGCCCGCCCGCCGTACCGCGGCGTCGCCAAAGACGAACCGCTGCTCGACGCCCTATGCGCCGCCCGCGTCAACGCGGACATGTTCTCCATCAAGGCCGACTGGCTGCTCGCCCGCAAGGTCACCGCCGCCGAGTACTTCAACGCCACCGTGCCCGAGATCAAAGACCAACTCCGCAGGATGCTCGCCCGCGTGCACTACACCGACATGCAGGGTCGGCGACACTTCCCAAACCGCGATGCGAACGGCAACTACTTCCTGTCGCCCGACGTCCGAGTCATCATGCTGGACATTGAACCCGTCATCACCGACGACCCGCACAACTCCAGCGCGCTCATGCCGAGCAGATGGGGCGACTGGGTGTGCTCCAGAGGCAGGTACTACACCCCCGACGACCAGTTCACGCTCGGCACCAACCCGCCCGTGACCGTCTCCAGCGCCGAGGTCTTCGCCGCCTACGCCAGGCGCGTCCGTGCCGCGCGCGAGGTGATCGACGAGTCCGATCCGACCGTGCGCATCGCGCTCTTCGCGGTCCCCGTGCCCGTACGCGACGGGACCCACAAGATCGCCCGCGACGGCGTCTCGCGAAACGCCGAGACCCGCCTCTCCGGCCTGAACGCCGCGCGACGCGCCGGCGTCTTCAGGATGGCCGATTGCCTCGCGCCCGCCATCTACCAGTACGACCAGGGCTGCGAGTCCGACATCGGCGCCTCGGGCCCCTGCGTCGACTACTACGACTTCGACAACGACGGCGACACCCGCGACACCATCCCCTGCATCGTCCGCGAGACCAACCAAGCGGTCGACATGGCCTACACCGCACTCAAGGAAGGACGCTACACCAACGACCGCGGGAACCCGGTCACCGTCATGCCCATCCTCAACCTCACCACCCGCTCTGCGGTCTGCGCGCGAGGGCACGCAGGGACCGTCCCCCTCGAACGGCTCCAGCAGCAGGTGAGCGCCCTGCGCGCCAAGGGCGTCAAGGAGTACGCCTACTGGCACGGCGATTCGGAACTCACGGGCCGCGATGCCGGCGGGTGCGAGTGTCCAGGCCTCACCCACTTCGACACGATGGGCGAGTACTTCATCGCCCTCTTCGAGCGGTGGGACCTCACGGGCAACGGCATCCCGTGCCTGCTCGCCGACCAGGACCTCGCGACCCTTCTCTCGCTCGATCTCGACTGCGACGGCAGCATCACCCCCGCCGACGTGCTCGCCTACC
>JAUIFD010000078.1 GCA_030429485.1 Phycisphaerae bacterium | reverse complement strand
GCGCTCGGAGGTGAACAGGCCGTTGCACATGAGGACGGCTTGGACGCCGTTCCGGATCATGTCGCGGTTGGCGGCGAAGTAGTCGTACTCCTGAGCTTGCGCTTGGGCGTACGGGCGTGGCGCGAGCAACGCCATGACGAGCACGATGGAGCGTGCGAGTGTCTTCATGCGGTCAGCCTACACCGGGCGAAAGGTCGTGTGGCTCCGCGTTGGCCCGCGACGCCCGTGGGAACTCGTGCGAGGGCTACGCTTTTGAGAGGACGCCGGTGACTCGCGATGGACGTGGCGCCGGCGGAAAGGAGCGTCATGGAGGTTCGAGGTCGGACGGTTCTCATCACCGGCGGGGGAAGCGGGATCGGACGTGGGCTCGCCGAGGCGCTCCATGGCCTGGGCAACGACGTCGTGATCGCGGGGCGTAGTCGGGTCAAACTCGACGAGACGATCGGCGCGAATCCGGGGATGGAGGCGATGACGGTCGACATCCAGGACGCGGCGGACATTGTGCGGTTCGCGGCGGAGGCGGTGGAGCGATTCCCCACGCTCGATGTCCTGGTCAACAACGCGGGGATCATGCAGATCGAGGACATGCTCGACCACGACTTGGGTGTGGCGGAAGCGACGGTGGCGACGAACCTCCTGGGGCCGATCCGGTTGACCGCGGCCCTGCTCCCGCACTTGGTGAGTCGTCCCCGGGCTGCGGTCGTCAATGTGACGTCCGGACTCGCGTTTGTGCCGCTCGCGGTGTCGCCGACGTATTCGGCGACGAAGGCGGCGCTGCACTCGTACACGATCTCGCTTCGGGAGCAGCTTCGCGACACCGGCGTTGAGGTGATCGAGATCGCCCCGCCGTATGTGCAGACGCGCCTCACGGGCGAGCACCAGGCGGTCGATCCGCGGGCGATGCCGTTGGAGGACTACGTCGCGGACACGATGGAGATCCTCGCGCGAGATGGTGCCCGGGAGGTGGTGATTGAGCGGGTCGCGCGCCAGCGGTATGCGGAGGCGCGTGGCGAGTTTGATGAGGTGCTGGCGCAGCTGAGCGCAATGGGACGCGAGCGAAGTGCGGCGAACCGGGGTGGTTAGCCGCGGAACGGATCGAATCGCAACGTCCGAGAGTGCGCGATCCCCTGGGAAGCACGGGCATAACGCCGGCCGAATTAGGAGGGCTGGCGTGGGATTTCTCGCATTCGGGTCAAACCCCGAGTTCTTCGCGGCACGGGTTGCGTTAAGGTTCTCGTCCTTCAACCGGTAATTCCAGGCGCACCGCTCCGAGCCGGTTGACTCACGCACCCATTCGAGATCGAGAGGTTCGAAGCATGCAAACGGGCACCCTTGGAGTTCTTGCCGCTGTCACCCTTGCCGCCGCGCCCGCGGCGGCTCAGCTTTTTGGACCCGGCGACACCTTCCTGGCGGTCGACCTGGACGTCGGGACGTTCAGCAACTACCCGGGTGGCGAGCCCCCGATCAACATCTTCGACCAGGACCCGACGACGAAGTACCTGAACTTCGCCAAGGAGGGATCGGGCGTGATCGTCACGCCGGCGGGCGGCGCGACGGCGATCCAGTGCATCCTGTTCACCACGGCGAACGATGCTCCGGCCCGCGACCCCGCGTCGTACGAGGTCTACGGGACGAACGACCCGATCGCGAGCCTTGACAACAGCGACGGCACGGGTGAGAACTGGACGTTGATCGACGCGGCCGATCTTGATCTGCCGATGGACCGGTTCATCTCGGGCGCGTTCCACAACTTCTCCAACGCGACGGCGTACACGTCGTACAAGATCGTTGTTCCGACCGTGCGTGAGGCGTGCAACGCCAACTCCATGCAGATCGGCGAGATCCAGGTGTTCACCGAGTTTGATGGCGGCGGGTTGCCGGTCTTCAACTTCGGGGATAACGCCCTGGCGATCTCGGCGGTGAGGTCACAGAGCGCGTATCCGTGCAACGAGAACCCGCCGCTGGCGTTCGACGGCGACGTGAACACGAAGTACCTGAACCACGGTGGGCACAACACCGGTGTGATCATGGAGCGCGCGGACCAGCAGGCGACCGTCGTCGGGAGCTTCACGCTCACGACCGCGAACGACTTCGACCCGCGCGACCCGAACTCGTGGGAGCTCTACGGCACAAACGACGCCGTGACGAGCGCCGACAACAGCGACGGGACGGGCGAGAACTGGACGCTCATCGACTCCGGGTCGATCGATCTGCCGTTGGACCGATTCACGCAGAGCGGTCCCGTCTCGGTGAACGGTGCGGGCGACTCGTACTCGGCGTACATGATGATCTTCCCGACGCTGCGCGGCGGTGTGAACGAGGGCATGCAGATCGCAGAGATCACGCTCTACGAGGCGGGCCCCGACACGTGCGCGGCCGACCTCGCGCCCGCGCCGAACGGCGACGGCCAGGTGAACACGAACGACTTTTTCCAGTTCCTGAGCTACTACCAGACGCAGGACCCGGGCGCCGACTTCTCGCCCGCCGGCGGTGACGGCAACATCAACACGAACGACTTTTTCGCCTTCCTCGCGGCCTATCAGGACGCGCTGACCAACGGGTGCTGATCACTCGTTCGTCGCGAGAGTCTTCTCCACGCGAAGGGGCGCCGAGCGGCGCCCCTTCGTCTTTTGCGGCGCGGGTGACTACTCGGAGGGTCGTTTCTTCGCGGCGCGCTTGGCGCTGGCGGGCTTCCTGGCTCCGGTCCCCTTTGTGACCGACGCGCTGGATGACGACTTGCCGGCGGTCTTCTTCGATGCCGGGCTCTTGCGGACGGGCTTCTTCTCGGTCTTCTTGGCGGCGGCTGTGGGGTCGCCGAGCGATTGGTTGAGCTCGACGGCCTGCTGCACCAGGCGGCGCACGACGCTTGGCGCGACCTTCATGCCCTCGCGGAGTTCGAGCGTCGCGAGTTCGTGCTTGCCGCTTGCCTTGAGTCGGGGCTCAAGGTCGATCAGACGCTTGCCGCGCCAGAAGGCGAAGAGCACGCGCGCCTCCTCGGCGCGGATCAGCAGGACAGGCCCGCCAGAGAAGTAGACGAGGTGCCCCCACTTGATGACCTCGTCGAGCGCAGCCGCCTTGCGCACCGCGGTGCGCAGCTCACGGACGCACTCGCCCCGCCCTCCGGTCAGCGCTCCGACGTAGGCGTCGGGGTTGGGGGCGGGCTGCTGCCTTTGCACGGGCGCAGACTGCCGGCCCTAGGACACGCCCCCTCGCTCGGCCGTGGCCCCGCACTTTCCCTTGATGCGCGGCGGGGTTGGCGATTGTGTATCCCGCGCGGTCCCGGCGGCCACGTGTGGGGTGGACGAACGACAAGGAGAAAGCCCGTGCAGAAGCCGACCGCCATCGTGTCGCTCGTGCTCGCGTCGATTGGCCCGGGTGCGACCGGGCAGGGGGAGGAGATCGAGTGGGAGTTGATCCGCCCGTCGATGACCGGGGTGCCGGGCGACTACACGCAGACGATCTTCATCGATGACGACGACTCGCCGTGGATTGGCGGGTACATCCCCTTCTGGGAGGAGGGAGGTGTCGGGCACTTCGACGGCACCAACTGGCGGACGCTCAACAACGTCGATTGTCCGCAGATCGGGTCGGACATCGGGGCGCCACGCTTCAACGACATCGTGAAGACCGACGACGGGGTGATGTGGATCGGCACCGGGCGTGGGCTTTTGCGGTTTGACCCGAGCGTGGAGCCGTGGTGTGTGACGAAGTACACGCCCGGCAACTCCGGCATCGCGGGTGCGGACGTGAGCAACATCGACATCGCGCCGGATGGCACGCTGTGGATCGCGTGCGCAACATGGGGCGGGGGGACGCAAGGCGGGCTTTCGCACTACGACCCCGCGACCGACACGTGGGAGAGCTGGGACACCTCGAACGGGTTGCCGTGGTGGTCGGGGTGGGACTGGGTGGATTACGTGGCGGTGCAGCCGAACGCGGGCGGGGACTACACGGTGTGGTTCGGGTCGCGAGAGATGGGGTTGACGAGCTACCAGCAGGGGCTGTTCATCTGGTATGGGTCTCCGACGCCGCCTCCGGTGACGCCGCTTCCGACGGGCATCCCCGGGCGGCACGCGGTGAATGACCGCGGCGAGCTGCTTCTCACGACCAACCAGGGGCTGGCGCTTCGGGCGCCCGACGGCGCGTACACCATCATCGGCGGGTACCCGGCGGGTCTGAGTTCGGAAGTCTCGATCGTGGAGCCCGTGTCGGGCGGGCGTTTGCTGCTTGGGACGTACTACGCCGACGTCTTCCTGTGGGACGGCGGTTGGAGCTACCTCGGGAACTGGGGGTCTGGGAATCACACCTACGCGCTGACCGAGGACTCGACGGGCGCGTTCTGGGCCGGCGGGATCGGCGGATCGTCCAAGTACGAGAACGGGCGTTGGCAGCGGCACCGTCTGACCAACTCGGGCATGATCTCGTACTTCATCGAGGCTCTTGCGTTTGCGCCCAACGGCGATGTCGCGATGAACGGCAACGCGGGGCCGGGCGTGGGCGGGTTCGACATCATGCACCCGGATCGCACGTGGACGAACGCGAACGTCGCCACGTACGGCATTGGGCTCGACTGGCCCTATCCGACGGACGACGTCACAGCGTTGGCGTATCGCTCGAACGGCAACCTGCTGTTCGCGCCGATGTTCAATGGGCTGCACGAGTTCGACGGCGTGCAGTTTCGCCCGTTGATCGCTGAACCGTATGACATCGAGCACATCGCGGTCGCGGGTAACGGACGAGGGTGGGCCTCGACGGGGCGCGGCGTGGCGTTCATGGAAGACAACGACGGGCTGTGGGGCACGCAGTTCCTCACGGCCGATGGCGTACCGGTCGGTGACATCTGCGGCATCGAGGCGGACCCACTGGACGGCGATTTCGTCTGGATCGGTGCGCAGTTTGGGCTCGCCCACACCGATGGTGTGACGTGGGACCAAGTGCCGCGCGAGGACTTCGGGCTCGACCGCGATTCGACGGGCTATCACATCTGGGCGTTCGACGTCGCGCCGGACGGGACGATCTGGGCCGCGTCGGGGCTTGGGCTGTACCACTACGACCCTTCGACGGGGCAAGTGGTTGAGACGCACGACCTCACGAACTCCCCGCTCCCTTCGGACGACATCCACCACGTCGAGGTGGCGCACGACGGGTCGGTGTGGATCTCGATGTTCGACCAGATTTTCCCGTACCCGGGCGGTGTCGCGAGGTTGCACGACGGGGAGTGGACGGTCTGGGCCGCGAGTTCGAGCCCGCTCCCGCACAACCAGCACTGGGACCTGGAGAGCCGCGCGATCGATGGCGGGTTCGAGGTCTGGGTCGGCACGGCGTCGGAGGCGGTTGCGGTCATCCGTGTGACTGACGGCTGTGCGCCGGATCTCACAGGCGATGGTCAGATCAACACGAACGACTTCTTCCTGTTCCTGAGTCTGTACCAGGCGCAGGACTCTCGCGCCGACTTCACCGGCGACGGCGCGATCAACACAAACGACTTCTTCGCGTTCCTTTCGACGTATCAGGCCGGGTGCGACTGAGCACCTCTGAGGCAGAGAGCGATCCCAGAGGGAAAGGGAACACCGATGAACCGCACGAGCCTCCTCGCTGTCTGCGCCGCGTGCTCGGCAGCGTCCGCACAGGCCGACTTTGTCGAGCACTTCGACGCCAATGGGGCCGATGGCGGGAACGGGCCGGCGAACTTGGTCGCACGCGGGTGGGAGTTCCGGAACCAGTGCGACCCGGTGAGCGGTCCGGCCTGGTACGACGGTGACGGGTTCGGCGGTGAGCCGTTCTCCGGGGGTGGGTACCTCGGTACATCTTCGCTCGCGACCGACTTCTTCGGTGGCGGTCTTTCGACTTGGGCGCTGCTTCCGACGATTCCGAATCAGAGTCAGGGCGACGAGGTCTCGCTCTGGGTGCTCGGCGGCGGATCGGCGACGTCTGACACGTTCTTCGAGATTCGATACGCGCCTTCTGGCTCGGGCACGGGCTCGGGCCCGGATGAAGTTGGCGACTTCACGGAGGTGCTGTACAGCGCGGAGATGCCGATCGCGACACAGGGGTATCAGCGTGTGAGCGCGCCGATCCCTGGGAGTGGCCGGATCGCCCTGCGATTCCGTGCGGACCACATCCTGACGTTCGCCGGAAACGGCGCGTACCTGTCGGTTGATGAGTTGACCGTGGGTGAGTCGCCTGACGGCCCGTGTGGGCTTGCGATCCCGCAGCCCGGTGAGACGGCGGTGTGGACCGCGGCCGATTCGCCGCACGTGGTGTGCCAGGACCTTCTCGTCCCGGAAGGCGCCCGGGTGGAAGTGGAGGGCGGCGCGGTGGTGGAGATCACCGCCGGCGCGCGCCTCCGAGCAGAAGGCGAGTTCGTGACGCTCGGGACGTCGGCGAATCCCGTGGTGATCCTTGGATCGACGAGCGTCGCGGACGGGCTGGACATCGGCGACACGGGCCGGGCCGAACTCGCGTTTACCGAGCTGGGCGTCTCGATGTTCGTCGGTGGTGAACACGCCTCCGCGTGGGTGCGTGATTCGACGGTGACTTCCGGCGGCTTGGTCAATGGGGTCGCCGACCTGGTCGTCATCGAGCGTTGCACGTTCGACGGCGGCGCGGCGGGCGGCGTGACCGGGTTGGGTGGCACGGTGCGCATCGATGACACGTCGTTCGTGAACGGCGCCACGGCCAACCTGATCGGACTCGTGCGCCTCGATGGAGTCAGCGTTGACGGCGCGCCGCTCGTGATCAGCAGCGAGACGTGGGCGTATCCGATGCTGATCGACAACGTGTCGGCGACCAACTACCTGGACGGGGCCGGCATTCAACTGACGGGGCCCAATTACCTGCTCGGGCCGAACGTCACGACGCAGAACAACTTCTACCCGCTGTCCATGACGGGGTCCGGCGCCGGCTTGCTCCCGGGCTCACGCCTGCCGAGGGAGGGCAATGCGAACAACTCGATCCCTGTTGACCAGTTCCTTCTCGGGCCGGAGCGTTACTGGGCGAACGCGGGCGTGCCGTATGTCGTGCAGGGTGGATTCCCCGAGAACTACGGCGGGACGCTGATCGTTGAGCCCGGGTCGGTGCTTGAGTTCGGGCCGGGCGCGGGCGCGTTCCTCATCGGGAGCGCGAACACGGTGTTTGAGGGGACGCGTGAGCTGCCGATTCACGTGCGTTCACGGTTTGCGGGTTCGAGCCGGTGGTTCGGCCTGAAGTGGGTCGACGTCTTCGACGCCAAGGCGCGTCACACGATCTTCGATGGTGGTGAGATCACCGTCCAGTCCGACGGTGGCGTGATGGACCTCGTTCACTGCATCGTGCGGAACTCGCTCGAGGGCACGGCGAGCGTGACCGGGGGCATCGTGCGCCTGTTCGGTTCGCAGATCGTCGACAACGACGTGGGCATGGTGACGACAACCTCCGGGCGGATCGAGGCGGACGGTGGTCTCGCCCCCAGCATCTTCGAAGGCAACGCCATCGCCATTGACTACAACAACACCAACGGCCTGCCGTACCTGCGCTTCAACTGGTGGGGCGAGCCGACCGGGCCGACGACGCCGTTCCATCCGGACGGCACCGGCGACGTCGTGCAGGACGTGCATCCGGCGGCGTTCACGCCGTACCTCGCTTCGCCACCGGCGCAGGGCGACGACTTCCCGGTTGTCAGGATGATGCCGACCTACTTCTACGGCGAGACCGGCGACAAGATCATCCTGCGCTGGGACTCGTCGGACGATCACGGAATCGTCGAGCAGCGCATCGAATGGGCGGATGTCGACTTCCCCGACGACTACGAGCTGATTGCGACACTGCCGGGCGACGCGACGACGTACGAGTTCACGCTTCCGACGGTCGAGCCGACCAACCGCTATCCGACGCCTTCTGCGATCCGCATCGTGGCGGTGGACACGGCGGGTCAGGAGGCTTGGGATAAGTCGAAGCTGCGCGTGCCGTACTTCGACGACTGGACCGTTGTGCCGCAGGACGTCGCGGTGCCCGCGGGCGACCTGCACCCGCACGATCGGGTGGACGTGTGTTGGACACCGGGCGGGTTGGGCAGCGCGTACGTGCTGCTCGACGGGCAGAGGCTCTCTCGCACGGCGGGCGGGTCGAACACGGGGTGCCTGCCGATCGGCGCCGGACTGCCCTATGCGAGCACGGATACCGCGAGGATCCTGATCATCACGACGTTTGGCGCTGGTGGGCGTCTGATCTACAACTTCTCGGAGCCGTTCGCGATCCGCCCGGACGAGCGCTTCGGCGACGCTCCCCCTGCGGTGAGCATCACCTCGCCGAGTGCCGGCGCGGCGTTCTCCGGCGGCGGTGTGATTCCGATCGCGTGGACGGCGGACGACGACGAGAGCCTGCGCTCGTTCGGTATCCAGGCGAGCTACGACGGTGGGAAGACGTGGCACTTCGTCGCGAGAGATCTGCCTGGTGAGACTCGGGCGTTCAACTGGCGACTGCCCGCGAGTACGGGGATCGCCGACGTCCGCGTCCGCGTCACCACGCTCGACCATCGATTCCAGGAGTCGTCGGACACGCTCGGGCCCATCACGATCCTCGCGGGCGACGCGTCGTGCCCGGCCGACGTGACCGGTGACGGCGCGCTGGACACCAACGACTTCTTCGAGTTCCTGAGCCTGTACCAGAACCAGAGCCCGCGAGCGGACTTCACGGGCGATGGGGCCATCAACACCAACGACTTCTTCGCGTTCCTCGCGGCGTATCAGGCCGGGTGCGCCTAACCCCGAATCAAGCGGAGACCTGACCATGACCCGCTCCTTGACCACCGTTCTGCTCGCCGGGCTTGCCGCCTCCGCTTCGGCGCAGGTCACGAACTTCGCCCCGCCGCGTGTGTTCGCGATCCCGCCCGGGTCGCTCGATGCCTCGCCGAACTACGTGGCGGCTGGCGACATCGACGGGGACGGTGACATCGACCTCGTGACCGACTCGAACGGCCCCGGCGGTGATCCGACGCAGGTGTTCTGGAACGATGGATCGGGCGAGTTCACCCTCGGGCCCGTGCTCACCGCGGGTTGGGGCTTCGGCGGCGTGGCGCTCGGCGATCTCGAGGGCGATGGCGACCTGGACGTCGTGCGGTGTTCGTACTTCTCGCACGGTGCGTACTTCTTCCGCAACGGGGATGACGCGGGCTTTGATCCCGGGTTCTACTACTCCGGCGGTGGCGGGTGCGTGGACGTCATTTTCACCGATATCGACGGCGACGGCGACGACGACTTCATCCTGACGGACAACTTCGGCGGGCAGGTCCGTCCGTATCGCAACATCTCCGGGCTCGGGTTCAACTCGGTTGGGTTGTTCCCCGCGGGAACGCACCCCTACGCGCTCGCGGCTGGCGACGTCGACGGTGATGGTGACAACGACCTGGTCGCGGCGAACGACGACGGCAACTCGATGACGGTCATGTTCAACGACGGGACGGGCGCGTTCACGGGAGCGCAGGCGTACCCCATGGGTCGGGCGCGCGGCATCGCGCTCGCGGACTTCAACGGTGACGGGGCGCTCGACGCGGTGACGTCCGACTTCTACACCGCACTGGGAGCGCTCGGTGACGAGGTGTCGGTGCGGCTCGGCCACGGGGACGGCACCTTTGGCCCTCGGGCCGGCTACCGGACGCAGGCGCTGCCGGAGGATGTCGGCGTCGCCGACTTCAACGGCGACGGGAACCTCGATCTCGTCGTCACCTGCGGCGTCGATGACTCGATGGTCGTTCTTCGCGGCAACGGCGACGGCACGTTCATGCCCTTCGAGGCGTTCGATGCCTACTCGGACCCGCAGGGGCTCGCGCTCGGCGATTTCGACGGTGATGGCGATACGGATGTTGCGACCGTCTCCAACTCGCTCGATCGCCTCGTCATCCTTGACAATGTGAGCGGTACGCCAACGGACCCGGACGACCTGGAGATCGCTTGGCACGCGGGGCACGACAACCTGTTCAACGAGGACATCGCGACTCATCTCGTGGTCGGACCCGACGCGTCGGTGATCGCCGCGGGGAGCACGTACTTCACGTCGAACGAGAACGACTTCCACCTCGTGAAGTTCGACGCGCAGGGCAACGAGCTCTGGCAGGCGACCTACAACGGGGTGGGCGACCACTACGACAACATCGACGCGATGGTGCTCGATCAAGACGGGAACGTCATCGTGACCGGCGAGTCGTGGAACAACGACTTCGGTACGCACTGGGCGACCGTGAAATGGGACGCCGCCGGCCAGCATCAGTGGACGCGCATCTACCAGGCGGCGAACACGTTCTCTCAGCAGCGCCCCGCGGACCTCGCGGTCAACGGGAGCGGTCAGGTCGCGGTCTGCGGGTACTACATCGACGATCAGTTCGACGCCAAGTTCGCGGTCGCCGCGTATGACGCGGACGGCACGCCCATGTGGGACACGAAGGCGCCGGCGGCGGCGGGGTCCCCGAACGGCGGGCAGGCGCTGGCGGTGACGTTCGACAACAGCGGCGACATCGTCGCGGTTGGCCTCGTGGACGACGATGATGAGTTTGGGGAGGAGGGTTTCGTCGTGAAGTTCGATCCCTCGGGGTCTGTCGTGTGGTCGCGGCGCCACGATGCGACGACGGCCGACATCTTCAATGAGACGACCTTCAGGGCTGTGCATACGGATGCGGCGCGCAACGTGTATGCGGCGGGGTACGCCTGGCAGGGCGACACGAGTGCGGACGACTTTGTCATCGTCAAGTACGACGCGGACGGTAACCACCGATGGGATCACACGAGTGCTGACCTCGGCGCGCTCAATGCCATGGCGATCACCGAGCTCGATGACGGCACGATCGTCGTGTCGGGCTCCGGTGGTGACGGCGTCGTGCTGTTGGCTTGGGTGGCACGGTGAGGAGCGCCAATGTGGGTGGGCATGTCACCAAGGGGCGTGATGGTCATCTCTACGTGCTCGGTCAGCAGGGGTCGGACTTGGCGATCACCCGGGTGCTGCCCGACGGTTCGGTGCGTTCGGAAACGACGCTCGACTCGGGTTCGTCTTCGGACACGGTGGCCGCGATCGCGGCGTCGCCCGATGGTGCGGTGTATGCGCTCGGGTCATACCAGCCTCAGATCGTGAATCGGCGTGACTTCTCGCTGTTCCGCGTCGAGGAACCGGGTTCGGCGTGTCCGCCCGACCTCACGGGAGAGGGCGACGTGAATACCAACGACTTCTTCCGGTTCCTGAGCCTGTATCAGGCGGGCGATCCTGCGGCGGATTTCGTGGGCGACGGCGCGATCAACACGAACGACTTCTTCGCGTTCTTGGCGGCGTATCAGGCGGGCTGCTGAGCCCCAGTGCGGTGCGTCGCGCGACCACTGATCCACACCACCGGGCCTTCGCGAGGTGCGCGATGCCTGGTGGGAGTGGCTGATTTCCGCGGGTGAGTCTCAGCCGCTCGTCAGCCCGCTGGGAGGAGCCGTGGTTTTCACTGGTGCGCCGACTGGGCACTGTCAACAAAGGCCGAGCAAGAAGAGTCCCATGGCGGATATCTCGCTTCAGGGGCCCAGTTTCGGGGAAACCCCGAGTTTGCCCGCTGTCGTCGGGCGGTACCTTACTCCTAGGCAAACGGCGGACACCAAGGCCTTCCGGTTCGTATCGGGGCCCGACAAGAGCCGTACATCGAGAGGATCACAGCAATGACGCAACGTACAAGCACGCTCGGACTTCTGGCCGCACTTTCGATGACCGCCGCGCCCGCGGCGGCTCAGCTCTTTGGGCCGGGCGATACCTTCCTGGCGATCGACCTGGATACGGGCATCTTCAGCAACTACCCGGGCGCTGAGGGGCCGGGGTTCGTTGCCGATCAGAATGCCACGACGAAGTATCTGAACTTCGGCAAGGAGGGCACGGGCCTCATCATCACGCCGTTCTTCTATGGGCCCTCGACCGTCCAGAGCATCCAGTTCACCACGGCGAACGACGCTCCGGAGCGCGATCCGACTTCGTACGAGCTGTACGGGACGAACGACGCCATCGCGAGCTTCGACAACAGCGACGGCATGGGCGAGTCGTGGACGCTGATCTCCAGCGGCACGCTCGATCCGTCGATGGATCGGTTCACCCCCGGTGCGATCCACGACTTCTCGAACGGCACCATTTACGAGTCCTACAAGATCATCTTCCCCACTCTGCGCGACTCGCCGTGCGCCAACTCGATGCAGGTGGCTGATGTGTCGCTGTACACCGGCCCGGGCGGCAGCGGCGACCAGGTGCTCCAGGATGGCGACCCGGCGCTTGCGATCGGCGTCTTCAAGTCCGAAAGCAACTACCCCTGCGCGGAGACCCCGGCGAACGCGTTCGACGGCGACGCGCTGACCAAGTACCTGAACTTCGGCATCCAGAACACCGGCGTGATCATGCAGCGTGCCGATGGCAAGGCCACGATCGTCCAGAGCTTCTCGATGACGACCGCCAACGACTTCTTTGAGCGTGATCCCGCGGTGTGGGAGCTCTACGGCACCAACGACGCGCTGGTGAGCACCGACAACAGCGACGGTTCGGGTGAGAACTGGACGTTCATCGACGGCGGGTTCCTCGCGCTCCCGCTTGACCGCCTGACGCAGGGTGACCCCGTCTTCGTCAACAACACGGAGGCGTACACCGCGTACCGCATGGTGATCGTCGATGTCGTCGCGGCCGCGGCCGTGAACTCGATGCAGGTTGCCGAGATCACGTTCGAGGGTGAAGTGGTCGGCGGCGACACGTGCGCGGCTGACCTTGCGCCCGCGCCGGACGGTGACGGCCAGGTGAACACGAACGACTTCTTCCAGTTCCTGAGCTACTACCAGACCCAGGACCTGGGCGCCGACTTCTCGCCCCCCGGTGGCGATGGCAACATCAACACCAACGACTTCTTCGCCTTCCTCGCGGCCTACCAGGACGCCCTGACCAACGGGTGCTGATGCGCCCTCAAGGCGTTTCCTAAACTTGCCCCTGTAGCCGAAGGGGCGCCCAGTGCGGGCGCCCCTTTGTGCTCTTTGGATCTCGTGCGATGCTCAGTCGGGAGCGTGCGGGATCCGCGACGCCGGGATCCGCACGAAGCGCGGTCGGTAGAGCTTGGCGTCGGCGAAGATCTGGCCGAAGTCGCGGGAGTTGATCACGTAGCTCACGAGCAGTTCGCCGCCGCGCGACAGGCCCGCGTGGCCTTTGGCGGCGTAGGTCATCAGGCGATCGTCGTTCGCAAGCTCGGGGACCTCGAACACGGGCGTCGCCCCGGACCACGGCCCCTCGGGCGAACCCGCGGTCCGAACGAGGATGCGGCGCCCGAGCATCGGCTCGCTCTGCACCAGAACAAGCGTGTCCTGCGCCCTGCCGGGGATCGCAACCGCCTCGACCGTGAACTCCGACACAAGCCCTTGAGCGATGACCGACGCGTCGTGAGGGTCGGTGGACCACGCCGATCCGTCGAAGAACCGCCAAGCGTCCGGCGAGTCGAGGTGTTCCTCGGCGCAGCGTGCGATTAACAGGCCATTGGCGCCGCGCTCGGCGCGCACGCCATAGACGAAGAGCGTTCGCTCGCCCTCGCTGGATTTGGCGGGCCAGTCGATGATCGCGAGTCCCCAGTTGTCGGTCGGCGTGTGTGCCTCGCCGAAACGTGCCTCCGCGGTCACAAGCGGGTTGATCGTCTGCGTGGGGCGCCAGGCAGCCGGCGAGCCTGCCAACTCGCGCGTGGTGAGGATCGCGCCGCCGATCTGGCGGAAGTCCCACACGCCGTCGGGGTTGCCCGCGGAACCAAGCACGGTCGCGAAACACACCAGTCGTCGCTCGCCGCTTGGGTCGGTGACCACCTCGCCGTCGTTCATGAGCCAGAACCACGAGCCCTCAGGGAACAGGCCGGCGTCGGGCTTCGCCCACTGCGCGGCTGGGGTGTCGCCGAGCGCGTCAGCTCCGGCGAACTCGATGCCGAGTGGTGTTTCGCCGTGCTTGGGCGTCGGGTGCCAACCGATTGCGCCGCGGACAAACTTCGACTCCTCACCTCTGCGCGCGCCATCGCGGACGGGACCGATGATCGAATCACCAAAGAACCAGAGCGTTCGGCCGTCGCGTAGGTCGATCGAATGGGCGATGTCGCCGCCGTTCCAACCTGCTTCGCGGGTGAAGATCGCGTCCCACGCCGGATCGGCGAGCACTTCACCCGTCGAACCGGAATCGCGGGCCTGCTGGGCATGGAGCGTGTCGACCTGCGCAAGTGCGATGGCGCAAGCCAGCGACACGATCGAGTTCATTCAGGAGTGTACGTGAGCGTGCAGACGGTAGCGTGCGGCGTGGTATCCCGGGGAGAACCAACCGCCGTCGAGGGCTGGCGGCGCGACGCGAGCGAACGTCAGCGTGGGCGGCGGGCCGGGAGGCCCGCCGCGTCGCCGGTCAGCGCTCGCCGGGCAAGATTCCCGCTCCCACTCGAGTACGACCTTCTCCGCAGGTGGGTGACCGGGTCCAACCAGAGGGTGACCGTCTCCGGCTCGAACCCGCCGCCCGTGGTGCGCGTCGCGACGAGGTGTATCCACTCGGCTCGCACGTCGTCGCGCAGAAGCAGCTGGCTGAGGTTTGGATGAAGCATCGTGGCGTGGCGCGGGGGGCAGGGCCCGCTCGATCCACGTCTAACCACGGCGCGGGTTCGATGCAAGAATGCCGCGAGGGTGCCCGGGGATTCGGATGCCGCCAGCCCGCTGGCCGACGCGCGGACCTTCGTCGAGGAAGACGCGGGCGACAGCTGCCCCGAGCACCCCGACCGCGTGAGCTCCTGCGAGGACTGCCTGGAGATGGCGAGCGAAGAGGACGTGACCC
>JAUIFD010000077.1 GCA_030429485.1 Phycisphaerae bacterium | reverse complement strand
TCCCGGTGGAGGCTCCCCATGGCACGACCCCGGGCATTCGATCGCACCGAAGCGGTGCATCTGGCGATGGACGCGTTCTGGGACCTCGGGTTCGAGAACGCCTCGACAGCGGTGCTCGAGGAGCGGATGGGCATCGGGCGTTCGAGCTTCTACGCCGCGTTCGGGAGCAAGGAATCGCTCTACGCCGAGGCGATGGACGCGTACATCGCCGCCCTGCGCGAGCGCGTGGTCGCGCCGCTCCGTGAGGAGGGGCCGGCGATGGGGGTGCTCCGGGCGTTCTTCGAGTCGGTCGCGAGGCGTGGCTCGGACGGCGGGTGCGTGCGCACCTGCATGATCGTGCGTGCGTCGGTGTCGGGCGACCGCCCGGCATGTGTGCAGGGGCGGATCGATCGCGTGATGCACGAACTGGACGAGGCGTTCCACGATCTTCTGGTGCGTGCGCGCGCGGAGGGTTCGCTCGCGCTGGGACGCGCGTCGCTTCGTGCCGAGGCTCGCCTGCTGACGACGCTCTTTCAGGGGATGAACATCGCGGCGGGCGCAGGGCGTCCGGCGCGTGAGTTGCTCGGGATGGCGCGTTCGATGCTCGCCATGCTTGAGCGGTAAGGAGTTGCCATGTTCTGCTGTGGACGAGGTTGCAACAAGCGCCCGATTCTCATCGCCTTGATCGAGGCGGCGTTCGTGCTGGGAGCGACGGCGCTGATCGCCTGGTCGCACTCGGATGCGCCGCCCGCTCGGGAGTCGGCGCCCGAAGAACGCGCCGGTGTTCCAGGCGACGCGTTCCCGGAAGCGACGCCCGAAAGCCAGGGCGTGCCGTCGGAAGCGGTCGAGCAGCTCGGCGCCGTCGTTGAGGGGTACGTCGACAAGGAGTACGCGGTGGGCGCCGAGCTCCTCGTCATCAAGAACCGACGGACGATCTTCCACCGGGTCTACGGCGACGCCGACCGTGAGGCCGACAAGGCGTGGGAGTTCGGCACGCTCTGCAACATTCGCTCGATGACCAAGCCGATCACCGGGGTCGCGGCGCAGATGCTCATCGAGCGAGGACAGCTCCGCCTCCAGGATCCCGTCGCGAAATACCTTCCGGCGTTCGATACCGACGACTCCCGCGAGATCACGGTCGAACAGGTGCTCACGCACCGCTCGGGTCTTCCGCTCACCGTACTCGAACGCGTGGATCAGTTCCCCGATCTGCAGGCCCAGGTCGCCGCGGCCGGAGAGCACGGGCCCGAGTTCGAGCCTGGCAGCAAGTTCTGGTATTCGGACATCGGCACCGACACGGTGGCGGCGATCGTCGAGCAGATCACAGGCGAGACGATCGACGCGTTTGTCACGCGGGAGATCCTCACGCCGCTCAGCATGAACGACACGTTCTACGGCATCGATGAGAGCGATGCGCGCTTCGCTCGCGTGGCGAGCCTCTACGTCGGGTCAGGCGGGGCATGGGCGCGCTTCTGGACACCCAACAACGGGCCGCTCTACCCATTCGCGTGGGGGTCGCAGACGCTCTACTCATCGCCCACGGACTACGCCAAGCTGCTCGCGATGTGGATGGACGCGGGACGTGTCGGCGATGGTTCGATACTGACAGCCGAGAGCGTGCAGCGCATACTGACGCCTGTCTCGCCCATGAGCATGCTCGGGTCTGATGAGCGGCTGCCGACCGGGTTTCGCGGTCTCGAGACGTGGTACGGCCAGATGTCGGTGCTGCACTGCCCGGCAGGCGACGTTCCGGGTGACCCGGTCGTGATCGGTCACTCGGGGTCCGATGGCACGATCGCGTGGGCGTGGCCCGACCTTGACCTCATGGTGCTCTACTTCACGCAGTCGCGCGGGGGCATGACCGTGCTGCGGCTTGAGGACCACATCGATGACCTGCTGATCCACCCGGGGGAGGCGAGAGCCGCGGCGTCCGAAACGCCGGCTGCGCTCGCGGAGTATGTGGGTACCTACATCGCGGACTTCGGCCCGTTTGACAACGAGCGGTTCGAGGTGGTGGCGAAGGAGGGGGGCCTTGCGCTCGACGTGCCGAGCCAGATGGTGTTCGATTTGCTCGAGCCGAATGACGCCGGGCATTGGGCCTTCGCGATCGCGCCCGAGCAGATCTCCATTCGGTTCCTGCGTGACGATGCCGGCGTGATCGATGGGCTTGAGATGCACCAAGGGAGCGCAGCGTTCGTCGTGCCGCGCGAGGGGACGCCACTCGCGGCCGAACAGGTCGCGGAGAGCGATGTCCCGGACGCGATCAAGCGTCCGCTCGTGGGGGTGTACACCACCGACGACGGTGAGTCGTTCGAGATTCTCCTTGAGGAAGGGGGGCTCAACATGCGGGCGCCCGGGAACATCGTGGTGCAACTCCGCCCGCGCGATGGCGGCGCGAGTTGGCAGGTCCGCCAGCAGGCGACGGTCACGATCACGTTCGAGGCCGGCGAAGGGCCCGCGGCTTCGATGACGCTGCACAACGGCGGCCACTCGGTCATCGCCAGGCGCAACACAGAGGGCGAGGAGACCGACGCCGATCACTGACGGGCCGGCATCCCGCGGCGCTACTCGCGAGCTTCCCAGCCGTATTCGACGAGTTGCACGGCGCACGTGCCGTCGTCGTAGAGATCGACGAGCGCGTAGGCGGGGGCGAACTCCTGATTCGGGCCCTTCCACCACCCGCCGCACACCGCGCCGTTGCACGCGTAGGTGACGCCGAGGTACGTCGCCGTATCCGCGAGGTGGATGTGGCCTGAGAGGCAGAGCTTGACGTTGGGGTGCTCGTGGAAGAGCCCCTTGATCCGTCGCGCGTCGATGTGCATCCAGGCGCCGGGAACGACCCAGTCGGAGGTCTTCTCGTTGTCGCCGTCGAAGTAGGCGCAGGGCGCGATGATCGGGATGTGCGAGACGACACACACAGGCGTGCGCTCGGGTGTGTCGGCCAGTTCGTCCGTGAGCCACTCAAACTGGGTCTCGTCGAGACGCCCCTTGTACCCCCGTGCTTCGGGCATGGTCGAATCGAGGACGACGAACTTCCAGCCCGCGCGCTCGAAGGAGTAGAAGCGTCCGTCGAGCCCGTAGGCGTCCGTCGCCCACTTCTTTCCATCGACGGGGTGGCCCGCGAGCACGTCGTGGTTACCGATGACGGTGTGGTGGGGGAGTGAGCACTCGTTCCGCACCGTCGAGTTCCAGACCGCGAGCTGCTCGACCGCGGTGGCGCGCCCGTCGCCATCGACGTTCATCACGTTGTCGCCGCCGAAGATGATGAGCTCCGGCGCGTCCGCCTGCGACTGCGCGTGGTGGAGGCACTTGGCGAAGCCCTCGCCGGCAGCACGCTCGCGCTGCACGTGCGTGTCGGTGAGGTGCGCGAAACGGAGCACGCGCCGACGCTCCGCGCCCCGAACGCTGAGCGCACGGGCGGTCGCGAAGGGCGTGATCGCCGCTCCGGCGAGGGCTCCAGCGAGCAGATCACGCCGGTGCATGGAGGCGACCTGGTTCGGTTTGGTCATCGCGGGCTCCTTCTGGCGGTGCAGCCCTTGGCTATGCAGCCAAGGACGCAACGTTACCACGCGATATCGCCCTGCGGAGTGAACCTCGGCGTCTGAACGCGATCTTGACGAAGCGAGACGTGGGGAGGCTCTGGTCCGGTGGGCTCAGTCCGCCTTCTTGGGCTTTGGCCGACCGCCGGGTAGCCACGCATCGAGCAGCACAAGGAGCGACATGAGCCCCACGCCGCCTGACGATGCGAAGCCACCGCCGACGATGACGAATGCCCACCAAGTCTCGCCCGTGCGCACGCGTGCGAGGTACTGCGCGCTGAGGTCCCCGAGCAGGCCGATGGCGGTCACCGCCACGACCAGGCCTATGAAGCAGCGCGGCCAGCGTGTCATCCCCGCGAGCAGGGCGAGCACGAGCGTGACCGTCGCCATGCTCGGCGCGTGGGCGTGCAACGACTGCACGATGATGATCGGGTCCTTCGGCAGGATCTCCCGGCTCTGCGCCACCGCGAACACGTCGTCGGGGTACTCGAGCGGGAGTTCGGGATACGCGCCGTCGCCCGTCGCGGAGCGCTTGTGGCAATCGAGGCACGCGACCGCGATGATGTCCGCGGGCATCGCGTCGCCGAGGTCGAAGTTCTCGTAGTCCTGGCGGACGCGGTCGCCCGAAAGCCAATCGAGCAACGCCTGGCGGTCGGCATCGGCGAGGTCAGCGGGGTGCGCCGCCTCGAGCGCGGCCCGCATGGGCGATGGCACGACCACGCCGGCGTACGCGCCCTGGATGTCGGTCATCGAGATCCCGGGCACCTCGTCGCGGTTCTCGTAGTGATGTTGCAGATAGAAGCCCGCGACCATGTACCCGCCGGCGAGGCAGATCGCGAGAATGCCGACGCCGAAGCGCCACAGCGGGTTGAATGACGTGAGTCGTGGTGTGGTCATGTGGCACTCGGGTGTGGCTCGTCGCCGCTACATCTCGACGCTGATTTCCTCTCCGGTCACGACAGCGCGATTCGCCGCGATGCCGACCGCGGTCGCACGCGCCGCCTCGTCGCAGGAGCACGCCGCCTCGCTGCCTTCACTCGCCGCGGCGAGCCAATCGCCGAGCGCGTAGTAGAGCGAGCTGAATGGGAGCCCGATCCCCTGCTTGAGCTTGCCCTGCTCGGCGAGCTTGGTCGCGCCCGCGATGAGGGTGATGCCCTCATCCTTGTGGAACTGCTGGCGGTTCGCATAGACCTCCCAGCCCTGCGTTGGGGCGTCGGCCTCTTTGAACATCCACCCGTGACTCCACCCGAGTTTGATCGCCGCGTTCGTGCCGTAGAGCACCTCGTACATGCCCTCGTACGAGTTGGCGAGCGTCGCGGAGTACTGCAGTTCCGCGCCGTCGTCGAGCGTGAGCGTGCAGGCGATCGTGTCGGCGATCTCTCGCCCGTCCTTGTGCAGACGGATCGAGCCGTTGCCGCGCACCTTCACCGGATACCGTCCGACGTACCAGTTGAAGACGTCGAACTGGTGCGTGCCCCATTCGCCGGCGAGCCCGAGCGAGACCTCGGGATCGAGCACCCAGTTGAGCGCCCGCTCGCGGGCCGGGTCAGACGCGGGAGTGCGCCACGAGGTCTTCTGGTGGCGCTGGCCGCGCATTGCGACAAGATCGCGGACCGAATCCGACCGGAAGAACGTGCGAGCGAGTTGGTACACGGGGTTGGCCCGCCCTTGCAGTCCCGCCGCGATCACGCCGGTCGCCGACCGAGCGCTGGCCGCGATGGCCTTGCAATCCGTGAGCGTCGCGGCAAGGGGGGCCTCGACGTACACGTGCTGCCCGGAAGCGAACGCCTCTTCCGCGACCTCGCGGTGGGTGTGCGTGGGAGTCGCGATCACGATCGCGTCGGTCAGCCCCGCGCTGATCAACGAGCCGACGTCGGCAAAGCCCTCCGCGCCGCTCGTGCGCCGCAGCCCGGACGCCAGCCGCCGCTCGTCCGTGTCGGCGATCGCAGTAATCGTCGCGCCCTCGATCTTGGCGATCTCCGCGAGCACATCGCGTCCGTGGCGCCCGACGCCGACGACGCCGACGCGGAGATCGGCCCGGGGCGAGGGCATGCGGGCGAGCCCCAACTCGGGGAGCAGCGCCATCGCGGCGAGCCCGCCTGCGGAACGAACAAGAAACTCGCGGCGGTCGTGTTCAAGCATCCGAGGTCCTTTCGAGTTCGGGCAGAATAGCCGCGAGCCCGCGTCGGGTGAACGCGCGCTCGACCTCGCCTCCGGGGGCGGCTGCGGAGGCTCCCAGCACGACAAGCGCCGTCGCCCAGGCGTCGGTATCTCGCGCGGACGGTCCGGTCACGCCCGCCCGCCACCCGCTCGCGATCGGCTCGCTGGTCCTGGGGTCGCTGACCCGACCGACTTCCGACCCCGCGTCGGAAACGGAAAGCGCCGCATCGCGCAGCGCGACCGACCCCGGCCCCAAGCCAGGGGTCTCGATGCCCCAAGCCAGCCCTCCCGGCGGAGCGCCGATCGCGATCACGCTGCTCGTCCCTCCGTGGAGCAGTGCAGAACGCACGCCGTGCTCGCGCAGCACGGAGGCGGCAAGGTCGAGCGCGTACCCCTTGGCGATGGCGCCGAGGTCGAGTTGGACCCCCGACGCGAGGCGCACCGTGCAATGCGTCCGGTCGAGCGAGACCGCGTCCGCGGTCGCGCGGGTCCCTACGGCGATGTCGAACGTCCCCAGACTCTCGCGGTGGATCGCCTCGCTCTCCTCGAGGAGGTCGAACAACTCGCGGTCGACGCGCACCGCGTGTAGGCCCGCCCCGCGGTTGATCTGCGCGATCATCGACGACGCTTCGAAGCGGGTCAGGCGGCCGTGCTCGTCGTGAATGACCCCGAGCGCCTCCTCGCCGATGGCTCGGAGGCGCACGGGGTCTTCCTGGTCGGCGATCAGCAACTCAAACCGCGTACCCATCGCGCCGAGCGCAAGCCGCACGCCCGCGCAAGCCGCTTCCGGATCGCTGCGCTCAGTCGCCAGTACTTCGAGCCCTACTCACGGGAGCTCAGAGCGCCCGTGTCTTCATGGTGTCGGGGTCGAAGGCAAACGTCTTGCCCTCCCACATCGAGCGGGTCGCGAGGTCGACCATCACCATGACCTTGCTCGCCAGATCGATGTTGGAGACCGCCGGCTCGCGCGAGCGGATGCACTCGAGCCAGTTCAGGCGCAGGCCGTCCTGGTCGTTGCCGATGTCCGGGCACTCGATCGTCTCGGCGTCGAAGTCGTCGACGTACGGACGCTCGGGACGCACCACGCAGTGACGCGAACCGAGATAGATGTTGCCCTTGTTGCCGCGGATCATCGTCTCGAGCCCCACCTCGTTGTTCGTCGCGCCCGCGACGATCATCGTGTGGTCGGTCTGCCCA
Organism: Phycisphaerae bacterium; assembly: GCA_030429485.1. Taxonomy (GTDB): domain Bacteria; phylum Planctomycetota; class Phycisphaerae; order Phycisphaerales; family UBA1924; genus JAUIFD01. Next base: position 7,946 of record JAUIFD010000077.1, on the reverse strand, counting down.
AACTGGATCGTGAGGTTGACCTGGTCGAAGTTCTCCATCTCCTTGTCGATGTAGTGCCCGCCGATCGCGGTCACCCGCGTCGGCCAACCCGGATCGAGCGCGTTGACCATCGGCGTCACCTCGTGCACGAGCAGGTCGCCGATGATGCCCGTCGAGAAATCCCGGTAGCGGCGCCAGCGGATGAACACCTTCGGGTCCCACGCGCGCGGCCCCATCGAGCCGAGCCAGGTCTCCCAGTCCACGTTGACACCCGGCTTCCAGCTCGGGTCGATCCCGTAGTAGTTCCACTCGCCCGCGGGCGTGTTGCGGCAGTAGCTCGTTTGGCTCCACACCGGCTTGCCGATGAGGCCCGATTTGATGACCTCGCGAGCCTTGACGTACTTCGGCAGGATCATCTTCTGCGTGCCGACCTGGAAGATGCGCTCCGGATGGGCGAGGACGGCCTTCCGCACGTCCATCGCCATATCGAAGTTGAGCGTCATCGGCTTCTCGCAGTACACGTCCTTGCCCGCCTCCAGCGCGTCGACGACGCACTGGGCGTGCCAGTGCTCGGGCGTCGCGATCAGCACGCCGTGGATGTCGTCACGCGCGAGCACCTCGCGGTAGTCGCGGTAGTCGTCCACATCGATGCCCTGCGATTGTTGGCACGAGTTCTTCGCACGCATCCGGTGCGAATCGCAGACGTCGGCGACCGCGACGATCTGCGTGTCCGTGCGCCCTTGCTTGGCGAGTTCGCAGATGCTGTTGCAGTGCCCCGTGCCCATGCCGCCCGTGCCGATGACCGCCATGCGGATCGGATCGGCAGGCCCGAGCTTCGTGCCGCGCATCGGCTTGACGCGGGGCGTGAGCGGGCGGTGAGGACGGGCCGCGGCCTTTCCGGCGGCGGTTCCGAGCGCGGCTGCGGCGCCGAGTGCCGCAGCGGTGCCAAGAAAGTCACGGCGCGATGTGTTTGCGTGTTGTTCGGACATTCCGATCTCCTGAGTGACGGTCTCCGCCAGCGTACCAAATCCCCGCCCGCCTCGGCGACTCTACCCGCGGGTTTGTCACGACCCGGGGTCTCCCGAGGATGGCTCGACCTTCCGCACCTTCGACGGGTACAACGCCACCAGCGCGACAAGGCAACCGACGGACATCCACATGGGCACCGCGAAGAGGCGGCCGTAGTTCATCACCTGGAGCGGATCGCCCGCCTCGTCCAGCACGGGCTGACCCGCAGCGTCGAGCACGGGGTCCATCGCGAACGAGCCGACGATGCTCGTCGCGAACCAACTCCCGACGATGATCCCAATGCCGACGATCACGAGGTTGAACAGGTTCTGTGCGCTCGCGCGAACGTCCGGGGTTGTCTGCTCATCCACGATCATGAACGACACGAAGATGAAGCACCCGAAGCAGAACCCGTGCATGGAGATGCCGAGGATCGCGAGCACAACCTCCGGGATGCCCGTCGCGCCGTGGATCGGTGTGAGGTACGCGAAAACCACCATGCGCAGCGCGTAGGCCACGAGCCCGACCGCGAGCAGCCACTTCCGCCCCACGCGCTTCGCGAAGAGCGGAATCAGAGCGAGCACGGCGATCTCGGTCATCTGGCCGATGGTCATCAGACCGCCGCCGCCCACGCCGAGCACGCGATTGACCGCCCCAACGAATCTGTCCGTTGCCGCGCCCGTTTGAAGCGTCGAGAGAAACTGCGCCGCGTGGACGAAGTAGAACTGGTGGATCATCGACACCGGCACGGCGAGCAGGAAGAGCGTGATGAGCGGCTGCCGCTTCGCTTCCTTGATCGCCTCCAGCGTCGCGTTGGCTTCCCTCGCCGCACGAGCGGGCGGCGTGTGCGGGAGCGAGAAGCAGTAGAACCCCATGATGATCCCGAGCACCGCGCTGAGCTTGAACGCGTCGGCGCGCCCGGCGTTCTGCTCGGCCGCCTGAATCGCCGCGTCCACATCGACGGGCGTGTACTTCAAGAGGAGCCACTGCCCGACCACGATGCCCGCCGCGATCCAACCGATCGTGCCCCACACGCGCACCTTGCCAAAGTCGCTGTCACGGTCGGGCAGGTGGTGGAAGCAGATCGAGTTGGTCAGGGCGAGCGTGGGGGCGTACACGATGCCGTAGATCACGCTGATGCCGAGGAAGGGCCAGAACGACCCGACCCCCGCGAGAAACCACACCAGCACCGCCCCGATGAGGTGCGAGACCGCCAAGAACCGCTCGGTCGCGAAGTACCGGTCCGCGATCTGCCCCGCGATGAACGGCCCGATGATCGCGCCCGCCGCGCCGCCCGCCAGGATCGCGCCCACCTGGTCGAGGCCGAAGCCGCGATGCCCAAGCAGAAAGGGATACAGGATCGGCAGCCACGCCCCCCAGATCGCGTACTGGAGGAACATCATCACGCTGAACCGCGTCCGCAAGAACGCCGGGGTCGTCCCGTCGTGCGCGGGAGTCGGGGCCGATTCGTCCATTCAAAGCGCCTCCGCGAGGGGTACCGCCCAAGGGCGGGGGCGCGAGTGTACAGGTTCGCCGCGCCGTCGGCCGGTCGCCGCGGCTACCGACCGATGCTCGCTCGCGAGGCCGCGCGGCGCAAAGAAGAGCCCCCCGCAGAGGCGGGGGGCTCCCAGGTACGGACTTGCCAGACTCGCGAACTCGGATCACGCCGTCTGCATCACTTCCTTCGCGATGTTCGGCGGCATCGGGCGGTACTCCTGGAACTCCATCGAGTTCGCCGCGCGACCCTGCGAGAGCCCGCGGAGGATCGTGGTGTACCCGAACATCTCGGAGAGCGGCACCTCGGCGTGCACGACCTTCACGTGCCCGCGGTCTTCGGAGTCGACGATCATGCCGCGCCGCGACGAGAGGTCGCCGGTCACGTTGCCGACGTACTCCTCCGGCGTCGTGACCACGACCTTCATGATCGGCTCGAGCAGCACCGAGCCGGCCTTGTTCACCGCCGCCTGCAGCGCGAGACGAGCCGCCTGCTCGAACGCCACCTGCGACGAATCGACCTCGTGGTACGAGCCGTCGGTCAGCTCGACCTTGACGTTGATCAGGGGATACCCGGCGCTGACGCCAGAGAGGGCCGTCGAGCGGATGCCCGCCTCGACCGACGGGATGTACTCCTTCGGCACGCTGCCGCCGACGATCTTCGAGACGAACGTCACGCCTTCCTTCATCTTGAGCCCGTCGGCCTCGGCCTGCGCCTCGGTGTAGGGCTGGATGTTGATGTGCACGTCGCCAAACTGACCGCGACCGCCGGACTGCTTCTTGAAGAGCCCGCGCACGTTCTGGGCCGAGCCCTGGATCGCCTCGCGGTACGACACGCGCGGCTTGCCGACCTGGCACCCGACCTTCATGTCGCGTGTGAGCTTGTTCTTGATGATCTCAAGGTGAAGCTCGCCCATGCCGGAGATGATCGTCTGGCCCGTCTCGTCGTCGTACTGCGAGCGGAACGAAGGGTCCTCGCGACGGATCGTCGCCAGCGCCTCGGAGAGGCGGCGCTTGTCGTCGGCCGTGTTCGGCTCGATCGACATCGAGATCACCGGCTCGGGGAAGTCCATCCGCTCGAGCACGATCTGATCGTCCGCGTCGCAGAGGGTGTCGCCCGTGATGGAGTCCTTGATGCCGACCACCGCGACGATGTTGCCCGCCCCGACCTCGTCGAGCGCCTGGCGGTCCTTCGCGTGCATCTCGAAGATGCGCGACGCGTTCTCCTTCTTGCCGTTGACGGGGTTGATGAGGCGTGTGCCCTTCTTGATGGTGCCCGAGTAGATGCGCATATAGGTCAGGTCGCCGTGCGAGTCGGAGACCACCTTGAACACGAGCGCGGAGAACGGCGCCTCGTCCGAGTGCGGGCGAGTGAGCTTCTTCTCGGCATCCCGCGGGTCCGTGCCCTCGACCGGCGGCACCTGCGTCGGGTTCGGCAGGTAATCGATGACGCCGTCGAGCAGGCGCTGCACGCCGATGTTCCGCAGCGCCGAGCCGCAGAACACGGGGTTGCACGTGCGGGCGATCGTGCCCTTACGCAGCGCCGCGCGGATCTCGTCCGGCGTCACGGAATCCTCGTCCTCGAGGTACTTCTCCATCAGCGAGTCGTCGAGCGACACCGCCTCCTCGATGAGCTTGTGACGCCACTCGCTCGCCAGCTCGACCATGTCGGCCGGGATGTCCTTCTCCGTCACCTTCTCGCCAGCGTCACCCTCGAAGATGTACGCCTTCATCTTGAGCAGGTCGACGATGCCCAGGAGCTCCTGCCCGTGGCCGATCGGCAGCTGCACCGCGATCGGGTTGGCGCCCAGGCGCTTCTTGATCGTGTCGAAGCTGAAGTAGAAGTCGGCCCCGAGCTTGTCCATCTTGTTGATGAAGCACAGGCGGGGCACCTTGTACCGGTCGGCCTGACGCCAGACCGTCTCCGACTGCGCCTCCACGCCTTCCTTGCCGTCAAATACGGCGACCGCGCCGTCGAGCACGCGGAGCGAACGCTCGACCTCGATCGTGAAGTCCACGTGGCCCGGGGTGTCGATCAGGTTGACCTTGTAGTCGCGCCCGTCCTTGCTCCAGGGGCAGGTCGTCGCGGCCGACTGGATCGTGATGCCGCGCTCCTGCTCCTCCTGCAGGAAGTCCATCGTCGCGGTGCCCTCATGCACCTCGCCGAGCTTGTAGTTCTTACCGGTGTAGTACAGGATGCGCTCGGTCACCGTCGTTTTGCCGGCGTCGATGTGGGCGCAAATGCCGATGTTCCGGATGTTCGAAAGGTCGGTGGGCATGGTCGGTCCTCGGTCGGTGCCTTCCGGCGGGTGCTCTGATTCAGCGCCGGGCCCGGGTCAGGGGTCCGGTGTAAGTGATGCCTGTTTTGAACGCTCGCGTCCGCGGAAAGGTGGACGCGTTCGATGATCGGTCGGGTCGGTGGGCGAAGGCGGAGCTGGGGCTCCGGATCAGTACAACTCAGCGCGCATGGTCATCGTCCTCGTCCACGCGGTCGTCCCTTCGCAGTTCCCGATCGGGAGCCGGATCGCGTCCGCTCCCGCATCACCCAATCGTTTCACCCGGAACGCGCAGAATCAAGCGCAACCCCGCCCGGAAACCCGGCTCAACGCTCGCCAGCGAGCCGCTCGAGCCGTCGGCGTTCTCGGTCCGTCAGCTGCGCGAGGGGGTCCAATCTCAGGTTTGCGTTCGCTTGCAGCGCTCGGGCGGCCCACGCCCGGGCGCCGGCGTCGTCGCCCAGGGCTTCGCAGACCTCCACGAGCGACTTGGGGAAGTCGATGCCGTGGGGGTCGAGCGCCGACCCGGACTCGAGCGCCGCCCGCGCCGCGAGGAGGTCGCCCGCGGGCTCAGGCCCAACCGCCGACCGAGCCCTGAGCACCGACGCGAGTGTCGAGTACCCGGAGGAGTTGGCGGGCTGGCGTTCGATCGCTCGCTCGGCCAGCGCGACGCCGTGGCTGAGATGTTGGAAGGCATCCGGCTCGCCCGCGGGCATCGTCGACATCGTCGCGGACGCCCGGGCGGCAGCGCGAAGGGTGGGGGCGTGATCACCCGCTCGGGTCGCCGCGGCGAAGAGCCGGGTCACCCCCGCTTCCGCGCGCTCGAACCGAGCCTGTTCGAGGATGCGGATGAGATCGTCCACGTTTGCGGGGCGCCCCAAGCCAAGCGACTCCGCTTGGTCAATCAACTCCGGAGTCGCGCCGCCCGGCGAGTTGGCGAGCGCCTCGCCGAGGCGCGTCACGGGCGCCAATGCCGCAGCCGACTCCCGGAGATCGCGTTCCCAGCCCCGCACGCGCCACACCGGAAGCAACGCGAGCATGCCGACGATGGCAAGTCCGACTCCAGCGATGAGCGCGGGCACGTGGGCGCCCCTGCTCTTGCGCTCGCCGGACGCGTCGCCCCGTTCCGACTCGCGTGCCGGCGCGAGTGCAACGCCGAGCAAGGCGAGCGCCCACGCGCCGCCGCCCGGTGTGGTGAGGGTCATCTCGATCTGGGCGTGTGCCGCGATGACGAGCGTCGCGCCGATCGCCGCAAGGCGCGCGCTCGAAGGCGTCGAAACCACGAACGCCGCCGCCGCACCCACCCCCCACGCGAGCCCCCACCCGAGCACGCGGACGACACCCTCCGCGAGGATCATGAACGTCGCCTCGGGAACCGCCGCGGCGATCGGCCATTCCTGGAGCGCGACGTTCCAGATGAGCACCGCGCCGATGACGCCCACGATCCACCACCCACCGGCGCGCAGATCGCGGACATCGGGCGGGGTTGGCGATTCCGTGCGCACGATCCCGCTCGCGGAGCGAGCGATCCAGAGGAGCCACGCTGCCCCGAGCGCGACGCCCAGCACACCGAGTCCGGCAACCCAGTCGAGCAGCACCGAGTGCGGGCTCACCACGTTCTCCGGCGAGATCGCGGGTTTGGCGATCTGGTAGGCCGTCTGGAAGCCATCGGGCCCAACCCCGAGCAGAGGATGCTCGGCGATGATGCGGGCGGCGCCCTGCAGGTAGAACCATCGGAACCAGAGGGAAAGCTCGCCCATGCGCTCGCCGACGAGGCCGCGCGCGACGACCGCGCCGAGCGGGATCGCGACGCACGCGAGCGGGATGAGAACAAGCCCGATGCGGGCGACGCGCTGGTCTCGCGTGCGAGAGGGGCTCGCGAGGACGCCGATGGCCCCGAGGGCGCACGCAGCGACCACGAAAGCGCCGACAGCACCCTTGGCGAGCGAGCCGCCGGCGATCGGGCCGAGGAAGGCGGTGCCCAGGGTCACGGCTGCGGCGATGATGAGCAGGGCGATAAGGACCTGATGTGTGCGGGCATCGATGGGATCGGTCGGGTTTCCGCGCACACGGCCCATGACCGCGCGCCACGCCATCGCGCCCAGCCCGAGCGCGCAGGCCAGGGCGACCGAGAGACACACGTTGGTCAGCCCAAACCACCCCGTCGCCGATGGCTCGGAGAGGCGGCGCTCAAAGGCCCGCGCCTGCGCGGAATCCGGCGCCCACCCCTGGTTGGCGAGGAAGGCCTCGCGATTGACGCGGAATGCGCGCACGGTCTCGGCGTGCTCGATGAAGACCTGCATCGCGCCCTTGGCAAAGAGCAGGACGCCGACCGAGAGCAGGACGGCGACGAGCGCACGCCGTGCAAGCGGCTCGCGTCCGAACTCACAGGCAACGATCGCGCCCCCAAACCCGCCAACCCAGCTCAGCCCGATGCGAAGATCATCGATGCTGATCCCGTCGAGCCACCGTCCGTGGAGAAGCACGCCGAACGTCGCACCGACGACCCCCAAGGCGCCGATCGCGATCGCGCGCGGTGCGTTGCGGGAGCGCAGCACGAGCGTGAGCCCGCCGAGCATGAGCAGGCATGCGTCGATGGCGATGGAAGCCGCGGGCCCGATGCCGAGCACGGGCGTGGGCGCGCGGAGCGGATCGGCGCCCCACGCGGGGAGGGGGTCGATCGAGACGACCACGCGCGCGAGCACGAGGAACGCGAGCACGCCGAGCATGGTCCACCGGCGTGCGTTCATGGGGCGGGTTCTCGTGCGGTCGTGACGGCGGGTGAGGACGCACGCTCGTATGCCGCGAGCACCGCGAGGGTGAGAAAGACCTGCACGCCGACGAGCACCGCGCCCCACGCGGGGAGTACCGGGAGCAGCACACCCGACAGGCCCGTGATCCCCGCCAGCCCGCAGATGACGCCGACAGCGGCCGGCTTGGAGAGCCCGCGCTTCACGAGGCGGTGGGAGAGGTGCTGCAGATCGCCGACGAACGGGCTCTTGCCCTGTGACAATCGGACCGCGGTGACGGCGGTGAGGTCGTAGAGCGGCACGGCGAGGATGACGAGCGGCGCGAGCACGGCGTACCACGCGCCCGCTGGATGCCCTGCCTCGGGTGCGTAATAGGTCGTGCGCACGGTGAGGAACGCCAGCAGAAACCCGATCACGAGCGAGCCGCCGTCGCCCATGAAGA